>JAKPBN010000133.1 GCA_029778945.1 Spirochaetota bacterium
CACAGGGACTGGTCCCGCATCAGATCCTCGGTGGATCTCGACTCGAGGCCCTCGGGCTGCCAGATCCCGAAGAACCAGTCCCCCTGGGCGGCCTCCTCCTTCTGGATCCGGGCGATCTTGCGCCTGAGCTCGATGGCCTCCTCCATGGTGTCGGCCAGGGCCGTGGGACCGTTGTCGTGCATCATCTTGGTGGCCACCTCGAGGGAGGCGACCATCGCGTACTGGGGGGAGGTCGAGGAGTGCATCATGTAGGACTCGTTGAAGGCCTCGTGGAAGTCGTCCCAGCCCTCCGGCGAGTCATGGATCCCCCGGGGCAGCTTGACGTGGATCATCGAGGCCTGGGAGAGGGCCGTGAGGAGCTTGTGGGTGGACTGGGTGGAGAAGACCAACCGGTCCCTCTCCCCGAGGTCCATCCCAAAGTGGCCCCGGTAGATGGGGTGGAACTTCGCGTAGGCATACCAGGCCTCGTCGAAATGGATGATCCCCGCCCCGCCGAGCATCCGCCCCGCATGGTGGGAGTCGTAGCAGATGCCGTCATAGGTGGAGTTGGTCAGGGCGGCCATCGTGTAAGCCTTGCCGGGATCGATCCGGCTGAAGTCCACAGGCCCGATGATGCCCAGGGCGTTGCGGATGGGGACCATGTAGTCGGGAACGGCCCCGGTGATCACCATGGCGTGGGAGAGGGACTTGTGGCAGTTGCGGTCCAGGAGACAGGGGTCCCCGGGGCTTACCTGGCTGCGCCAGACGATCTGGTTGCCCGCCGAGGTGCCGTTGAGGACATAGTAGGTCTCGTCGGCCCCAAAGACCCGGGCTGAGAAGGCCTCGGCCTCCCCGGTCACCCCCGAGTGGTCGAGGAGGGAGCCCAGCTCGGGCACGGAGATCGAGAGGTCGGCCCGGAGCATGTTTTCCCCGAAGAACTTGTGGAAGGCCGTGCCCGAGGGGCTCTTCAGGAAGCCCTGGCCTCCCATATGGCCGGGGGTATGCCAGGCGAAGTTGTACTCGTTGACATAGTCCACAAGGCTCCCGAAAAAGGGCGGCAGGACGGTCCGGGTGTAGTCGAGGAGGGTCCGCTCGATCCGGCCGGCGTTGAATTCCGGGGTGTCCGTCAGCTTCCACAGGACCCCGGAGATCCTTTCCAGGACCGCGTTGGGGATGCCTTCGATCGAGGCCCGGTCGGACAGCACAAGGATGGGCAGGTCCCGGTTGCGCTGGCGGACATACTCGATAAAGCGGGCCCCGGTGTGGTCTCCGGAAAAGCCCTCGTTCTTCTTGTGGACCCTGCCAAAGTTGCGGATCTCCCAGTCGACGACCACAGTCCCCAGGTCCTCCCGGGAATAGATGATGTCGTAGGCGTCCCCAAAGGCCGAGCAGAAGAGGGCCTCGCAGCCGCAGTCCTCGGTCAGGGCCTTGACGATCTGCCTGAGCCAGTGGCCTTCGTCGGATTCCTGCTGGATCTGCTCGGAGACAAAGAGGACGGGCCAGGAACGCTTACCCAGGGTCTTCATGGCATGCTTCTCCTACGCGTTGGGCGACTTCATGTTGCTAGCCAGCCTGCGGGCCGTATGGTCGCCTCGATAAAGAGGTGGTCCGAGGGCAGGCGGCTGCGCTGGGCCCGGTTGAGGGGTATCTCCTCCTCGAGGACGGCGGCTTCCCTGACCCCCACGTCCCGGGAGCAGAAGATATAGTCTAGCTGGGCGAAATTGGGGGCCGGGCCAAAGTGGTAATGGGTCCGGCGCTCGGCCGCGGGGATGCCCACGGCCTCGAGGACATCCCGGAAGGGCAGGGCCAGGAAGGCATCGTACTCGAACTGGGACTCTCCCCGGATGAGGATCCCGTTGAAGTCCCCCATCACCACGCAATTGTGGGTCCGCACCAGGGAGGCGAGGAGCTCGACCTCGCGCATGCGCTGGGCGATGCCCCGGTCCCCTCCGTGCTGGGACTTCAGGTGGACCACAAAGACCTCGAGGTCGGGCCCTCCCCTGTCCAGGCTGAGCCTTAGGAGGTTGCGGGAAAAGGCCCCGGGCATGGCCTTGGCCTCGGCCCGGGCAAAGGAGCCCTTCTTGACGAGGGCCCCGGCATAGATGCCCCGGCGGGAGTTCTCCTCATGGAGAAAGCACTCATAGCGCCCCCCCAGGTAGATCCGGTTAAAGTGGGAGAGGCTCTCCATGCCCCCGATCTCCACAAGGCCCACGAGGTCATAGTCCCCCTCGAGGATTGTGGCGGCGATCGCGGCTATCTTGCCCCTCTCCTTGTTGGGATTGAAGATGGAGGCATTCATGGCTAGGTAGCTATCCTCGTCCAGGGCCTCCAGGGCCTCCCGGTCGTAGTCATGGTCGAGGAGAAGGTAGAAATTCTCGGCGTTGAAGGAGGCAAGGCGAAGGGTGGAGTCCACCCCCTGACTCTAGCAGGGCCCCGGTCCTTCTGCAAAGGGGCCTAAGGCCGGTCCTCGCGGAGCCAGGCCTAGGCCTCCAGGACCCTCTTCACGAGGCTCGGCTCGAGCCTAAAGGGGCTGCCGCGGCCCTGGCAGAAGTGATGCTCCCTCAGGAGGTGGAGGGAAAGCTCCGAGACCAGGAGGAAGTCGGCGCTTCCCGCGAGGCCTATCCTCACGCTGCCCTTGTGGTGGAGGCCATCCCCCCAGGGACAGGGGGCCTTGCCCCGGGCCTCGTCGCTGGAGAGCACAAGACCCTTGCCGTGACGGAGCTCGGCCCCAAGGCCGGCCTCCCCTTCCTTGAGCAGGGCCCCGAGGCCCTCGGCGGCCAGGCCAAAGTCCAGGCCCAGGGCGCGGAAGGCCTCCTCGTCGGCCTCGATGATGTCGGCGAGGGGCCGGCTGTCATCGCCCAGGAAGCCCGAGGCGACAATCGATCCCGGGGCCATGCGGGCTCCTGCGGCCCTGTCGCTGGAACTCATCTTCATAGCTCCCTCCCAAGGCCGGACCGGCCGCGCTCAGGCGAATTTGTCATAATAGATCCTGTCCTCGGCTATGCCGTTCTGGCCCATGACCTTCTTGCAGGCATCGATCATCCCGGGGCTGCCGCAGAGGTAGCCCTCCTTGGGGATGTCCGGGCCGATCCGGGTCTTGAGCCACTCATCCAGGACATTGGTGATAAGTCCCGTGGGCCCCTTCCAGGCATCCTCGGGCTTGGGCTCCGAGAGGGCCGGCACAAAGTGGAAGCGGGGCAGGAGGGCCTCCAGGGCGGCCATCTCCTCGAGGTAGAACATGTCCCTCATGGAGCGGGCGCCGAAGAAATACCAGATCTCCTTGTCCGGGAAGGCCCCGGTATGGGCCATGTGGTTCAGCATGGACTTGAAGGGCGCCATCCCCGAGCCCCCGGCCACGCAGATCATCGCCGCCGGGGTGTCGTGGATATGGAAGTCCCCAAAAGGACCGACGATGTCGAGGCGGTCCCCGGCCTTGAGGGAGGAGTGGATCCAGCTGGTCGCCAGCCCTCCCGGCACCAGGCGGATGAGGAACTCGGCGACTCCCGCCTCGGAGGGCTCCGAGGACATGGAGTAGGCCCGCTGGACCTCGGCCTTCTGCTCCCCGTGGGGAGGGACGACGATCTGGGCATACTGGCCGGGCTCGAAGCTGAGGGTGGCCGAGGCCCCCTCGCCGCCGGGCAGGCTGAGCCTCAGCTCCTTGATGTCATAGGTGAGGTCCCGGATGGCCAGGACGGTGGTGGCGTACTTGCGGATGTTGAAGAGGTAGCTGGGCAGCTCGAGCTCAAGGTTCTTCCTCACCTTGACCTGGCAGCCCAGGCGGACGTTCTGGGCCAGCTCCCCGGGCGTGAGGTAGGGCAGCTCCGTGGGCAGGTGGGGCCCCACGTCCGAGAGGACCTTGACCTTGCAGGCCCCGCAGGAGCCTCGGCCACCGCAGGCCGAGGGCAGGAAGATCTCCTGGCCGGCAAGGGTCCCCAGGAGGGGCGAGCCGCCCTTGACGTCCAGGCGCTTCTTGCCGGCGTTTATGTCGAGGACCACCTCGCCATAGTCGTTCATGAAGCGGTCGGTCAGGGCTATCAGGAGGGCGAGGATGGCCGCGATGCCCGCTGTCACCGCCGGGCCAAGGAACAAGGGATTCATGCCGCCTCCTACTGGACGCTCATCATGCCGGAGAAGCCGATAAAGGCCATGGCCATGAAGCCTATGGTGATCAAGGTGATGCCCGGGCCCTTGAGGCCCGCCGGCACCGGGGCGACATCCACCTTCTTGCGAATGGCCGCGAGGAGGACAATGGCCAGCCACCAGCCGGCCCCGCTCCCGAAGCCAAAGGCCACGGTCTGCCAGAGGCTGTAGCTGCGGATCTGCATGAAGAGGATGGCCCCGAGGATGGCGCAGTTGACGGTGATGAGGGGCAGGAAGATGCCCAGGGAGAGGTAGAGGGCCGGCGAGACCCGGTCGATGACCATCTCCAGGATCTGGACGATGGCGGCAATGACAATTATGAAGATGATAAAGGAGAGGTACTCGAGGCCCAGGGGCTCGATCACCAGCTTGAGGACGGCCCAGGACACGGTCATGGTGATGCCCATCACCACGGTCACCGCGAGGCCGAGGCCCGAGGAGGACTTCATGTCCTTGGAGATCGAGATGAAGGAGCACATCCCCAGGAAGTTGGACAGGAGGATATTGCTCGTGAAGACCGAGGCGACAAGGAGGGAGAGGGGACTGATGTCGGGGCTCATTTCTTGCCTCCCTTCATGCGTACCTGGAGGGACTTGAGGCCCCACATCGCCATCGCAAGGAGAAAAAAGGCCGAGGGGGCCATGATCATGATGGTCCAGGGTGTCCAGGACTGGCCGAGGACCCTCATGCCCAGGATGGTGCCAAAGCCGAACAGCTCCCTGACCAGGGCGATGGCCACGAGAACGGCCATATAGCCCAGGCCGCTCGTAAGGCCGTCCCATAGGGAGAGGAGGGGCGGATTGGCCCGGGCGAAGGCTTCGGCCCGGCCCATGATGATGCAATTGGTGATGATCAGGCCGACATAGGGCCCGAGGGACCGGGACACCTCGGGGAGGTAGGCCCGCAGGACGATGTCGATGATGATGACGAAGAAGGAGATCACGAGGACCTGGACGATCATCCGCACCTTGGCGGGGATGGCCTTGTTCATCGCCGAGAGGGTGGCCGAGGAGAAGGCCGTGGCGAAGCTGACCCCAAGGGTCATGATGAGGGTATTGCCCAGGTTGTTGGTCACCGCGAGGGTTGAGCATATGCCTAGGACCTGGATAAACACCGGGTTGTTCCACCACAGATTGTCGATGAGGAGCTTGACGGCCGGGCCGGGTTTGCGCTTCTGGGCTGTCACCGGAGGCCTCCCTTGTCTCTCAGGCCCGCCAGGTCGGCGATGCCCCGGTCCACGATGGTCTTTACAAAGCCGCTCGTGAGGCTGGCCCCTGTGATGGCCTCGACCCGGCCGTTGTCGGGATCCTTGTCTCCCGAGTCCTGGCCCTGGACAAGGCTGATGCCCCCGTCCTTTATGGACTCTCCCCTGAACTGGGCCTTGAACCAGGCCTCGTCGATCCGGCCTCCAAGGCCCGGGGTCTCATTGTGGGAAAGGATCTCGAGGCCCACGATCCGGCTCACGCTGGCATCGGTGGCGAGCACCGCCTCGATCCTACCCCAGAGCCCGGCTCCGCCAAGCTCTAGGGCATAGTGCTCACCGTCCACCGAACTCGAGCGGAACAGCTTAGGCCTGAGCTCGGGCATGGGAACGACCTTGGCCGACCAAAGGGCCTCGATGCCCTCCGCGTCAAGCTTGGCCCCGGCGGGCAGGAGGCCCAGGGCCGAGAGCACGGCCCTCCGTTCGGCCAGGTCCCGGTTGGCGGCCACCCGGGCCTTCGTGAGCTCATTGGCCAGGGCCAGGGGCAGGACAAAAAGAAGGCAGACCACAAAAGTGAAGAGTACCGTGTAGATGATGGAGTCCTTCCTCATGATCCTGCCTTCCTTTGGGTCCACCGGGCCTTGAGGCTTGAGGCAAATTCGTCCAGGAGGGATGCCGCGGAATTCCCCAGGAGGACGGCGAAACTCGTCCCTTCGGGAAAGAGGGAGAAGGTCCGGATCAGGACAATGCAGACCCCGACGATGGCGCCATAGCACCACTGGGCGAAGGGCTTCTTGGGGGCGCTCACGGGATCGGTGACCATGAACACGGCCACGAAAAGGAAGGATCCTGCGAGCAGGGACTCAAGGGGAAGGGCCCGGGGCACTCCCGCCAGGAGGAGGACGAGGGCAAGGACGCCCCCCGAGGCCAGGGTCGAGAGGACGAGCCGCCAGGACGCGGTCTTGGTGGCCACGAGATAGACGCCCGCGGCGGCGATCAGGATCGCGGACCCCTCTCCGATCGAGCCGGCCCGCAGGCCGAAGAGGAGGGAGGAAAGCCCGGGCCCCTCCCCCTTCGCGAGGAGAACGAGGGGGGTCGCGCTGCCCACGGCGTCCACGCCCAGGCCAAAATTGCCCGGCTGGACAAAGCCCGCCTGCATCACCGTAGCAAAGGAGATATAGACAAAGAGGCGGCCGGCGATGGCGGGGTTGAAGATGTTCCGCCCAAAGCCCCCGTAGACTTCCTTGGCCATAAAGACCCCAAAGACAATGCCCAGGCCCGCGATCCAGGCCGGAACCAGGGGAGGGAGGGAGAGGGCGTAGAGGCTGCAGCTCACGAGAACGGCCTCGCTGACCTTCTTGCCCTGGCGTTTTTCCATAAGATACTCGGTGGCCACCCCCAGGACGAGGGAGAGGCCAAGCAGGAAGAGGACCCGGGGGCCAAAGAGCCAGATGGAGAGGAGGAGAATCGGCCCCAGGCTGTAAAGGACCCGGCGCATGGCTGGTTGCTTTTGGAACAAGAGGGCCTCCTAGAAATTGCGCGGCCGCAGCCGCTAAGAAAAGGTCCTTAGTTCAGGACCCGCCCTTCGGCGAGCGTCCCTTTGGCTAGGATAGGGTAGCCGGCGCCGGGTGTCAAGAATAGGAAATTTCCGTGATCCCGGAAGGCCCTGGAGCCGGCCTAGGCTTGACGGCGGGCCCAAGCCTAGCAAGACTTGAGGGATGAGAAGAAGTCTTGCCCTTTTCCTCCTCGGAGGCTTTGCCCTGGGTTGCCTTGTGGGCTACCTCCTCTTTGCCCCCAGCCCCCGGCCCAAGCCCAAGGTCGACCCCTTTGCCGAGGCTCCGGCGGTTCCCACCCCGGCCCTGGGCGGGACCGACGCCCATAGCCACAGCCTGGCCGAGGTCGATCCCTCCCTGCCCCTGCCCCAGCTCAAGGCGGAAGTCCTGCCCGACAGCAAGGGAGGCTTTAACCTCCACGTCACTACGGCCAATTTCCGCTTTACCCCCGAGCTCGCCGGCCAAGCTCCGCGCCAGGGAGAGGGCCACGCCCATGTGTTTGTCAACGGGACCAAGGTGGCAAGGCTCTATGGCAATTGGGCCTATCTGGGAGCGGACAACTTCCATTCCGGGGATAATCTAGTCGAGGTGACCCTCAACGCCAATGACCATGCGGAATGGGTCAAGGGGGGAGAGCATATCGGCGCCTCGGTCAAGGTTCGGCTTCCTTGAAGGCCCGGCCCAGCCTGAGGGATGCCAGGCCCCAGGACAGCGAGAGCCTGGCCGCTCTGGCAGGCCAGCTTGGCTATCCCAACGAGCCTCTGGCGGTGCGCCGGCGCCTGGAAGCCCAGGCCGGCAGGCCTGGGCAGAGGATCCTCGTCGCCGAGGCCGAAGGCCGGGTGATCGCCTGGATGGGCCTCGAGGTCGTGGATCACTTCTACACCCCGGCCTTTGTCATGATCACGGGCTTTGTGGTGGACGAGGCCCATAGGGGCAGGGGCACGGGCGCCCTGATGCTCGCCGAGGCCGAGGCCTGGACCAGGGCCCAGGGCCTGGGCCGCCTCAGGCTCAAGGCCAATGTCCTCAGGACCGACGCCCATCGCTTCTACGAGGCCCATGGCTTTTCCCGGACCAAGGAGCAGTACGACTACTCCAAGGCCCTGGGCTAGCGGCCCGGGGGGCGGCAGGCAGGAATCCTGCGTCGCCGAAGGCAATGGTGAAAAAGCCCCAAAGGAAAAAGAGGGCCGCCCCAGGGGACGGCCCTCTCATACTCGGAAAAAAGCTTCCTGCCTTGGGCGCGGGCTAGCCCCGGTAGCAGAGCACGGGACTGCGGGCGGCGGCCACCTCATCCAGGCGGCCAATGGGGGTCGTGGTCGGCGCCGAGTGGAGGAGCTCAGGATTGTGCTTGGCCTCCTCCGCGATCTCGTGCATGACCCGGACAAACTCATCCAGGACGGCCTTGGACTCGGTCTCCGTGGGCTCGACCATGAGGGCCTCGCTCACAATGAGGGGGAAGTAGATGGTCGGCGGATGGATGCCATAGTCGATGAGGCGCTTGGCTATGTCCAGGGTGTGGATGCCCTCGGCTATGTCGCCCATCGCGACAAACTCGTGCATGCAGGCCCTGGGGTACTTCACGGGGAAGTCCTTCTCGACCTGGACCCGCAAGTAATTGGCGTTGAGGACGGCGTTCTCGGCCACCCTGCGCAGGCCCTCGGGCCCCAGCATCCTGATGTAGGTATAGGCCCGCACGAGGACGCCGAAGTTGCCGTAGAAGGACTTCATCCGGCCTATGGTCTTGGCCGGAAGCTCGAGGCGGTACTTCCCGCCCTTCATACCGGCGACCGGGCCGGGCAGGAAAGCCGCGAGGGTATCCCCGGCGGCCACCATCCCCGAGCCCGGGCCACCGCCGCCGTGGGGGGTGGAGAAGGTCTTGTGGAGGTTGAAGTGCATCACGTCGATGCCCGAGAGGCCGGGCTTGAAGACCCCGGTGAGGGCGTTCATGTTGGCGCCATCCCCGTAGACTAGGCCGCCGGCCTCGTGGACGAGGCGGGCGATCTCCTCGATGTTGCGCTCGAAGAGCCCGAGGGTGTTGGGGTTGGTGATCATGATCCCCGCCACTTCCTTGCCGGCCTCGCCGGCCAGGGCGGCCTTGAGGGCATCCATGTCGACCCCGCCCTCGGCGTTGGAGGGGATAGTCAGGGTCTCGAGGCCGGCCATCGTGCAGGAGGCCGGATTGGTCCCGTGGGCCGAGTCGGGGATGAGGATGCGGGTCCTCTTGGTGTCCCCCCGGGAGAGGTGCCAGGCCCGGATCATAAAGACCCCGGCCAGCTCCCCGTGGGCGCCGGCCGCGGGCTGGAGGGAGACGGCCTTGAAGCCGCCTATCTCGGCCAGCATCGCCTGGAGGCGATAGACCAGCTCGAGGGCGCCCTGGCTGAACTCCTCGCCCACGAGGGGATGGGTGTTGCGGAAGCCGGCCAGGCCCGCCGTGACCTCGTTGACCTTGGGGTTGTACTTCATGGTGCAGGAGCCCAGGGGATAGAAGTCCGTGTCGATGGAGAAATTCTTCTGGGAGAGGCGGGTGAAGTGGCGGACCACCGTGAGCTCGTCGAGCTCGGGCAGCCTGAGCTCGGCCCTGGCAAGGTTAGCCGGAACCGGATAGCTCGGGGTGTCGCCCTTGGGGAGGCTTACGGCCAGGCGGCCAGGGGCCGAGATCTCGAAGACGAGGGCTTCGGGCTTCAGGTTCATCTTGAGACCTCCTTGAGGGACTGGACGAGGAGGTCGATCTGGGCCTTGGTGGCCATCTCGGTCACGCAGACGAGGAGCTCATGCTCCCGGCCCGGATAGTAGCGGGAAAGGGGCAGGCCGGGCACGATGCAGCGGCGGGAGAGCTTGGCCGAGATCTCCTCGGCGGAGACCGGGGTCTCCACGAGGAATTCCTTGAAGAAGGACTGGGTCCTGACCCTGAAGCCCGGGATCTTGCCTATCTCCTGGGCGGCGTAGTGGGACTTGTCCCAGCAGAGCCGCGCGACGGCGGGGAGTCCCTGCTTTCCCATGGCGGCCAGGTAGATGCAGGTCTGGAGCATCACGAGGCCCTGGTTGGAGCAGATGTTGGACACCGCCTTCTCCCGGCGGATGTGCTGCTCCCGGGCGGAGAGGGTGAGGACAAAGCCCTTGCGGCCCTCATGGTCCTTGGCCTCGCCGACGATGCGGCCGGGCATCTTGCGCACGAGCTTGCCCGTGGCGCCCATCATGCCCAGGAAAGGCCCGCCGTAGTTCATCGCGTTGCCCAGGGCCTGGCCCTCGGCCACCACGATGTCGGCGCCCATCGAGCCGGGACTCTTGAGGAGGGCGCAGGCTATGGGGTCGGCCTGGACGATAAAGAGGGCCCCGGCGGCGTGGGCGGCCGCGGCGGCGGCCGTGAGATCCCGCAGCTCGCCCTCGAACTCAGGATAGGCGGCCACGAGGGCAAAGACATCCTCGCCCAGGCCGGCCTGGGCCGGGTCACCGCTATACTCCTCGACCTTGACGGCAAAGGCCGAGAGATAGGTCCTGATCACCTCCTTGTACTCCGGGTGGAGGGCGGCGGGCAGGAGGAGGCGGGGGCGGGAGGGGCTGTTGTGCTGGGCCATGAGAACGGCCTCGGCAAGGGCCGTGGCTCCGTCATAGTGGGAGGCGTTGACCACCTCCATCCCAAAGAGCTCGGCCGCCATGGACTGGTACTCGAAGATGGCTTGGAGGGTGCCCTGGGAAACCTCGGGCTGGTAGGGGGTGTAGGCCGTGAGGAATTCCCCCCGGGAGGCGAGGGCCGGCACGAGGGAGGGGATGAAATGGTTGTAGGCGCCGGCCCCGAGGAACCAGGCGCAGGTCGAGGCGGTGACGTTCCTCGAGGCTAGGGACTCAAGCTCCCGCAGGACCTCGAGCTCCGAGAGGGCCTCGGGCAGGTCCAGCTTGGGAAAGCGCCGGGCGGCAGGGATGTCCGAAAACAGCTCCTCCACGCCCTTGACGCCGATGGTGGCCAGCATGGCCTTCCGGTCGGCGTCGGAATTCGCAACGAAGGGCATCTCTTACTCCTTACCGGCTTCCTTCTCGTAGGCGGCGGCATCCATGAGGCCATCCCATTCGGAGGGATTGGTGGCGGTAAAGCGGATCATCCAGCCGGAGCCATAGCAGTCCTTGTTGACCAGGGCGGGATCCCCACCCAGGGCCTCATTGACAGCCGTGATGGTGCCGGAGAGGGGCATATAGAGGTCGCTGGCTGCCTTGACCGACTCGACGACACCAAAGGCCTCGCCCTGCTTGAGCTTCTTCCCCGGCTCGGGGAGCTCCACAAAGACAATGTCCCCCAGGGAGGACTGGGCATGGTCGGAGATGCCGGCGACAAAGTCTGTCCCGTCCTTGCGGGCATACTCATGGGAGGCGCGGTAGCGGGCGTTCTTGTCAATGTTCATCCAAAGACTCCTTGATTTCCGACGCTGGGCCAGGAGGGTCATATTCCCGGTCCCGCGATATCGACTGCGCTCAGGGCTGGCTGCCGGCGCTCGATGCCACATTAAGCCAAACAATTATTCCATTCACCACGGAACCACGGAACCACGGAACCACGGAACCACGGAGATCACGGAGAGAGAAGCAATTTCTACGAAAAGAAGGGAATGTAGGAATGTATGTTATGGAAAATTCCGGATTCTCCCATTCGCATCACCCTAATTCTCTTATACGACGCCTCTCCCTCCGTGCCCTCCGTGCCTCCGTGGTAAATTCTACTAGTTGCTCTTATTCATTATCTTCTGTATGCCGGGATGTAGAGGGGGCGCTTGACCACTAGGGCGTCCTTGGCCTTGCCGTGGATCACAACCTTCACTGCGGTGCCCACCTTGGCATAGGCGGGATCGACAAAGGCGTTGGCGGCATACTTCTTGACCGTGGGGCAGAACATCCCCGCGCAGCATTCGCCGATCTTCTTGCCGTCCGCCGACTGGACTTCATAGCCCTCCCGGGGGACGCCGCCGGTCACGTCGAGGCCCACGAGCTTGCGCTTAGGTCCCGCGGCCATGATGGCCTCCACGGCCTTCTTGCCGATAAAGTCCTTCTCAAGGCCGCAGGCCCACTTGAAGCCTGCCTCAATGGGGTTGATGGCCGAGCTGATTTCGTGGCCGTGGAGGGGCATGCCCGCCTCGAAGCGGAGGGAGTCCCGGGCGCCCAGGCCTATGGCCTTGGTCTCGATGCCGTGCTTTTCACCCTCGGCGAGGAGGAGCTTCCAGAGGAACTCGGCCTTGTCGGCGGGGAAGAAGAGCTCGCCCCCGTCCTCGCCGGTATAGCCCGTGCGCCCGAAGAGGACGGGCACGCCGGAGACCAGGAGCTCGCCTGAGGTGAAGCGGGGGAGCTCGGCTACCTTGGCCCCGCCACCGCGCTTAACCGTGGAGACGAGGTCCAGAAGCTCGATGGCCTTGGGCCCCTGGACGGCGATCATATAGGTCGCGTCGGAGATGTCGTCGATCTTGACACCGGTTCCAGCATGCTTCTGGAACCAGGCGACGTCAGCGTGGCGGTTGGAGGCGTTGACGACGATCCACCACTTGCCGGGGAGGCGGTAGATAAAAAGGTCGTCGATGACTCCGCCGTCCTCGGCGAGGAGGAGGGAGTAGCGGGCGTCCCAGTCCTTCATGTCCAGGACGGTGGCGCTGGCGATGCGGGAGACGAAGGCGTCGGCGCCGGGGCCGGACACTTCGACCTGGCCCATGTGGTCGATATCGAAGAGCCCGACCGAGCGGCGGGTGATGTGGTGTTCTTCGACTGAGCCGGTGGGGTAGGAGATCGGCATGTCGTAGCCGGCGAAGGGCGCCATCTTGGCGCCTGCGGCCACATGCCAATCATGTAGGCGGGTGGAATCCATGGGAGAGCCTCCTTGGAGCGGCGTAACTCTGCGTTGTTGCAAAAGATTGTAGCAGAGAAATCTCCCAAGGGCAAGTCAAGGAGCGGAACGGAGGTTTCGAATATCGAAACAAAAGGGGCGAGAAAAGCCCAGGAATACCCCCGGCGACGCGCTTGGCTAGAGTCGCCAGCCGAGGAGGAAGCCAGCCCGGAAAAACCAGCTGGCATAGGTGGCTGAGTAGCCGCTGGACTCTAAGCTGTCTACCATCGAGGTCTGGATATCCTCGAGATAGGGCTTGTAGCCCACGACCAGGATAGAGCGGACAAAGCTGACCCCCTTCAGGGGACTGTCCACCCCAAGGCCCCCCAAGAGAAAGAGGCCGTCCAAAGTCCCCTTCATGTCGAGGTCGGCGCCGCTTGCGTCCTGGGCAAGCAGGCTCTGGCGGTACTCGACACCGGCGAGGGGGAAGAGGGTGATGGTGCCGAGGGGAAAGGGGTACTTGGCCATAAGGCTCCCTTCAACCCAAAGGTAGGTTCTCCCTGCCCCTCCCCCAATCCCATAGACGCCATCGATATAGCCATCCAGGAGGTCGAACCAGCCGTAGCCCAGGCTGGCCTCCGCAAGGAGGTAGCGGGCGTCAAAAAAAGCGCCTGCGGACAGGCTGGGATAGTTGGTGTTGGCCACCATGTCGGGGTTGGCGTTTCCCCAGCGGTGGAGGCCAAGGACGAGCCTTCCCAGGCTGAGGCCGCCGCCGGCGCTAAAGGCCTGGCCATAGAGAAGGGTCGAGATGGCGACAAGAATGATGAGGATCCAGGCTTTTTTCATGGCAACCCCGTTTTTTGATGATAATTCCGTTCATCATAGGGGAGGCTCTCAGGATCGGTCAACGCGCAATCGGCCTATGGGCGGCTAGAAGCTGTTGCGGGCCAGGGGACGGCCTATGTAGACGCCCTCCCCTCCCAGGTAGTCGTGGCGCTCGCCCTCGATGAGGATCTGGACGTCGTGGACCGAGGGAAAGGCCGTGGCCGTATAGACCACCTGCTTGAGCTGGCCCGCGTAGCCCTCGATCCCATAGTGGTTGTACATAAAGGCCTCGTTGAAGTTGAGGAAGACCGTGGTCCCCCGCACCTGGGCCGAGAGGAGCTTGGTCCCCTGGGGGATGAGGCTCACGAGGCTCCTCCGCAACTCCTCTTCCGTGGGCCCTCCAAGGAGGGCGGCCAGGGAATCCGTCAGGGGCTGGTCCGAGGCGGGGATCTGGCGCTTGACCTCCTGCCTCACGATCACGCCGTCGTCATCGATCCGGCAAAAGTAGAGGAGGGCCGAGCGGCGCTTGGCCGGAATGTCCTTGGGCTTGTCCGGCAGGGCTGAGGACGGGGCGGGGGCGGGCTTGGCCTTGTCCTGGCTCGCCCCAGGGCTCGGGCTCGGACTCGGGTTAGGGGCAGGGTCCGGGGTGGCTGGAACCTGGACGGGGCCGGGCTTATTGTCCCCCGAAGGCGGCTTGGGCGGGTCGAGCTCGACCTTGGGGGCCGGGGCCACCGGAGCCGGGCGGCCATCCTCGGCATTCCGCTGGGTGGAGAGGATCTCCTTGAAATTCGTCCTGGCGATAGTCTCCTTGATCTTGCCCAGGTTGACCAGGAAGAGGAGGAGGACAACGATGAGGAGGAGAAGCCAGAAGAGGCAGCCAGGAGGACCCCCTGAGCCGCCGGACGAACGTTTCGATTGGGCCATGCCGAGAGGATACTAGCCTTCACGATAGCGGGCGGTCAACTGGAAGGGGGGTCGAGATCGAGGACGTCCCGGGCAGCGTCCGGGCTCTTGCCGGCCTTGAGGAGGACCACATTCCTGTGGCCGGGCCGGTGGAACTGGATATAGCGCCCGTGCTGCCTCAGGGCATAGCGCCCCTCCACAGGCCGGTGTCCGCCAAACCAGCGGCTGCCCAGGGCCCGGGTGCCCAGGAGGGACCGGAGGCTCGAGAAGACCGAGCCGGGCAGGGCTCCGTCGTTGGGCGTCCAGGTCAGGGCTTCCACCACGTCGGGCCGGCGCCGGTATTCCAGGATATCCCCGGCCTTGAGGGGGAAGGCCGGCTCGGCATGGCTTGCGACAAAGTGCCTGCCCCGGGCCAGGACGGGGAGGGAAAGCTCGAGGGAGCGATAGGCGGCCCGGAGCTCGTCCCCATAGCGATGGGCAAACCAGGAGGCTGTCATCTCCCCCTCGTAGGCATACTTGTAGAAGGGGTGGTCTCCCCTGCCCTCTTCGTTGGCCACATTGTCATGGTTGCCCTTGAGGTAGTGGAAGCTCTCGGGAAAGGCCAGCTTGAGCCTCAGGATCAGCTCCACGCAGGCCAGGGCCCGGCCCATCTCCTCGTCCATCGCCGGAGCGGAAGCCCAGCCGGACTCGTACTCCGGGATAGCCAGGTTCCAGCGGAGGGCCGCGTCCTGGCCCTCCCCATGGAAGGCATCCCCCAGGCAGAGGAGGAGCAGCTTGCCCTGGGAGAGAAGATGGAGGACCGTGGGCATGGCATCCGAGCCCCCGGGATCCAAGGGGGGACGCCAGGTGAGGACCGCGGCCAGGAAGTCGGCCCGGGCGTGGAGGTCGGGGAGGAGGAGGACCGGAAGGTCGGGCAAATCGAGGAGGCCCCCGGGGAGGCCCTCCCCATCCCGGGGCCGGAGGACCGGGGATTCCCCGTCCAGGACCTCCTGGGCCCGGCCTACGAGGTCCGCGAAAGCGCTGGGCTCGGGCCCAAAGGCCCGGTTGGCCAGGCGGCCTAAGTCCTCGAGGAGGCCTTCCTCGTCAAGGGCCCGGCGCCGGGCCCGGGCGGCCTGGGAATCGGTCATCGGACTGGATAATCCACGGCCTTGGGCTAGGCCTCGGCTCCCGACTCGAGGCGGGCCAGCCAGGCGGCGGCGGCCTGGTCCTCGGGCTCCATCTCCAGGGCGGAGCGGAAAAAGCCCTCGGCCTCGGCGTGGCGGCCCCGCTTGTAGGCTATGACCCCCAGGTTGGTGATCAGCTTGCCGTTCTCGGGCTCAAGGCGCAAGGCTTTCTCGAGCCTGAGCCTAGCCTCATCCAGTAACCCGAGCTCCATGAGGCAGATCGCCAGCTCGTTGAGGGCATCCGAGCCCTCGGCCCCGAGGGTCAGGGCCTTCTCGAAGGCCTGGCGCCCCTCTTCCCAGTGGCCGAGGCGGCGCTCGGCCCAGCCCATCAGGAACCAGGCGTTCCAGACCTTGGGGTTGCGCTCGACGAATTCCTTGGCCTTGGCCAGGCCTTCTTCTTCCTTGTTCATCCGGATGAGGTCGTAGGCTTCCTTGAAGAGCTCGTCGAGGTAGCCCTGGCTCCCCAGCTTGGCCACGATCTCCTTTGAGCGCTGGACCTTGTCCTCGTCGTCCCCGATCTTGGCATAGGTCTCAAAGAGGCTCTTGGCCCTCTCGTAGTTCCGGCGCCGGAGGAAAAAGAAGGCGGCGTTGAAGTAGGCCGGGGGAAAGGGGGGCTCCAGGGCCAGGAGGCGCTTGTAGGAGTCAAAGGCCCGCTCGTCCATCTCCTCGGAGAGGGCTTCCTTGCCCGCCGCCGTGTAGGCCTCGGCCCGGTCCTCGAACATCACCGCCAGGTCTACCAGGGGCTCGGGGGCCTCGGGGTAGAGGCCGGCCAGGGCCCGGAAGATCTCCTCGGCTATCTCCCAGTCCTTGTTGCGGGCCTTGATGATCCCGGCCTCGGAGAGCTCCCCGAGGATGCCGGGCCTTACGGCCCGGACAAAGGCGCGGTAATAGGCCGCGTGCTCATGGTCGGGGGCCCAGGCGAGGACCCTGAGCATGCCGGCGACCATGGCTTCCCAGGTGAGGTCGGCGGGGTCAAAGCGCTCCGCATCCCGGCCGGTCTCCACCGGTATGGGTATGGCCGGGTCGGTGCGGAAGCCTCCGATGTCCCTGGCCTGGCCGGCGGGGAGCTCTATAAAGACGAGGCGGCGGAGGACGGCGGCGCCGGGCCCCTCGTCGCGTCCCGCCTCAAGACTGCTTTCCATTGGATCCTCCGTGGTCTGGGCTAGCCTGGGTCTCTTCACGGGGGTCGTGGCGCACCTGGCTCACATAGTCATTGATATGCATCTTGTAGGACATGGGCACCGTGGCCTCGTCGAAATGGATGGCTATGGCGGCCAGGTCCTTGCGCCCCTCCACATCCTCGTGGCGGACGATCTTGCCCTTGATCTCCAGGGTCTCCCGGGGCTCGTCCATGTCGAGGCGGATCATGCAGTCCTTGCCCACAAGGAATTTTGCGAGGCCCACGATGATGACCTTGACCCCGGAGAAGGAGACGTCCCGGAGGATGCACTTCCTGGGGACTCCCT
This sequence comes from Spirochaetota bacterium, assembly GCA_029778945.1. Lineage (GTDB taxonomy): Bacteria > Spirochaetota > Spirochaetia > Treponematales > Rectinemataceae > JANYKC01. The sequence continues at coordinate 17,025 of JAKPBN010000133.1, forward strand.
GGACAAAGATGACCGAGTTCTTGGAGGTGATATTGACCTTGCGCATCACATCCGGGGTGAGGAGGATCCGGTCCTCCCGCCTCCGGGTGGAGTTGATGTTCGCCTCTAGGAGCTTGCCCAGGACGTCGATCAGGTCGTCCGGGGGGCGCTGGGTATACTCGAGGTTCATGAACTGGAGGTCCCCCCCGGCCTGGGTATAGGGGGAGAAGCCGGCGACCTTGGCGGTCACAAAAAAAGAGAGGGGGTCGGGCTTGCCCTCGATGCGGAAGCTAAACCGGAGGGAGACGGAATTGTTGGCCTTCTGGATCTTCTCGAGGAAGGCGGGCTTTGAGGAGGCGATGATCTTGGCCCCGGAAAAGGAGGTCGAGTAGACGACACAGGGCCACTGCTCCCCTACGCACTTGAGATATACCTGGCGGGGCTCGAAGCCTGTGGCCTTGATTATCTCCTTGGTAAGGGTGACATCGATGGTCTTGTAGGTCTCATACCATTTGGCGATTTGCTGGCTTGTAGTGATGGACATAGGCCTAGGAACCATAATAGGCCATCCCACCCGGTGTATCAAGCCATGGGGGGGGCGGCCTTTAGGCTCAGTACTTCCAGGGAAAGATCATGTTCTTGAGGGTCCGGGGACCCAGGAGCTCCTTGTCCTCGGCCAGGACTTCTTCCCAGGGGATCTCCGAGCGCTTGGCCCCGGGATGGGCCTCGAGCCAATCGTACTTGTAGAGCCTGAGCTTAAGGGCGTCGTCCAGGCCCAGGGCAAGGCCCGCAAAGCCCGGCACCAGGAGGGCCAGGACCACGGACAGGGCCAGGCCCAGGGCCGACCAGACCGAGACAAAAACGGAAAATAGCGCATTGTCAAAAAAGACAATGAAGCTTTTTCTCAGGTTTTTCCTGAAGCCGCCCCCCAGGCGGGCCCGGAGGGGCAGGTACCACTGGAGGCCCAGGAGGAAGAAAATGGAGCCCCAGAGGAGGAGTCCCGCGGCGGCGGCGTTGAGGATGCCCCCCCGGGAAAGGTAGAAGGGCAGGCCCACAGCCAGGGCCAGGAAGGCGAGGATGCCCATCAGGCTAAACTGGATGCCCGGAAGGAGGGCCTTTTTGAGGAGGGCCGGGATGTCCTTGAAGGAGATGGAGCCGTAGTCGGCCACTTCCTTGAGGGCATAGACCGAGAGGGACCACCAGATCCCGGCCAGAAAGAGGAAGGGCGCCAGGCTGAGATAGAAGCCCAGGGGGCCCCCGCCCACGAGGCCAGGCACAAAGACCGCAAGGCCCAGGAGGGCCAAAAAGCCAAAATTGAGGAGGACGAGGCTAAAAAGGTGGTCCCAGCCGTCAAAAAAGGCTTTCTTGATAAAGAAGGAGAGCATGGACTGCGGTATAGCTTATCCTTGACAAGAACGCAAGCATCCTTCTATGGTTTGCGTGAAGTCGTTCCAGTCATGACGGGCTCCTGCGCGGGCGACTATCCCCTTTCAAGAGAGTGAGGTACAGCGTTGGACGACCAGTACCATTTCCCGCTCGAGACCTTCATGAGCCGGGAGAAATTCGATCGGATCAAGCAGTTCTCGAAGGACCTCGAGACCCCCTGCCTCATCCTCGACCTCGATGTGATCAAGTCGAACTACGAGAGCCTGCGGACTAACCTTCCCTTCGCGAAGGTATTCTACGCGGTCAAGGCCAATCCCGAGGACGAGGTTGTGGCCTTGCTCCGGGACCTGGGCTCCAACTTCGACGTGGCCACCCGCTACGAGCTCGACCAGCTTCTCCGCCTCGGCGTTTCTCCGGACAGAATGAGCTTTGGCAACACGATCAAGAAAGAGAAGGATATAGCCTATTTCTATGAGAAGGGCGTCCGCCTCTTTGTGACCGACTCCCCCATGGACCTGGACAAGATCTCCCGGGCCGCCCCGGGCTCCCGGGTCTTTATCCGCCTCCTCACCGAGGGCCTTGGTGCGGACTGGCCCCTCTCCCGCAAGTTCGGCTGCCACCCCGACCTGGCGCGCCAGCTCATCAAGATGGCCGTGCGCTTTGGCCTCGAGCCCTATGGGATCTCCTTCCACCCCGGCTCCCAGCAGCGGGACGTGGGCCAGTGGTCCACCGCCCTGACCACCGTGGGCCAGCTCTTCCGCTGGGCCAAGGAGGAGGCGGGGGTGACCCTCAAGATGATCAACATGGGCGGCGGCTTCCCGGCCAACTACGTGGAGCCCACGGACTCGATCCAGCAGTACGCCGAGGACATCAAGCGCTTCCTGGACAACACCTTCAAGAGCGAGTGGCCCGAGGAGGTCATCATCGAGCCCGGCCGCTCCATGGCCGGAGACGCGGGCGTGATCGTCTCGGAGATTGTCAACATCGCCAAGAAGTCCGTCCATGACCGCTATCCCTGGGTCTTCCTCGACATAGGAAAATTCGGGGGCCTCATCGAGACCCTGGACGAGGCGATCAAGTATCCCCTCTATTTCGAGGGCCAGGGCAAGCCCGTGTCCATCATCATCGCCGGCCCCACCTGCGACTCCATGGATATCCTCTACGAGAAGTGGACCTACACGATGCCCGAGAAGACGAAGATCGGCGAGAGGGTCTACATCCTGACCACCGGGGCCTATACAAAATCCTACTCCTCGATCTACTTCAATGGCTTCCCGCCCCTCGCCTCGCACATACTTAAATAGCGCCATTTCTGGGACCCCATAGCGCGGGTCCTGGCACAAAAAAACCGGATGGGCCAAGGGCCATCCGGTTTTTTTTGTGCCACCCGCCGCGCTACGCAAGCCAGGAGAGTGAGGCCTGGTTTATCGCTGGTCGATGTGAAGAGGGGGAAGGCGTTTCTCGCGCGGTGGCGCGTTAGGCGATACTATTTTGTCCAGACCAGCTGGAGGTCCCGGTAGCCCAGGGAGCGGAGGCGCTCGCGGAGGGCCTCGACTTGGGCGGCGGGGACGGAAGGGATCACCACCCTCGTGTAGGCCCGGGCCTGCTCCAGGACCGAGGGGATCCCCGAGAGCCGGAGACGGTCCTGGGTCGCCCGGGCATTGGCCCCATCCCGGAAGGAGGCCACCTGGATGCGGCAGCTCGAGCCCTGAAGGGCCTGGGGCGGGAGGGCCGGGGCCTTGGCCTGGGGCCCGGCGCCGGGAAGGCCATAGGCCGCCACCTCCTCGGGCAGAAGGACCCGGCAGTTGACCAGGGCCGTGCCGCTGACCCGCAGGCCCAGGACGGTGGCCGCGGCCTCGGAGAGGTCAAGGTCCCGGCCGGCCACAAAAGGCCCGCGGTCGTTTATCCTGACCACGACGCTCGCCCCGGTGTCGGGATTGCTAACTAAAAGGAGGGTGCCAAAGGCGAGGGTCCTGTGGGCGGCCGTAAAGGCGTCCTTGTCATAGACCTCGCCGTTGGCCGTGAGCCTCCCGTGGAATTCCTGGCCGTACCAGGAGGCCAGGGCCTGAAAAAGGCGGACCTGGCCCTCCCCCGCCGCCTGGGCGCCCAGGGGCGGGGCCAGGGCCAGAAGGGCCAGGGCCAGCGCCAGGAGGACCGCCCTCAGCGGCTGAGCCAGGCCGCGGCCTCCACAATGGCCTTGTAGAGGCCCTCGATCGCCTCCTCCTCCACACTGGAGAAAGCGACCCGCAGGTACTTGTCCTGCATCGAGATGGTCCCGATGCCCTGGTCGAGGAGGCGGAGCCTCAGGGCCTCGGCGGAAATGCCCCGGCACTCAAAGCTCATGAAATAGCCGGAGTTGCAGGGCAGGGGAAGGAGGCTCGGAGGAAGCTTTGTGGATCCCAGGAAGGCCCTGACCCGGCGATACCGGCCTTCGAGGAGGCCCCGGAAGCGGAGCTTTTCCTCCGCCCGGCCCGGGGCGTCGAGGGCCTTGAGGAGGAGGTACTGGACCGGGGCCGAGGAGTTGGACACCGAGGAGCGGATGACTCCCATGAGCTTCTTGACCAAGGCATCGTGGGAGGCGGAGGAGAGGCCGGCCCCGGCAAAGGTCACAAAGCCCGTGCGGAAGCCCCAGACATAGTCCTCCTTGGTCGGACCGTCGGCCTTGACGGCGAGGATCCTCTCGTGGGCGTCGGCCAGGCGGGCAAAGAGGGATTCCCCGAGGAGGCCCTCCTCGTACTGGAGGCCAAAGTAGGCGTCATCGGCCACGACAAGGAGGTCGGTGCCCTCCGAGGCGACCCGGCGGAGGGCGGCCACGATGGCCTCGGCCTCGGCCAGGGTGGGGGTATAGCCCGTGGGGTTGTTGGGGAAGTTGAGGATGGCGCAGGCCTTGCCCCTCCTGGCCCCGGCTTCCCGGAGGCCCTTTTCGAGGCCGGCGACATTGTAGCCCAGGCGGCCATCCTCGCCGGCCACGAAAATGGGATAGGTCAGGCCGGCGGCCATCTTCCTCTCCTCGACGATAAGGCGATAGTTGGGCCAATGGAGATCGGGCACGACCACGGTGTCTCCGGGCTCGAGGAAGAGGTCGGCCACATAGGAGATGGCCGCCGTCAGGCCGGGAACCACGACGGGCAGGGAAATGCTCTGGCCCGCGAGGCTGGGGTTCTTGGCCAGGATCTCGGCCTTCCAGCGCTTGCGCAGGGCGGGCACTCCGGCCGTGGGGGCATAGGCCACGGCCTCGGCGGGCCGCAGGGTAGGCAGGCCCTCCCGGATAGCCGAGAGGATCAGGGGCTCCCCGTCCTCGTAGGCCATGCCTATGGTCGCGTTGTAGACCTTGGCCTTTTCATCGGCCTCGGCGCTCTGGGAGAGGATTCCTTTGGGGAAATACATCCGCCGGCCCATATCGGAGAGGAGGCGGTCGGCCACGGAGCCTGCGAGGGCGGTGTTGAGTTCTTCTGCAAGGGAGTTCATGCCCTGAGGGTAAACGCTTGCCCGAAAGACTGTCAACCTCCGCCCCTGGCGCCGGAGCCGGTGAAACGCTAGAATTCGGGGAGAAGAGAGGTGGAAGATGCTCAGCAAGACCTATGCCAAGAACCGCAAGACCTGCAAGGTCACCTTCAACATCCCCCCGGAGGCCACAAAGGGAGCCAAGGCGGTCACCCTCGTGGGAGACTTTAACAATTGGGATCATGCCCTCACCCCCCTCAAGGCCAAGGCCGATGGTTCCTGGGAGGTTTCCCTGAGCCTCGAGGCCGGGAGGGAATACCACTTTCGCTACCTCCTCGACGGGGAGGCCTGGGAAAACGACTGGAACGCCGACAAATATGTCCCCTCCCCCTATGGGGACTCGGACAACTCCGTCGTCATCGTCTAGGCCCCTAGCTTGACATTGACGGGGCGAGGGGAGTTTAATCCTCCTGTTTCCATCAGCATTTCTGGAGGATTTATATGAAGAAGAGTCTCGCCCTCACCCTCATGTTCGCCATCGCCTTCGCCGGCCTCGCCTTTGGCCAGGTCAAGGCCAAGGACGGCGTGTACTTTGCCCAGGAGACCGCCTTTGCCAAGGATTCCGGCTGGAAGGACCAGGTTGTGGTCACCGTCACCGGCGACAAGATCAGCTCCGTGGTCTGGAACGGCGTCTCCAACACCGGCATCGCCGACAAGCTCTGGGCCGTCGCCAATGGCGCCTACCCCATGGTCAAGTTCGGCAAGGCCAAGGCCGAGTGGGATGTCCAGGCCAAGGCGGTCGCCGACTACCTCGTGAAGACTCAGGACCCCTCCTTCAGCAAGTTCAAGGCCGACGGGACCACGGACGCCATCTCCGGCGCCTCCATCCATGTGAAGGGCTTCTATGACCTGGTCAACAAGGCCCTCGCCTCCCCCGCCGTGCCCAAGGGCATCTACGCCAAGAGCGGCTGGTTCTTCAAGGCCCAGGATGACTTCGACGCCAAGACCGGCTGGAAGGATTCCGTCCTCATCACCGTGGTCAACGGCACCATCGTGGACGTCCTCTGGAACGGCACCAACAAGGACGCGAAGATGAAGTCCAAGCTGGTCGAGGCCATCGAGGGCCGCTACGGCATGGCCAAGGCCGCCAAGAAGGGCGAGTGGAATGTCCAGGCCGCCGCGGTCCAGGATGCCATCCTCAAGGCCCAGGACCCCGCCAAGATCGCCCTCAAGGCCGATGGCACGAGCGACGCCATCTCCGGCGCCTCCATCCACGTCACCGCCGTCTACCTCGCCATGGACGCCCTCAAGGCCGCCCGCTAAGGAAGAGGAAAGCTAGCAAGCCACAGAGGCACAGAGGCACAGAGGCACAATATGCCCCTGTACCTCTGTGGCAATTTTTTTATGGAGGTACGCAGGATGGTCCACAGCTTCGAAGGCAAGGCTCCCAGGGTCGAGGCCGCTGCCTTTATCGCCTGGAACGCCGATATCATCGGCGAGGTCAGCCTGGGCCAGGACGCCACAATCTGGGCCGGGGCCAGCCTGCGGGGGGACATAGCCCCCATCGTCGTGGGCCCGGAGACCAATATCCAGGAGGGGGCCATCCTCCATGTGGCTACTGATGTGCCCTGCGTCCTGGGCCGGGGAGTGACGGTAGGCCATGGGGCTATCGTCCACGCCGCGACGGTGGAGGACTATAGCCTGATAGGAATGGGGGCCATCATCCTCGACAGGGCGGTGATCGGCGCGGAATCCATAGTCGGGGCCGGGGCCCTCGTGACCCTGGGCAAGACCTTTCCCCCCCGCTCCATGATCATAGGCAGCCCGGCCAAGCTGGTCCGGGAGCTAAGGCCCGAGGAGATCGCGAACCTCCATGACCATGCCCGGGAATATGTGGCCCAGGGCAAGAAGGCGCGCAAGGAAGGCTGCGAAAACCCGCCCAAGGCCTAGGCTCCCCGAGGCAGGCTGCCAGCCTAGCTTGGCCCTAAAGCCCGCCCGCCCTTCCTTCGATAATAAGAGGGAAGGAGACCGCGCATGAAACAGTACATGATCAAGAGCACGGGCCAGGATAGCTCTCTCGTCCAGCTCCTCCGCGAGGCCGAGGGGGGCTACCTCGTCCGCATCGTCCACCGCCACGAGGGCTGGGAGGAGGTCAAAGAGGATTTCCTATCCCGGGACCTCCTCGACACCTGCCTGCGGACTGGCTACATCGCCGAGCTTTCCGCCTAGCTCAAGGGGCATGCAAAAAGACAGGGCCGTCCCTAAAGTGGGCGGCCCTTTTGCTTTGGATCCAGGCGAGAAAAGCTTGCCGTGGAACGCGAGGCCTTAGGCCTCCTTCCTCTCCTTGTGGGCCTTGACGGCCGCAAGCCTTACCCTGGCGCGGGTGGCGGCCGCCGTCGCTCGCCTCAGCTCCCAGGACACCGAGCCCTCGGCCAGGCGCTTTTCCGCCCTGGCCAGGGCATCCTCGGCACGCTTTGAGTCTATCTCCTGGGCAAACTCCGCGGCATCCAGGAAGACCTCGGCCCGATCCGGGTTGACGGTGATAAAGCCATCGGCCGCGGCCACGATATTCACGCCCTCGGGGAGCCTGACCCTCATCACGCAGGACTTGACCGGGGCCGCGACGGACTCATGGCCCGCGAGGACGACCATCTCACCGTCGTGGGTCACGAACTGGAGGGACTCCACCTCGCCGTTGAGAAGGCGGCGGTAGGGAGTGAGGATATCACAGCGGAAGAGGGCCATACCCCAAGCCTCCCTATGCCTTCTGGGCCCGCTCGCGGACCTCGTCTATGGTGCCGGCCATGAAGAAGGCCTGCTCGGGTATGTCGTCGCACTCCCCGTCCACGATGGACTTGAAGCCCTTGATGGTGTCGGCCAGGGCGACGTAGGAGCCGGGAATGCCCGTGAAGTTCTCCGCCACAAAGAAGGGCTGGGAGAAGAAGCGCTCGATCTTGCGGGCCCGGAAGACGGCCAGCTTGTCCTCGGCGGAGAGCTCCTCCATGCCCAGGATGGCTATGATGTCCTGGAGCTCCCGGTAGCGCTGGAGGATCTCCTGGACCCGGCGGGCGACCGTGTAGTGCTCCTCGCCCACGACCAGGGGATCGAGGACCCGGGAGGTCGAGGCCAGGGGGTCGACGGCGGGATAGATGCCCTTCTCCACGATGCGCCGGGAGAGGACCGTCGTGGCGTCCAGGTGGGTGAAGGTCGTGGCCGGGGCCGGGTCGGTCAGGTCGTCCGCTGGGACATAGACGGCCTGGACCGAGGTGATCGAGCCCTTGCGGGTAGAGGTTATGCGCTCTTGGAGGGCGCCCATCTCGTTGGCCAGGGTAGGCTGGTCGCCTACGGCCGAGGGGATGCGCCCAAGGAGGGCTGAGACCTCGGAGCCGGCCTGGACAAAGCGGAAGATGTTGTCGATGAAGAGGAGGACGTCCTGGCCAAGCTCGTCCCGGAAGTGCTCGGCCATAGTGAGGCCCGAGAGGGCGACCCGCATGCGGGCTCCCGGGGGCTCGTTCATCTGGCCAAACACCAGGGCGGTGTTCTTGATGACCCCGGACTCGTTCATCTCCTTCCACAGGTCGTTGCCCTCGCGGCTGCGCTCGCCGACCCCGGTGAAGACCGAATAGCCCTCGTGCTCGCTGGCTATGTTGCGGATAAGCTCCTGGATGATGACGGTCTTGCCCACGCCGGCGCCGCCAAAGAGGCCGATCTTGCCGCCCTTGGCATAGGGAGCGATCAGGTCGATGACCTTGATCCCGGTCTCGAAGAGCTCGAGGCCGCCCCGCTGCTCCTCGAGGGAGGGGGCTTCCCGGTGGATGGGCATGGTCTTGACCCCGGAGAGCTTAGCGCCCGGGTCGAGGGTCTGGCCGGTGACGCTGAACATGCGCCCCAGGACTTCCTTGCCCACGGGAACCCTGATGGGGGAGCCCGTGTCCCGGGCCGGAAGGCCCCGGGAGAGGCCCTCGGTGGCCTCCATGGCCACGCAGCGCACGGTGCCGTCCCCGGTGTGGAGGAGGACCTCGGCGAGGGTCGTGCCGCCGTCGGGCCTCTGGATCTCGACTGCGTTGAGGATGGCGGGAGGACGGCCCCCTTCGAAGCGGAGGTCGAGGATGGGCCCCGTGACCCGAACGACACTGCCGATGTTGTCACCCATATCTACTCCTTAGGCACGTTTCTAGGATAGAAGGACATCTAGTCCCCCAGGGCCGTGGCGCCTGCCACGATCTCGGAGACCTCGCCGGTGATGGCCGCCTGGCGGGCCCGGTTATAGAGGAGCTGGAGGTGCTCCATCATCGCTTTCGCGTTCTTGGAGGCCGCGTCCATGGCCGTCATCCGGGCGATCTGCTCGCTCGCGAAGGCCTCGACGAGGGTCCCATAGATGATTCCCTTGAGGAATTTGGGGGCCAGGAGGTCAAAGAGGGCCTCCTCCCCGGGCAGGTACTCATAGGTCACCGAGCTCCGGCTGGCCCGGTGCCCCGGGGCCAGGCGCTCCCTCACGAGGGGCAAGAGCTCGATCATCTCGGGCACCTGCTTAACGGAGGAGAGCATGTGGGTAAAGATGACCCTGAAGCCGTCCACCTTGCCCGAGAGAAAGAGCTCCGAGGCGAGGGCGGCCACGTCATGGGCCACCGAGACCGAGGGCTCCTTGGCCGAGACCGGGAAGTCCTCGAGGAGGACATAGTCCTTTTCCATGAAGTAGCGCTTGCCCACAAGGCCCACCGGAAGGAGGATCGAGCCCGGGGGGCAGTGCTCCTCCACAAAGCGGATGACCTGGTGGTTGTAGCCTCCCGCGAGGCCCCGGTCCGAGGTGATCACGAGGGTCGCCGTGACCTTGCCTTCCTTGGCCGGCCTTGTGTCAAACCAGCGGCCGGCGTCGATGGTCGCCTTCTCCGCTATGTCAAAAAGGGTCTCCCGGATGGCCTCGAAATAGGGACGGGTGTCCTCGAGCCTTCTGCGGGCCTTGCGCAGCTTGGAGGTGGAGATGAGCTTCATGGCCGTCGTCACCTGGAGGGTCTGCTTGACGCTCCTGGCCCGGATCCTGATGTCGCGCATCGTGTCCACGGCTAGTCCGCCTTCCCGTGGCTCTTGAAGGCCTCGAGGGAAACCTTGAGCAGGGTCTCGTTCTCCGAGGAAAGCTCGCCCTGCCTGGTCAGCTCGTCGATCAGGCCCGGGTTCTTGTAGCCCAGGGACTTGAGGATGCTCTCAATGGCGGCGCCTATGCCCTCGACCTTGGTCTCCTGGAGGTAGCCGTTGACCGCGGCGTAGAGGATGACAATCTCCATGCCCAGGGAATAGGGGGAGTACTGGCCCTGCTTGAGGAGCTCCACAAGGCGCTTGCCATGGGCCAGCCTGTCCTGGGTGGCCTTGTCGAGGTCGGAGCCGAACTGGGCAAAGACCGCGAGCTCCCGGAACTGGGCCAGGTCGATGCGGAGGCGGCCGGCGATCTTGCGCACCGCCTTGGACTGGGCGGCTCCTCCTACGCGGGAGACCGAGAGGCCCACGTCGATGGCCGGCCTGATGCCGGAGTAGAAGAGCTCGGAGTCGAGGAAGATCTGGCCGTCCGTGATGGAGATGACATTGGTCGGGATGTAGGCGGAGATGTCCCCGCCCTGGGTCTCGACGATGGGCAGGGCCGTGATCGAGCCGCCGCCCTTCTCCGGCGAGAGCCGGGCCGCCCGCTCGAGGAGGCGGGAGTGGAGGTAGAAGACGTCGCCGGGATAGGCTTCCCGTCCCGGGGGCCTGCGGAGGAGGAGGGAGAGGGCGCGATAGGCGACCGCGTGCTTGGACAGGTCGTCGTAGACCACGAGGACATCCTTGCCCTCGTCCATGAAGTATTCCGCGACCGCGCAGGCCGAGTAGGGGCAGAGGTACTGGAGGGAGGGGGAGTTCTTGGCCGTCGAGGCCACGACCACGGTGTAGTCCAGGGCCCCGTACTTGCGCAGGGTCTCCACGACTCCCGCGGTCGTCGAGGCCTTCTGGCCGATGGCGGCGTAGACGCAAAGCACTCCCGTGCCCTTCTGGTTGAGGATCGTGTCGACGGCTATGGCCGTCTTGCCGGTCTGGCGGTCGCCGATGATGAGCTCCCGCTGGCCCCGGCCCACGGGCACCATGGCGTCCAGGGCAAGGATGCCCGTCTGGAGGGGCACGGTGACCCCCTTGCGGTCGAGGACGGGGGGGGCCGTGCGCTCAACCTTCATCATCTTGGCCGTGGGGATGGCCCCAAGGCCGTCCAGGGGCTGGCCGAGGGGGTCGATCACCCGCCCAAGGAGGCCGGGACCCGCGGGAACCTCGGCGATCCGACGGGTCCGCTTTACGGTCTCGCCCTCATGGACGCCGCTTTCCCCGGAGAAGATGACGCAGCCCACGTCGTTCTCGTCGAGGTTCATGGCCATGCCGGCGGCCCCGGACTCGAACTCAAGGAGCTCGCCGTAGACACAGGAGTCAAGGCCGTAGACGCGAGCGATGCCGTCGCCTGCCTGGACTACCGTGCCTATCTCGTCTCTGGAGGGCTTGTCCTCGAACTTGCCGATGCGCTCGAGGAGGATGCTGGTGACTTCGTCGGGCTTTCGCTCCATTGTTAACCTCGCCTAGGCCCGCCCCTCTGCGAGGGGACGGGAAAGAACCCGGCCTAGGCGCGCAAGGCGTCCGGCCGTTGACCAATCGTAGCGGACGGAGCCCGTCCGCAGGATAAAACCGCCCATAAGGGCCGGATCCTCTGAAGCGCTTATATGCACCGTCCTTGCGCCGCTCGCCGCCTTCCAGGCCTCCTCGATCCTCTTGAGGACCGGGCCGGGCAGGGGGCGGGCCGAGCAAAGTTCGAGGTGGACAAAGCCCCGGTCCCCATCCAGCCTGGCCTGAAAGACCGCGGCTATGGCCGGAAGGAGCTGCACCGAGCCCTTCTCTATGAGGAGGGCCGCAAAGCGGGAAAAGACCTCGAGGGAGGAGGCGTCGGCGCCGGCATCCTTGTAGAGGGAGGCCAGGACCTGGGCCCGGGCCGCCTTGGGCACCGCGGGATCCCGGAAAAAGGCGTCTACCCGGCTGTCCCGCAAGGCTCCAGCGGCCTCGCTCAGGGCCTGGGCGGCCTGGGACCGGGCGGCCTCGTCCTTGAGGGTGGCGTAAAGCGCTCCCGCCCAGGAGCGTCGGGCGTCAGGCACGGTGGGCCCCTAGGTCGCGGATAAAGGCCTCGGCCTCGGAGAGGTCCTCCTGGGAGCCCATGGCGCGGCCCGACACCTTGGCCGCCGCGGCGATGGCGAGCCTCGCGACCTCGCCGGCCAGCTCGTCCTGCGCCCGGCGTAGCTCGAAGTCCGCCCTTTCCTCGGCGCGGCGCCTGATCTGGGCCGCGTCGGCCTCGGCCTGGCCCACGATGCGCTTGTACTCCTCGCGGCCCTGGCCCTCGGCCTCCTTGAGAAGGGCCTCGGCCTCTTTCTCGGCGTCGGCGAGCAGGCCCTCGTAGCGCTTCTTGAGCTCCTCCGCCACGCTTCTCGCGGTGGCGGCTCCATCAAGCTCTTCTTTCACCTTCCTCGTCCGGCTGTCCATGAATTTCTGCATGGGCTTCCACAGCAGCCGCTTGAGGACCAGGTAGAGGATGGTGATGTTGAGGATCGTGATAAAGAAGGTGACCGAGAAATTCAGCACGGCCCTATCCCTCCTGCCTTGAAAGGCTCACCGCCGCTCCTACTTGAAGAGGAGGAGGAGACCCACGACGAGGCCGTAGATGGCCGTGGCCTCGGAGAGGGCGATGCCGATGAGGAAGACACCGTTGATCTTCCCGCTGACCTCGGGCTGGCGGGCGACGGCCTCGGCGGCCTTGCCTGTGGCGATGCCTACGCCGATCCCGCCGCCGATGCAGGAGATCATCGCGATACCGGCGCCAATGAGTGCTGCGGACTGTGCATCCATGTCATTTTCCCCCTATTCAATTGCCTCGGCGATATACACCGTCGAGAGGAAGCTGAACACGACGGCCTGGATGAGACCATCGAAAAGATCGAAATACAGGGCCATTATGGGAGGCAGGCCAACCGGCATGATGGCCTCTATGAGCTGCATGATGATAAAGGCCGCGGTGATGTTGCCAAAGAGCCGGAGAGCCAGGGAGAGGGGCTTCACGAGGTACTCGAGGAGATTGAAGGGCAGCATCATGGGCAGGGGCTTCACGAGGGTCTTGAGGAAGCCGATGGGCCCATGGTAGCGGAAGTTGGAGAAGATGACCACCGTCATCGTGATGATCGCGAAGGCCGCGGTGACGTTGATGTCCCGGGTGAGGGGCTTGATCACAAAGGCCGGCTCGAAGACATGGCCGCCGAAGGAGGCCCCGATCGGGGTGAGGAGGGGCAGGAGGTTGGCCGTGCCCAGGAAGAGGACGAGGGTGCCGATAAAAGGCGCGAAGTTCTTGCCGTGGTGGCCGATGTACTCGGTGGTGAAGTTGCCCGCGAAGTCCACAAAGAACTCCACGATGGACTGGAGGCCCCGGGGCACGAGCTTGAGCCGCCGGGTGACCAGGAGGCTGAAGCCTATCAGGATGGCCATGACAACCCAGGTGGTGACCACGGTCTCCGTGATCGGGATCCTGGTCCCGAAGGCGGTGATGTGGAAGACCTCCTTGAACTGGATGGCCTCGGAGATGCGCTCGCTGATGCTAAGGGCTTCATGGGGGGAGCTCATGCGGCTGCCTCCTCCTTGGGCTGGATAATGCTGGCGAGGCCCCGGACCAGGGCGCTAAGGAAGGCCGAGGCCGGGCCGGCGAGGGCGGCCACGGCGCCCCAGACCAGGATAGCCGGCGCCCTGGAGCCGATGACATAGAGGATGGCGGCCAGGGCGGCAAAGGACGTGAGCCAGAGGCTCAGGGAGGCGATGAGGGCGAGGCGGGAGGAAGCCAGGCTGCGCGCCACCAGGGCCAGGCCCACATAGCGCAGGATGGCCACCATCGTGACGAGGATGACGACAGCCAGGGCCTTGGGGCTAGCCGTAAAGGCGCAGGCTCCAAGGACACCCAGGTGGAGTAGCCCGAAGGGAAGGGACTCCCATCGGCCGAACAGACTCTTCCTCGCCACGCAACCTCCCTCTTAGCCTAGGATCTTCGCCAAATACGGCGCAAATTGCAAGGACGCGGGCGCGACCGCGCCCTAGGGAATCAGTCCTTGAAGAAGAACTCGTCCTTGAAATACTTGCCCAGGACCTCGGCGGTCATCTTCTCTCCCTTGCGCATCCTCATGAAGGTCTCCTCGAGGAAGCCCTTGGTGAGATAGTAGGAGCCAAGCATAAAGAAGTCCGCCACCTGGTCGGCCGCGTCCATCAGGGCATAGATGCGATGGGCGCCTTCGAGGTCCTCCTCCGCGAGGAAGTACTCCACCACGGCCTTGCGGTCCTGGGAAAGGGCCATGGTCAGCTCGGACACGGAGATGCCCAGGGCATTGTATTCCTTGCCCAGCATGACAAAGAAGGCGCCGATCTCGTTCTTGTCGGCCTCCTTCTCAAACCACCGGGCCAGCTTTCGCATGATCTCCTCATGGAGGGAAAGGAGCTCGCCGTCGGAGATCGACCGGAAGGTCTTGAGGTTCGGGGCCGCCCTGAGCTTGGCCAGCCAGCGCTCGCCGATTTCGGGGCTTGATCCCGAGATGAGGGCTTCGAGGCTTCTGAGTAGCATGGAACCTCCTATTCCTTTAGCGCTTGCCTGCGAGGATGGAATCCAGGAAGGCGATGGCTTCTTCTGTCACGGCCCGGCGTTGGGCGCTTCCGGAGAGGCTGGCGGCCCCGTCCCCTTCCTGGGACCCGTAGTCCCCGAACTGGGCATGGTTGCCCCCGGCTATCTCCACAAAGCGGCTCTGGGCCGGGAGGAGGGGCCGGGAGGCCGCTATCTTGGCCTGGCTGGCCAGACCGTCGTTCGAGGCCGAGATGGAGAGGACCGGATGGCCCCAGGCCGAGAGATCCGCCGACTTTCCCGGCCAGGAGGCCAGGAGGAGGAGGCCCGAGACCTCCGGCGGAGAGGCATGGGCAAGGGCGGCGGCCATGGCTCCCCCCAAGGAATGGCCCCCGAGGACCCAGGAGCTTACCCCTGGGCTGGCCTGGATGGCCTTGCGGGCCTGGCCGGGGGCAAGGATGGCAAAGTTGAGCGGCAGGGCCAGGATCACCGTCGTAAAGCCCGCCCTGGCCAAGCCCTGGCCGAGGTAGGAATAGGCCTCCCGGGGGACCCGGGCGCCGGGATAGAAGGCCAGGCCGAGGGAGGAGGCGCCGCTGCGGGGCGCATAGACCGTCCCGTAAGCCTCGTTGCTTACCATGACCGTGCCATCCGGCGCAAGAAGAGCCGGGTCGGCTAGGCTCTTGTAGGGGCGGAAATACAGAGACGCCGCGACCGCACAGACGCCTAGGAGGATGGCGAAAAGCAGGGGGGCGAGGCGTCTCTGGCTGGGCTCTTTCATCTCGTAGCATGAGCCTAGCGTTTTGGGCCCGCCGTGTCAAATCGATACGACCTTTCGCGCTTCCCATCTTTCTGCTAGACTCAGGAAAACCACGATGGCCCAGCCCGGAGGAATAGAGACAATGCCTAAGCACGAGAGCGCCGAAAAGCGGCTTCACGGGCGCGAGGCCAAGGAAAGCCTTGCCGCCATCTATGGCAAGGCCGGGGTGGGTGCCCAGGTGCAGCGCTATGAGGCCCTCCTCGCCAAGCTGGCGGGGGAGGCGAACCTCGGGGATGCCCGCTTCTATTCCGCCCCCGGCAGGACCGAGCTCGGCGGCAACCACACCGACCACAACCGGGGCAGGGTCCTCTGCGCGGCCGTCGACCTCGATGCCGTGGCCTGTGTCCTTCCCGCCCCGGAGGGCCGGCCCGGCCACCCGATGGTGAGCATCCTCTCAGAAGGCTGGAAGGATCCCATCGTGGTCGACCTCTCCAGCCTCGAGCCCCAGCCAGGGGAGGCTGGCAGGACCGAGGCCCTGGTGCGGGGCGTGGCCCGGGGCCTGGCGGACCGGGGCATAGCCCCCCGGGGCTTTGACGCGCGGATCCATTCCACCGTCCTCCCCGGCTCGGGCCTCTCGAGCTCCGCCGCTATCGAGGTCCTCCTAGGGACGATCTTGGCCGACCTGGCCGGGGCCAAGGTCGAGGCCGTAGAGCTGGCCAAGATAGGCCAGGCCGCGGAAAACCGCTTTTTTGGCAAGCCCTGCGGCCTCATGGACCAGACAGCCAGCGCGGTGGGGGGCATCGTCTCCATCGACTTCGCCAAGCCCGGAAAGCCCCGGGTCGAGCGCCTGGACTTTGACTTTGAGGCCGCCGGCCTCTGCCTCGCGGTGGTCAACACCGGGGGCAGCCACGCCGACCTGACCGCCGACTATGCCTCGATACCCGCGGAGATGTCGGCGGTGGCCCGCTTCCTGGGCTCGGACTACCTGCGGCAGGTCTCCCCTTCGGACATCCTTGCCCGGGGGCCGGAGATCCGGAAGGCCTGCGGGGACAGGGCCTTGCTGCGGGCCCTCCATTTTACGGGTGAGAATGCCCGGGTCACGGAGATGGTCGAGGCCCTCCATGCCGGGGACCTGCGGGCCTACCTCAAGCTCGTCAAAAAGTCGGGGGACTCCTCCTGGCGCCTCCTCCAGAACCTCTACCCCCCCGAGGCCCCCCTCGAGCAGGGCCTCTCCCTGGGCGTGGCCCTGAGCTCGGACTTCCTGGGGAAAAAAGGCGCGGCCCGGGTCCACGGGGGCGGCTTTGCGGGGACCATCCAGGCCTATGTGCCCAAGACAGCCTTCAGCGGGTGGAAAGACCTCATGGAATCCTACTTTGGTCCCCAATCCGTGCTGCCCATACGGGCCCGCCCCGTCGGGGCGACCCGGGTGCTTTGAGGAAAGACAGGATATCCGCAATAAGGAGCTTGCATGAGTAGCGAGAAAAAGGGCTTCAGGAAGTACCTGGGCCTCACCTTCCTGATCGGCTTTGGCTTTTTCACGATGGGCCTCATGGACATCCTCTACGACACCTACCTGCCCATCTTCCTCGGCAACTACATCTCGAAGAACTGGATTGTGGGCAGCCTGATGACCCTGGACAACCTGCTGGCTGTCTTCCTCATCCCCTTTGTCTCCCTCTGGTCGGACAACACCAGGACCCGGATAGGCAGGCGGATGCCCTTTATCATCGTCCTCCTGCCCTTGACGGCAGTCTGCTTCGCCCTGGTCCCCTACGCGGCCCGGGACTCCCTCGTCTCCCTCCTCCTCGTGGTCTTTGGCCTCAACCTCTTCAAGCAGGGCGTCCGAGGCCCCGTCGTGGCCCTCATGCCCGACACGATCCCCGGGGAGTTCCGCTCCGAGGCCAACGGGGTCATCAACACGATGGGCGCCCTCGGGGCCATCATCAGCACCCTGGGGCTTGCCCGCCTCATGGGCCTCGACATGGTCCTGCCCGTCCTGGGCTCCACCAAGAACGCGATCCCCTTCCCCATCGCCGGCCTCTTCGTGATCCTCGCGGTCATCCTCCTCTTCTCCTTCGTCCGGGAAAAGAGCCATGACGACAGCTCGAAGGAAGAGAAGGTACCCCTCATCAAATCCCTCAAGGCCGTGGCCGGGGAAAAGGACAAGAGCGCCCTCTGGATCCTCCTCTCCCTTTTCTTCTGGTTCCTGGGCTACCAGGGCATCCTGCCCTTCATCGGCAAGTTCTCCGTCGAGGTCCTCCATTCGTCGTCCAGCAATGCCAGCCTCCCCGCCTCGGCCGTGGCCATAGCCCAGCTTATCTTCGCCATCCCCTCGGGCTACGTGGCCCATAGGCTGGGCAGGCGCAAGGCCATCAGGACCTCCCTCATCGTCTTGTCGGTCATCCTCGCGGTGGGCGCCTTCATCTCCAGCCCCATGGCCGAGGTCCTCGGGACAGCCGGCCGTTTCTATGCGCTCCTGGGCATCATGTTTGTCTACGGGATCTTCTGGATCACCATCATCACCAACTCCTTCCCCATGCTCTGGCAGATGGCCAGCTTCGGCACCATAGGGGTCTATACGGGCCTGTACTACACCTTCAGCCAGACCGCTGCCATCACCTCACCGCCCCTCACGGGCGCCTTGATAGACCTCGTCGGCTATCCTGGCATCTTTGTCTTCGCCACCCTCTGCATGCTCGTGGCCTGGTTCTTCATGGGCAAGGTCAAGAAGGGAGAGGCCGGAGAGGCGGCCGCCGGCCAGGCGAGCTAGACCCATGGATAGGCTGGACCGGGCGATCGCGGGCATCCTTGCCTCCTACGAGGCCTCGGGCGGGGTCAACCACGCCGCAGGGCCTAACCTCCCCTCGCGCTCGGCCGTGGTCCAGGCCCTCCGGGACATAGAGACCCTCCTTTTCCCGGGCTACCGGGAGGAGGAGGGCATCGACGACTCCAACATCGGCTTTGTGGCCGGGGAGCTCGTCCACCGGGCCGCCAAGGTCCTCGTCAAGGAGTGCGAGCGGAGCATCGAATACCGCTGCCGCCTGGAGGGCAAGCCCGGCTGCCCCGGGGCCTTTAACCTCGAGGCCCGGGACCTGGTCCTGCGCTTTTTTGAGGCCCTGCCGGGTATACGGGAAGCCCTGATGGAGGACATCGACGCGGCCTTCCGGGGGGACCCCGCGGCCAAGAGCCTCGAGGAGGTCATCCTGGCCTACCCGGGCCTCGAGGCCATTGTCGTCCACCGGATCGCGCATTTCTTCTGGACCGAGGGCCTTCCCCTCATACCTAGGATGATGAGCGAGCACGCCCATGGCCGGACGGGGATCGACATCCACCCGGGAGCCACGATAGGGCGGCGCTTCTTTATCGACCATGGCACGGGGGTCGTGATAGGCGAAACCTGCGTGATCGGGGATGACGTCAAGCTCTACCAGGGCGTGACCCTGGGGGCCCTCTCGGTCCGCAAGGACGCGGGGAGCGCCAAGCGCCACCCCAGCATAGGCGACGGGACGACCATCTATTCGGGGGCCACTATCCTCGGAGGCTGCACGGAGATCGGGAAGGGCTCGGTGATAGGCGGCAACGTCTGGCTGACCCACTCGGTGCCCGCGGGCTCCAAGGTCTATCTCCCCGAGGGCGAGGGCATTGTGGTCGAGCTGGAGCCGGGCAAGGACCCCGCCCCGGGAGCCTGCGCGTCCTAGGCCCGCGGGCCCGCTTGAAAAACCCCGCAAAAGGGGTACAATATACAGGAAACCCTTCTAGAGGAGGACCCCATGAAAGGTCAGGACAAGCAGAAGGCCGCAGAGAAGAAGAAGCCCCAGAAGACTCTCAAGGAGAAGAGGGCGGAGAAGAAGAGCAAGAAGGAGTCCAAGGGCTCCGACGTCGACTAAAGAGCTCAAGGGAGCCCTTGAGGGCCGCTAGGCCTCAAGGACATCCTCGCAGGATTGACCGGCCCGCCCGGCCCGCAAGGTGAGGCGGCACAGAAAAAGGCGACGCACAACGCGTCGCCTTTTTGTTTGCCCGCCTCCATCCCGGCGGCGGGGCTATTCGGCGGTGAAGTTGATGAGGATATCGACCCGGCGGTTATAGGCCCGGCCCTCGGGGGTATCGTTCGACCGGAGGGGACGGGAGTCCCCAAAGCCCGCGGCGGAGACCCGGTCGGCGGGAAGGCCCAGGAGCTCCAGGGCCTCGGCGACGGAAACCGCCCGGGAGGCCGATAGGCCAAGGTTGGAGGACCAGGCCGAGCCCCTGGCCACGGGCACGGAGTCCGAATGCCCCTCGACCACGATAGGCTGGGTCACGTCCCGCAAGAGCTCGGCCACGGTCTCCAGGGAGGCCAGGGCATCGGGACTGAGGCTGGCCTGGCCCTCGCGGAAGAAGAAATCCCCGGACAGGGCCAGGACTATGCCCCGGGCCTCGGTGATGACCCGGATAGCCCCGGAGTTGATCTGGGCATTCAGGGTGGAGGTGGCCCTCTCCATGAAAGGAGTGGTCCGCTTGGCCTGGCGTGGGGAGAGGCCCGTGCCGGGGGCCGCCCTCAAGGGGGCATCGGTCCTGGACAGGGAGTGGCCTCCGGCGCCTTCGGCCTGGATGCCGGGCATCCCGTTGAAGGCCGTCGAGAGGGACTGGGACAGGGACTCGTACTTCGCGGCCGAGACGCTCGAGAGGGCGTACATGACGACAAAGAAGACCATGAGGAGGGTGATCATGTCCGAATAGGTCAGGAGCCATCGCTCCTCATTCTCATGGGGCTCGGCCTCAGGGGCCTTCTTCTTCCGGGGCATCGCCTAGGCCTCGTTGAAGGACTCGAGGGAGGACCTGTCCTTGTGGTCGAGATAGACGGCGAGCTTGTCGCCCACGAGCTTGGGGCTCTCTCCCTGCTGGATCGCCAGGACTCCGTTGATGATCATCTCCTTGACCTTCTTTTCCTTGGCCAGCTTGTTCATGAGCTTGTTGCCCAGGGGGAGGAAGGTGAGGTTCGCGAAGCCGATGCCGTAGAGGGTGGCGATAAAGGCCACGGCTATGGACTCGCCCAGGTGCTCGGGCTCGGCGAGGTTGGAGAGGACGACGATGAGGCCGAGGACCGTGCCGCAGATGCCCATGGTCGGGGCAAAGCCTCCGGCCTTGGCGAAGATCTCGGCCTCGTGCTTCTTGTGCTTCTCAAAGAGGGCCACGTCGTTCTCCAGGAGGTCGGCCAGGGCATCCGAGTCCGTGCCATCGATGACATACCGCAGGCCCTTCTTGATCAGGGGATCGAGGTTGGGGTCGAGGGACTGGAGATCCTCCTCGAGGGAGAGGAGTCCGTCCCGGCGGGACTTCTCCGCAAAGCCCACAAACATGTTGGCCAGCTCCTTTTCCTTGGTCATGGGGAGCTTGAGGGCCTCGCCGATCAGCCTGGGCATGGCCAAGACATCCGAGAGGTCATACGAGAGGAGGAGGGCGCCGAAGGTTCCCCCGAAGATGATGATAAAGGGGCTGGGCATTACGAGGCTGCCTGGATTTCCGCCCTCGATGAGGAAGGCGGCGATAAGGGCCACAAAACCCAGGAATAGCCCGATTAGGGTCGATATATTCATGTTCCCTCCGGAAAGCCATTATAGGAAGGGGGACTGGTGGCCTTCAAGCCAAGGCAGAAAGGTCCCCTCCCTAGTACATCGACCTGAAAAGCCTTGAACTGGAGGGCGAGCTGGCAGGGAAAGCCTTGCGCCCCTAGGGGGAGGGATCCCCAAAAAGGATCACCGAGCCACCCTCGGCGCCCTCCCGCTTGACCGTCTCGAGGTAGCGCACCTCCTCCTTCTCGACCAGGCCGACCTGGCTTGGGGCGATGCGCTTGAGCAGGACCTTGCCCGAGCGGGCAAAGAGGAAGATCTTCCTGGGCTCCCTACCTCCCACATCCGAGGCAAGGATGGGGATGCCCTCCTTCTCCAGGTACTCAAAGGTAAAGTCGATGTTGCTCTGGGGGATCCTGGTCACCGAGCCATCGGCGAAGCGCAGGACGGCCCCTCCGCCAAAGACCTTGGCCCGGAGGTCTTTCTTCCTGACCCCCAGCTTGAGCAGGTCGTTGACGAGGAGCTCCATGGCATACATCCCGTACTTGGCGTTGGGGCTCCTGGTGAATTCCTCCCGGAAAAATTCGCCGGGGAGCATGAAATGGTTGAGCCCCCCTATCCCGGCCCCGGGCTCAAA
Source organism: Spirochaetota bacterium (assembly GCA_029778945.1). Lineage (GTDB taxonomy): Bacteria > Spirochaetota > Spirochaetia > Treponematales > Rectinemataceae > JANYKC01. Next base: position 38,414 of record JAKPBN010000133.1, read on the forward strand.
GAGGGCCACGGCGATGCACGAACCCAGGACCGTGGAGATGATCAAGTCATCCCCGGTGGCGATGTACTCGCCGGGATGGATCGTGACCACTTCCTGCTCGAATTGGGTTATGCGATGTCGAAACAAGGGCTTCGTGCCTCCTGGCGGCTCCTCTAGAACAGGGTAATCTCGCCGGCCCCGACGCCTTCTTCCACCTCGAAACTGCCGATCTCCCCGGCGGTCCGCTTGTGGGTAAAAATCGTGAATTTCTCTATCATCGACCGGAGTCTCTCGTTTCGGATGCTTGTGGCCGAGGGATCCGAACCCGCCATGGCGGCGACACTCGCCCGCAAGGCCAGGCTCTCGTCCCTCAGCAGGCCCAGCTGGGTGGAAAAGCCCGCCATCACCTCAAGCTGGTCCCTGGCCTTGGTGAGAAGAGATAGGAAGGCCGGGGTATAGAGTTGGAAGGCTTCCAGGGCGTCCCCGAGGCCCCGCTTGGACCGGTCAAGGCTCTCTAGGTCCCCCTCCACCTTGAGGAGGGTAGCCTGGAGGCGGTCGGTCTCGGAGGATTCCCGCCCCGAGGCCCGCCCAAGGCCTTCCCCGCCGGCATAGTCCGCTATGGCCGTGTAGGCGACCCGGATAAAGTCCTTGGTCGTGTCCATAGCCTCCCCCACGTCGCTGCCTATCCGGTCGGTGAGAAGGACCATGCCCTGGACGGTGTTGGCGACCCCAGACAGGGATCGGTTCTTGGCCACCTCTATCCGGGAGGCCACAACGATGTTCTGGAAGCGGGAGAGGAGGCCCGCAAGGCCGCGGAAGCTCTCATCCAGCTCCTTTACCTGCTCCGAGAGGCGGCGGGAGGTCTGGATCACCTTTTTCTTGAGCTCCAGGTAGCGGGTTGTGCCATGGGCAAAATTGCCTGAGTCCGAGGCCGCTTTGCCACCCCCAAAGCTGGAGATAAAGCCCCGGCGCCTCGTCTCCACCCCTTCCACTATCTGCCGGATGCTCATAATCTGGGTCGAAAAGGCCTCGGCCCCCGAGTCCAGCTGGTCGACCACGTCCTGGAGGAGGGAGGCCGCGAGCTCGGCTATGGAAGCCACAAAGGCCAGGTCCTCATCCCGTCCGGCCCTGCATTCCTCAGACTGGCTCCCCGGCCCAGGCTCGCCATCCCAGCAGCAATCGGCCTCCCGGGCCACCTCCTCGGCCTCCCGCAGGCTGATCGTGACATGCTGGAGGGACTGGCGGATGATGTCCTGGAGCTGGATGCCCTGCATCACGGCCTGGACGGGTTCCCTGACCTCGGTAGCCTCCTCCAGAAGGCGACTGAGACTCTCCACGGCATCCCGTATATTCGAGTCCAGGACCTGGTAGCCCTTGGTCAGGGTTGTGTCGAGGGTGCCAAAGAAGCCTTCCTGGAAGTCATCGAGCTCCTTTAGGGAGTCCCGGAGGCCGGAAAAGCAGCTCATCAGGTCGCGGCCCCGCCCCGTGATCGCCTCGGTCAGGGCGATAGTCCTCGAGGAAAGGCGCTTGAGCTCGTCGGTGATCACGGAAAAGGCCTTGCCCGCGGTTCCGGACTTGAGGGCAACGGTCATGGCGTTGAGGGAGATGATCTCCATCTCCTCGGAATCCGACCTGACCCTGCCAATGATGTCCTCGAGGGTGGAAAGCCTGGCTATGCTGTCATTTATCCTGGCCAAGAAGGCCGAGTCCCTGCCGTGGATGGACTTGAAGTAGGCCGAGGACTCCTCGGCAAAGACGGCCATGGCGGAGAGGCTCGAGGCCGAGCCTCCCCCGGTCAGGCTGGCAAAGCCCTTGAGGGAATTCGTGGCGTTGCGGGAGCTAAGCTCCATCTCCTCCACGATGGCTGGGAGGAGGCGGCCAAGGGCCAGGTAGGCACCCTCGCTATCGCGCTCGACCCGGCTCACCTCATCTATGAGGGCTGCTACTCTCTCGGCGGGGCTCTTGGGCATTTGCGTCAAGTATAGACATGAAGAGGGGGCGCCGCAAGGACGCCCCCTCTCTCAAATGCTGGACTGGCCGGGCCTTTAGGCCTGCTCGTCGAACTTTACGGGCAGGATCGCGAGCTCGTTTTCCTTGTCGAAGTAGCGGGCCTTCTCCATGAGGGGGGCAAAGGCGATGCTGTCCCCGATCTTGTAGGTGTGGTGGGGGGGAACCCGGGAAGTCAGGGTCTGGCCCTTGGTGGTCGCGTAGATGTTGATCTCCGCGCCCAGGGGCTCGACCACGGTCACCTTGGCGGTCACGACGCCACCCGAGGTATCGACCCCGTCGGCGGTCACGGGAAGGTCCTCGGGGCGGATGCCGAAGGAGACTTCCTTGCCGACATAGGCTTTGAGGAGGGCCGCATGGGCCGGGGCGGGCTTGAGCTTGAAAGTGCCCTCGTCCACCAGGACCTGGCCATTCTCCTCCACGATCTTGACGTTGAGGAAATTCATGGGCGGGGAGCCCATAAAGCCCGCGACAAACTTGTTGATCGGGTGGTTGTAGAGATAGAGGGGGGAGCCGATCTGCTGGACCTTGCCGTCCCGCATCACGACGATCTTGTCGCCCATGGTCATGGCCTCGACCTGGTCGTGGGTGACGTAGATCATGGTGGCGTCCAGGCGGTAGTGGAGGTCGATGAGCTCGGCGCGCATCTGGACCCGGAGCTTGGCGTCCAGGTTGGAGAGGGGCTCGTCAAAGAGGAAGACCTTGGGGTTGCGGACAATGGCCCGGCCCACGGCCACGCGCTGGCGCTGGCCGCCGGAGAGCTGCTTGGGCCGGCGCTCAAGGAGCTTCTCGATGTCGAGGATGCGGGCGGCTTCCTTGACCCGGGTCTCGATCTCAGCCTTGGGGACCTTGCGGATCTTGAGGCCAAAGGCCATGTTCTCGTACACGGTCATGTGGGGATAGAGGGCGTAGTTCTGGAACACCATGGCGATGTCCCTGTCCTTGGGCGGCACGTCGTTGACGAGCTTTCCGTCGATGTACAGCTCGCCCTCGGTGATGTCCTCGAGGCCGGCGACCATACGGAGGGTCGTGGACTTGCCGCAGCCCGAGGGGCCGACAAAGACCACAAATTCCTTGTCATTGATGGTGATGTTGGCCTCGTCTACCGCACGGACACCGCCGTCGTAGATCTTGACCAGCTTCTTGAGCTCTACCTTGGCCATAGTTCCTCCAGATTGGGGGGTATATTATTGTGACCCAGTGTAGCCCCCTTTGGAGGGTGCGTCAAACGAAAGTTAGGCGTTGCGAGGGTCTCCAGAGCCTCCATCCAGGGAGTAAGTCCATGTCTGGAGAAGAATTCCCAGGGCTACACCCACATTGAGAGAGGCCTTGGCCCCCGCCATAGGTATGCTCACCACCCCCCCGGAGGCCCTGGCCAGGGCCAGGGTGGGAGCCGATACCCCGAGCTCCTCCGAGCCCAGGACCACGATGCCCCGGGCAGGAAAGGCGAACTCGGCCAGGGGCCTTCCCCCCAGCTCAAGGGCAAACACCCTAAGACCCTGGGCGATAGCCTCGGCCAGGGCCTCGGGACCGGCCCGGCGCCAGGCCACCAGGGAAGAGGCTCCCATGGAGGAGCGGCTAGCCCGGGGATGGCCCGGGTCGGCGCTCTCCGGGGAGAGGAGGACCTCCTCGACCCCAAAGGCGTCGGCAGTCCTGAGCATGGAGCCCACATTGAAGGGGGAGCGGATGTCCTCAAGATAGACCCGAAGGCCCGGACGGACCTGGCGGGCGGCCGGATCGGGCCCGCCCCCCATTGGATCGAGGAGGTCCCAGTCCGCGGGAGCCTGGCCTGATTCCCGGACAAGGCGGTGGCGCAGCTCATTGAGAGCCCGGAGCTCCTCCGTCGTGGGGAGGATTCCAGCCCGGCTAGCCCTGAGCCTTTCCTGCGCGGCTTCCCGGAGGCGACCGGCCCCTTCCCTGATGGCTAGGGGCGTTTCCTTGTCGGCCTCCAGGAAGGCCGCAAGGGAGAGGGCATAGGCGGCGGCGGAGAGGGCGGCCCCAGGGTCAGCAGCCCCGGAGGCCAGGCCGGCATGGACTGCGGCCTCGGCCTCGGTCATGAGGAGGGCGGCCTTGCGCAGCCTGTGGGCGGGATGGAGGTGGGAAAGGCGCTGGGGAGGGAGGATAAGGAGCCCCTAGAAGGCGGTTTTCAGGAAATCAAAGACATCGTCCACGGAAACCGAGCGGGGCAGGTAGTTCACAAAGTCCAGCTCCCGGGCGTCCCGGGCAGTCTCCACAAGGCGATCCAGGGAGAGGTCAAAGTCCTTGAGGCGGCTTGGGATCTTGAGGAGGCCCAGGCGGGTCCTGAGCCATTCCACGGCCTTGGCCGCGGCGTCCGCGGCGGGAAGGTTGCTCGCATCCTCCCCGAGGAGGGGACAGAGGGCCGCGATCTTTTCGAGGCGGCTCTTGGCGGCGAATTCCATGGAATACGGCAGAAGGATGGCCGCGAGGCTGGCCTTGGGCACGGGCCAGCGGGCGTTGACGGCCAGGGCGAGGGCCGTGCCCAGGCCCGGAGCCGCCAGGCCCTGGCCCAGGCCGGCCAGGAAGGAGCCCTTCCAGGCCTCGATCCTCGCCTGGGGATCCTCGGGCCGGTTGATCATCACATCCAGGGCCGAGGCCAGGGAGGAGACGGCCTTCTCTATGACGATGTCGCTCATAAAGGAAGAGCGGGAGGAGACATAGGCCTCGATGGCGCCCATGAGGCCGTCGATCACGCAGGAGGCGGCCATCTTGGGCGGGAGGCCTGAGGAGAGGGTGGGATCTATGAGGACGGCCTCGGGGGAAGCCCCGGGGAGGCGGATAAGCCTGATCCGCCGATCCCGGCCATCCGGCAGGACGAGGCAGTCCTCGGAGAGGAAGGGATGGCGGAGGGATGTAGGTATCTCTATGAGGGGTATGGGCTTGGATGTGACGGGCTTGCCATCCAGGATGGCGTCCAGGTCCATCCCCCGGGAGGCGGCCCCGGCGGCAAAGGAGGCGGCCCGGGCTATCTGGAGGGTCTTGAGCCCCCCGAGGCCCACGACGAGGGGGCTACGGGAAGCCCGGGCCAGGCGGATGGCGTCATCGGCGGCCCGGCTCGAGGCCCTGTCTGGGATCTCGTCAAAGACCAGGACCTGGACGCCCCGGTCCTCCAGGAGGGTCCGGACCCGGTCGATGATCTTAGCCTCATAAAGGAGGGGGTCCGCCACAAGGAGGACCCGGGAAGCCTCTCCGGCGTATTCGGAGACGAGGAGGGGGAGGCGCAGGAGCGAGTCCGGACCGATCCAGACCTTTGGCCGCACCGCAAAGTGGAATTCAGCCATGGTTGCTCATCCTCCGCCTCAAGGCTCCTGCCTCCTAGGGCTCAAAAAGAAAGGGCGGAAGACAAAAGCTCCCGCCCGCCCAGCGCAATCAACCTGCGGCTTCTAGCCGAGGAGTTGGTCGAGGATCTTGTCCGCCGTCATGTTAAGGACCGCGTCGTTGAGGTAGTTGGGATCCTGGATCTTGGCCTTTAGCTCGGCCACAAGATCGCTCCTCACATCAGGGGCGGCCTTGGCCAGCTCCAGGGCGTTGAAGAGCTCAGCCTTTTGGGCCGCGTCCGAGGATATGGCTATGGAATCGCCGCGGACAGCCCTGCTGGACCTCTCCGTGGGGGAGGGTTTTGCGGGATCTCGGATCGGGTCGATCGAATTCAGACGATCTATAGTCATAGTGCGCCCCTGCCTTTCACATGAATTATCGGCTTCGACCTGCAAATAGTTTACGCCAAATCGGCCCCGGAGACAAGCACCGCGAACTCTCCCCGGGCCTCGGCCTCCCCGGCGTAGAGAAGGGCGGCCTCGGAGGCCTTTAGCACGAGGAATTCCTCGTGGATCTTGGTCATCTCCCGGCCGATGCAGACCTGGCGCTCCGGGGCCAGGGCCGCGAGGTCGGCCAGG
>JAKPBN010000047.1 GCA_029778945.1 Spirochaetota bacterium
GGCCCCCATCCCGGTTGACCACCAGGCAGGACAGGCCGTGGGCGGCCAGGACATAGGCCACGGCCCGGGCGGCCCCCCCGGCGCCGATGATCGTGGCCCGGAGGCCCCGGAGCTCCCTTCCCTCGAGGAATTCCTTGAGGGTCCGGTCAAAGCCCGCGGCGTCGGTGTTGTGGCCCTCCCAGCCATCACCCTTGCGGAGGAGGGTGTTGCAGGCCCCGATCTCCCGGGCAGCGGGGGAAAGCTCGGAGATAAAGGGCAGGAGGCTCTCCTTGAGGGGGACGGTGACGGCCGCGCCCTTTATGCCCAGGGCATCGGCCGCCGCAAAAAAGGAGGAGGCGTCGTGGGCGGGCATGGGCAGATAGACCGCATCCATCCCCGCCTCCTCAAAGGCCAGGTTGTGCAGGGCCGGGGAGCGGGAGCCCACGACGCTCGGGCCCCCGGCCAGGCCGTAGACCGCCGTGGACTTGGAAAGGGAGCGGAAGCGGTAAACCCCCTGCATGGTCTCCGGGTCGATCTGGCCCGGGGCGGCGCCGGGAAGGCCGGCATTGATGGCCGAGGTAAAGCACAGGAAGGAGCCCAGGCGGGAGGCGAGGATCCGGCTTGGATAGCCGGCCTCGCCGGTGCCAATGATTATGCGGTCCCTCGTGGGAAGCTCTTCTGCCCAGGTGACCAGGCGGGCCAGGTCATTGGCTCCGGCGCAATTAACCGCGATCTTGGGTATCTCGTCGGAGGCAAAGGCCGTGGCCGTCCAGGCTGCGTCCAGGTCCTGGGGCATGGCCTTGGGGCTATAGAAGGACCGGATGATCCGGGTCCCGAAGGTCCTGCAGGCCTCCTCTACCGCGGGGACATGGAAATCGCTCTCCAGGTCCACAAAGGCGAAATTGGCCCTCTTGTCGCGCTTGGCATAGGCCAGACCCTTGGCCAGGACCACGAGGCGCACTCCCTCGCCCTCGGCGAACTGGCCCCCGTCCATCCTTCTCCTCACGGAAAGGATGCAGGGAAGGCCCGCCCGCTCGGGAAAGGAGCGGATAATGAATTTCTCGCTTGGGTCGAGGAAATCGGCCCGGAGCTCGGCCGCGTCGACTTGGCCCCGGTAGAGATCGAGGACGGCGAGGTTTTCCGCGATGGTCCGGCCGGTAAGGGAAAGGCAGACAAGGGACACGGACTCCTCCTCACCCCGGGCGTCCCGCTCCGGGCCAATGGCTCCAGCATAGCCTATGGGGGGCGGGAAACAAAGCTCGCCCCCGCCGGAAAGACCTAGAAGTCGGCCCGGTAGACGTAGAGATCGGTCACCTTGCCCCCGGCCAGGATAGCCCGGAGCCTCACCGGAAAGCCCTTCCAGGCCAGGCGAAAGACCAGGGAGGTTTCGGAACTGAAGTAGGGCGTCCCCAGGGTCGAGACCAGCTTGTCCGTCCCGTCTCCCAGGAAGATGCCATAGATCGAGCCCGGATAGCCCGGGGTGAAATGGATCTGCCAGAGCCTGTCCCCAGACCAGGATAGGGCATAGCCCGAGGGATAGGAGAAGACCACATCATCCTGCCAGGGGGCCTCGCCCCGGATGGCAAGCACCTTCTGGGGCGGGCCAAAGCGCGACCAGGCCTCGGCCAGGCCCAGGCCCAGGAGGGGGGCCGGGTCGTCCAGAATTATGGCCGGGGCCTGCGGCGCCTGGGCAGAAAGGGATGTGGCCAGGACGAGGGCCTGGAGGACAAGGACAAGACGGCGTTGTTTCATGGCTTGCATCGCGGGCCAGTCTACCCGAGGCCTGAAGAGTGGACAAGCGCAGGACTTTTTTTTCCATTCCGGCCGGAACTGCCCCAGGCTTCTTGCGATTTCGGGGGATTTGGTGGAGAATACGGGAGTGCCGATGGAAGGGTCCCGTCAATAGCGCGTAGCCTGAGGGCCCCGCACCTAGGTCAGTCTCCACAACGCTCTGAAAAGGAGTCCGAAATGCCCGAGCACCGCCCGGGGCCGGACGCGCCCGGCCGGGCCGCCCTAGCCACCATCGAGAGGATCAAGCGGGAGATCGTAAGCCACCCCGATCCGGAAACCCTGAACGAGATCAGGGCGGCCTTCCGGCGGGAAATTCCCTTGAGCCTTCGGTCCTACGCGGCTGCCCTCCTCATCCTCGAGGCCTCCTCTCCCAAGGGCAAGGATAGCCGCAAGCCCAATGGACGCCAGGCCAGGGATGCCCCCAAGGCGGAGAAGCCCCGCAAGGAAGGATCCAAGCCCCGAGCCGAAGCCCCTGCGCCGGAACCCCGCCTCGACGAGAATCGGCCCCGCTACGAAGGCGAGGGAACGACTATCTTCTTTGGCATGGGCAAGAGGCAGCGCCTCTATCCCAGGGTCCTCTACCGCATCCTCACCGAGGATGCCCACCTCGCCCCGGAGGAGATCGGGGACATCCGTTCCTTTGACAATTACTCCTTTGCGGACATCGACCCCCTCTGCGCGGACAGCCTGGTCGCCTCCCTGGATGGCTATGCCTTCCGGAGCCGCGTGCTCCCGGTGAGCAAGGCCCGGAAGCGGGGGGCCACCCCTGAGGAAAGCCCAAGCCAGGAGCCTGGAGATATCCTCCCCCAGGATGAGGTCCTCGAGGACCTCGAGGACGAGGAAGCCCTGGGAGACGACTTTACCGACACCTATGAGGGTGTCGACGAGAGCTTTGGCGCCGACGAGGGAGAAGACGAAGAGGACAAGACCCGCTAGGCCTGACTCCACCCTCTCCATAGGCCCGCGCCTTCCCCTGGGAAGGGGCGGGCTTTTTCTTGGCCTGTCAAAAGCCCCGGTAGAGCATAAAGGCCAGGACCGCGTTGAGGAGGATCGCCGCCAGGACCGCGAGCAAGGAGAGGCCGGCCATCCCGGCGATGCGCCGGTCGGTCGGGCTCGAGAGAAGACGTTTCAGGATAGCCCCATAGGCTTGCTTTCGGACCGGCAATTGGGCCCCCTCGTCGAGGAGGGCCAGGTCGCGCCTCATTCTCATGCCAAGGCAGCGGCGCCAGCCCAAACCGCCCAGGTAAAGGATAATGCCCCCTGGGGGGAGGATAGCCAGCAAGGGCATAAAGGCCGGCAAGGCCGCGAGGAAGCGCAGGGTCGGCAGGAGGCTCCTCTTTGTGTAATACAGGAGGATGAGGCTCAGGATGCCTATGCCTATGGACCAAACCACAAAGGTGGAGGGGTTGAAAAACTCGTTCTTGCTCCTGGCGGCGGCCAGGACGCGGAGGGGGAAATCCTCGCCCTCCCCATCCCAGGAAATGGCGATCAGGGGCTGGCCGGGGCTCTCCATGAAGACCGGGCGGCCGTCCTCGAGGCTCACGGAGCCGCAGGCAAAAAAAGCCGTGCCCTCGGAAAAGGAATGGACCCGGGTCCAGCGCAGGCGCTCAAGGCCCCCGGCCTCGTCCACCCTGCCCCGGGGCGATTCCTCGGGCTTGGGGGCTAGGACATAGAGGGGACTCCGGGAAAAATCCACCAGGGCCGAGGTCGTCTCCCCCCGGATCCAAAGGCGGTTGCGCCCTTCCAGGGCCTCGATCCTCCCAAAGAAGCGGAAACTTTCCCCGGCCTTCCTGGCCGAGCCGTGCCTGAGCAGGGGGGCCGTCCACAGGCTGAGAAAGCGGAGCCGAAAGCGGCTCCAGGCCGCCCCGCTGGCTAGGGCGAAGATCCCGGGGAGGATGAGGTAGAAGACGAGGGCGACCACGAGGATCGCATACACGGGAAACAGCACGGCTTGCCCTTTTGGCCTTGGCTCTATAGATTCATGCTACCATGCTAGAAGCGCTGACGGTAGGTCCGATCGGGGAGAGATGCTACATCCTGCCTGGGGACGACGAATCGTCCTGCGTCCTCGTCGATCCCGGAGACGAGGCTCCCCGCATACTCGAGCTCCTGGACTCCCGGGGCCTTAGGGTGAGCCACATCGTCCTCACCCACGGCCACCTCGACCACGTGGCGGCCATACCCGAGCTCCTCGCGGCCCTCGCCCCCCGGGGAGAGCGCCCCCTCCTGGCCATCCACGCCGCCGACGCCCACTACCTCGGGCCCGAGGGGGAGGAGTCCAACCGCCGGGTCTTTGTGGCCATCCGGGCCACGGGCTATTTCCGCCACTACTGGCGCCCCCTTCCCCCGGCCGACCTCATCCTCGAGGATGGCCAGCTCATCCCCGGCTCCTCCTGGAAAGTCATCCATAGCCCCGGCCACACCGCCGGCTCCATCTGCCTCCTTAACGAGGGCCTGGGTGTCCTTGTCTCCGGGGATACCCTCTTTGAGTCCGGGATGGGCCGCACGGACGGCCCCGACTCGGACCCCGAGGCCCTGGCCCGCTCTATCACGGAGCGCCTCTTTGTCCTCCCGGGGGATACCGCCGTCCTGCCCGGCCACGGGGAGGCCACCACAATCGCCCGGGAGAGGGGCGGGGATTGATTGAACAAGGGGCCGCCTTCAGGCCATAATCCGGGCCTCATGAAGAAGCCAAGCCCCCTCGCCCTCCTCCTTCTCGCCTTTCTCAGCCTGGCCTGCTCGCCCAAGGCCCCGGCCGAGGTCAGCCAGACAGAATTCGTCCTTGGGACGGTCTGCTCCATCCGCCTGCTCAAAGGCGGGGACAAGGCCGTGATCGGGAAGGCCATAGCCCGCCTCCACGAGATCGAGGACGAGCTATCGGTGAACAAGCCCGGGAGCCAGATCGACGATGTCAACGCCGCCGCGGGCAAGGCCCCGGTCGCCGTAGGCAAGGAGGCCTTGGACATCGTCCAGCGGGGCATCCATTACGCCACACTCTCCCAGGGGAGCTTCGACCCCAGCGTCGGCCCCCTTGTGAAGCTCTGGGGCATAGGCTCGGACCACGCCCGCCTGCCCTCCCCCGCGGAGGTCGCCGCCGCCCGGAAACTTGTCAATTGGAAAGATATTTCCGTCGACACCGCCAAGGGGACCATCTTCCTCTCCCGGGCCGGGATGGGCCTCGACCTGGGATCGGCCACCAAGGGCTATGCGGCCGACGAGGTGGCTCGCATCCTGCGCGCCGGGGGCGTCAAGAGCGCCATCATCGACCTGGGCGGAAACGTCCTTGCCCTTGGCCCCAAGCCCGACGGCAAGCCCTGGCGCATCGGCCTCCAGGACCCTGAGGGCGAGCGAGGAGCCTACATCGGCATCGCCTCCCTCAAGGACCAGACCATGGTGACCTCGGGGATCTACGAGCGCTTCTTTATCCAGGACGGGGTCCGCTACCACCACATCCTGGACACCAAGACCGGCTACCCGGTCCAGAACGGCCTCAGCTCGGTCACGGTGATAGCCCCCAAGTCCTTTGACGCCGACGGAGTGACCACCATGCTCTTTGCCCTGGGCCGGGAAAAAGGCATGGCCCTAGCCAGGGAGCTCAAGCTCAGTGTGATAATGCTGGACGACCAGCACCGTGTCTTCATGACACCCGGGGTCTCGGCCTTCTTTGAGATCACCGACCCTCGCTACAAATTCTCCGAGTAGCCTGAGGCGGCCAGGAAGCCCATAACGAGGTCGATCGAGGCCTCGTGGCCATTCCTCAGCTCGAGGTTCCAGTTGGCCTCGGGGCAATGCTCCTCGAGGGCCTCGAGAATGGGCAGGTAGTCCAGGCTCCCGTCCAGCAGGCCGTTGTGGTCGTCATTCTTGCCATAATTGTTATGGAGATGGACGTGGCGGATCCTAGGGCCCAGGGCCTTTATCCAGGCCTGGGGCGGCAGGGGCGAGCTCGCGTTTACATGGCCGATATCCAGGCAGGCGCCGATGCGGGAATCCCCCAGGGAGTCCAGGAGCTCGATCAATAGGTGGGGATCCTCCTCGTAGACATTCTCGAGGAAGACCTCCCAGCTTCCCGGCACCCTCTCGCCTAGCTCCCGCCAGAAGGCCAGGGAATTCGCAAGCCAGGCCGAGTCGATATAGGTCTTGGCCATCCAGCCTGTATGGAAGACCACCCGGCCCAGCCCCAGCCCTAGGCTTGCCTTCAGGGCGTTGACCAGGCGGCGCAGGGCCAGGTCCCGCACCTCCGGGTCGGCGCTCGCGGGCATCAGGTCAAAGAAAGGCCCGTGGATCGAGGATATTCGCGGGAAGCAGTCCAGGGCCCTGATGCCCTCGAGATCCCCCGGGGATATCGGGTTGAGCATGACAAGGCCGTTGTACTCAAGCCCCAGGCCTCGCCGGGTGGCCCAGGCCTCGGCCTCTTCTCCTAGGGTCGTGAGGCTGGGCCTGGATCCTTTCTTCATCGCCTTCCTCAGCTCTTGGTCGCCTTGCCGCCCAAGCCTTCCATCAGGCCCAGGCGGACAAAGACCCAAGGCGCCCCCAGGGAGACCCAGAGACCCAGGGCCCCGTAGCGCACAAAGCGGAAGAGGTCGTAGTTGTCGCCGCCCTTCCCAGGGAAGAGGGCCTTGAGGCCAAAGTAGAGGATGCCCGTGACCGCCATGCCCAGAAGGTAGCAGAGGACCTTGTTGCCAAGGCCGCCCGCGATCTTGAACTGGACGCGCCGGTCGGCCAGGACAAAGCCCGCGACGGTGCCCAGGAAAACCCCCGAGGAGGAGGTGTCGTCCCGGTTGAGGAAATTCATCCCCAGGGCGATGAGGGCGGCCCCCAGGATAATCCACCGGGCCGGGGCCTTCTCGAGGGCCTCCTGGGCCTTGTCCCCATAGAGGGCGTCGGCCAGGACAATCAGGCCGCCCAGGAGCCAGCCAACCAGGACATCGGTGGGAAAGTGGACCCCGAGGTAGATCCGGGAGAGGCCGATGATGAGGGGTACGAGCAGCCCCAGCACGAGACCCCAGGGCCTGCGGAAGACCGGGGCCAGGGCTCCCCAGAAGACGGCCGAGCCCTGGGCATGGCCCGAGGGAAGGCCGAAGGTCGGCTCGGTGGCCATACCCACAGAGGGGTCCAGGTCGTAGGGCCTAGGCTGGGCAAAGGCCAGCTTGAGCCAGGAGTTGAGGAAGGCCGAGAAAAAGGTGAGGATGGAAAGCCTGATGCCCCGGCGCCTGTCCACACACCAGTAGACGAGGGGCAGGGCAGCCAGATAGAACCACTCGGTGCCCAGGAAGGTGATTCCCTTCATCGCCCCGGTCAGGCCCGGGCTGGCCAAGGTCTGCAAGGAACGAACGACACCGACACCCCAGTCCAGTATTGCTTGCATCTCGCCTCCCCTTAGGTGGAAGACACTTTAGCCCCCGGCGTTGGACTTGGCAAGGGCGGACTCGAAATCGGCCGCGCAGAGGGCCGGGGCAAACAGGTGGCCCTGGTATTGGTCGCAGGAGGCTCCCTTGAGCCAGTCGAACTGCTCCCTGCCCTCGACCCCCTCGGCTATCACCTGGAAGTCCAGGTTATGGGCCAGGTCGATGACTGCCCGGGCGATCATCATCGCCTTGGCGTCCCCGGGCAGGGGATCGACAAAGTCCTTGGGCACCTTGACCGCGTTGACCGGATAGTCCCTGAGCCTTGAGATCGAGCTCGAGCCGGTGCCAAAGTCGTCGATGGACAGGCCGACCCCCAGGGACCTCAGCTCGGCCAGGCGCTCCCGGGCGCCCTCCTCGAAGGCCGCGAGGCCGGTCTCCGTGATCTCGAGCTCCAGGCTGGAGGGGCAGAGGCCCGAGACCTCGAGGGCCCGTCGGACGCTCCCGACCAGGTCGGGGTTGGCGAACTGGAAAGGAGACAAGTTGACCGACACCGATATCCGGCCCAGGCCCTTCCGCTCCCAGGAAGCGGCCTCCTCGCAGGCCCGGGCCAGCATGACCACCCCCAGGGCGGCTATGCCGCCAGAGCCCTCGGCCACGTGGATAAAGTCCGAAGGGAGGCGGAGGGAGCCATTGGGCAGGCGCCAGCGGGCCAGGGCCTCGGCCCCGACAATCCGGCCCTGGTGGTCCACCTTGGGCTGGAACCAGGCCTCGATGGCGCCGGAGAATATGGCGGTCTCGAGCTCCTCCTCAAGCCGGAGGCGCTCCAGGGAGTCCTTCTGGAGGCTGGGGTCGAAAAGCCGGAAGGCCCCCGGCCCGGCCTTGCGGGCCGACTGGAGGGCCGACTCGGCCGCATGGAGCAGGTCCTCGGGCTCGAGGGCGTCGTTGGGATAGAGGGCGACTCCAATCATAGGCGCGATGTGGATCGAGGCCCCTGCCACCTCGAAGGACCTCTCCACGCAGGCCTTGACCTGGCTGACGAGCTCGATGACGTCCTCGGTCCTCCGCAGGTCACCGCAGATGATCCCGAAGGTCTCGTCTCCAAGGCGGGCCACGCAGTCTTCGTCCCGAAAACCCGCCCGCAACGCGGCGGCCAGCTCGACGAGGAGGGTCTCCGCCGCCATGCGGCCCCGGGTCTCTATGACCTTGCCAAGGCGGTCAAAGCCCAGGGCCAGGACGGCCAGGCTGCCCCCGTGCCGGCTTGCGCGCTTGCTGGCCTGGGTCAGCTCCCGGGCCAGGCCCTCGCGGTTTGGCAGGTGGGTCAGGCTGTCGTGGTCGCGGAAGAAGGCAGCCATCGCCTCGGCGCCCCGGCGCCCGGCGCTCTCCTCCTCAAGATACCTGTCCCGGGCCCGGAGCTCCCCGTCCAGCCTGTCTCTGGCCTGATTCGCCGCGCTTAGGTGGCTCACGAGGCGGGAGGCCGCGAGGGATGTGGCCAGGGCCAGGCCTACCGTATTGAGGCCAGCGATCTCCATCTCCAGCCCCGTGCCCCGGCCGGGCAGATAGCCCTGGCCCTGGCGGACTACAGCGATGACAAACACCAGGCTCGTGGCGGAGGCCATGACCGCGACACCGGAGCTGCCAAAAAGGACGGCGGAAAGGAAAATCGCCGAGGCAAGCCAGACCTCTCCCGGTCCGTGGATGCCGGACTCAAAGAAAAGGACCGTTCCCAGGACAAAGGCCACGGCGAGGAGTCCAGCCGACCTCAGGATATCAAGCCTGCGGCCGGCGGCGGAGAGGATCAGGAGAAAGACCACGGCGAGGGCCTCGACCGCGGCCAGGTGGACCTTGCCTTCCCGGAGGTCGACGGCCAAGGTTGGGACAAGGACCAAGATGGCAAGGCAGAGTCCAAGGACGGAAAGGAGCCTGGCTATGCGGAACCGGAAGGGCTGTAGACCCCAGGTCTGGGGCTCAGGCTCGTCTCCGCCGAAGGAGGGCAGTCGTATCATGATGGGGAAGGTCTCCACTACTTTATCGATAGGCAAAATGGATAATACAGTTTTAGGCTTGCCTCGCCTATTCCCCATTGCCTTGACGAAGGCTTTAGTGCAGAGTAGAAAGACGTGCATTGGCCGGCGTGGCGGAATGGCAGACGCGGCGGACTCAAAATCCGCTGTCCGCGAGGATGTAGGGGTTCAAGTCCCCTCGCCGGCAACAATTCCTGTTTATACCTTCCGGAATACTTGCCGGAGAAACTCCGAGAGCCTTTATCATGACTCATAGCGCGGGTCCTGGGATGGAAAGGCATGGGGCTGGCTCGCTTCGCTTGGCCCCATGCTTTTCCATCCCACCCGCCGCGCTACGGTTTCACTGAAAGCTTGTACAGGGTTTTCCCCTGGTCGAGCCTACCGGAACGCATACACTTCCATGCGGTTTATTTACCCACCCGCCGCGCTGCGCTGAACCAGAAAAACTGTGGCAAGGTTTATCCCTGGTCATTTAAGCTCGGCCACCCTAGTTCCCGCAGGGTTTAGCGCTCGGCCCCATGCGCTATAAGAATACGTGTCGCTTTTTCGGTGGAGGCTTTGGGCGGGGCGGACTATAGTGGGACCGTAAAGGAGGCCCCCGTGAGCCTGCCACCCAAAGACGCATTGGACACTGCCTTTTTTGGCCGCGACGCATCCTTCGATGGTCTCTTTTTCGCCGCGGTCACCACGACGGGCATTTTCTGCCGCCCCTCCTGCCCGGCCCGCAAGCCCAAGCCCGACCATGTGGTCTATTACGAGACCCCCGCGGAAGCCCTCTTTGCGGGCTATCGGCCCTGCCTCCGCTGCCATCCCCTGGCCGGCCAGGACGACCCGGCCTGGCTCGAGTCCCTTGTCTCCAGGATAGAGGCGAACCCCGGCGAAAGGATCCGGGAGGGAGACCTGCGGGCCCTCGGCCTCGAGCCCGCCACCGTGCGGAGGCGCTTCCAGGCCCGCTACGGCCTGTCCTTCCAGGCCTTCCAGCGGGCCCGGCGCCTGGCGGCGGCCTTCGAGGCGATCAAGCAAGGAGGGGACCTGGACGAGGCTATCCTCGACCACGGTTATGAGTCCCACTCGGGCTTCCGGGAGGCTTTTGCCCGCCTCTTTGGGGAAAGCCCCGGCAAGACCGCAAGCCGCCCTGGCTCGGACTATGTGCGCATCGCCTGGGTAGACTCGGCCCTGGGCCCCCTCGTCGCGGGGGCTACGGACAAGGGCATCTGCCTCCTTGAGTTCTCCGACCGCCGCATGCTGGAGGCCCAGGCCAAGACCCTCCGCGCCCGGCTGGGCCTTCCCATCCTCCCGGGCAGCTCGGTCCACCTGGAGCGCCTGGAAGCCGAGCTGGCCGAGTATTTCGCGGGGACCCGAAAAGACTTTGACCTGCCCATCGACGAGCCCGGAAGCCCCTTCCAGGAATCGGTCTGGGCGGCCCTGCGGACCATCCCCCCGGGCCAGACCTGGTCCTATGCCCAGCTCGCCATGGCGATCGGTGACCCCAAGGCCACCCGGGCCGTCGCCAGGGCCAACGGCATGAACCGAGTCGCCATCCTTGTGCCCTGTCACCGGGTCATAGGCGCCGATGGCGGCCTAGGAGGCTATGGGGGTGGCCTCTGGCGCAAGCGCCGCCTCCTTGAGCTCGAGGGGGCAGAGCTCGCTCCCCTGCTGCCAGCGGATACAGGCGAGGAGGCCGAGGATAGTCCTGGGCTCTTCGCCGATGGGGCCTAGGAAGGGCAGGGCCGATGGAAGGACCCGAAGCCTTTGCCTGCAGGCCGGGCTGCGCGGCCTGCTGCATTGCCCCATCGATTTCCTCCCCCATACCAGGGCTCCCGGAGGGCAAGCCGGCCGGCTTGGCCTGCCCCGCCTTGGATAGCCAGGGCCTGTGCATCCTCTATGGCGACCCCCGGCGGCCTCCAGTCTGCTCCTCCCTCAGGGCCGATCCGGAGATGTGCGGCACAAGCCGGGAGGAGGCCCTCGCCTATCTTGCGCGGCTCGAGGAGCTTACCCGCCCTAAGAGTCTGTCGGACTTTGGACCGCAAAGAATGGGAAAGTAGCGATTAATGGCTTTCGGAAGAAATAGCTCCAAATATGCGCTTTTTGCCTGGTCTTGGCGCTACGCGACGAAAAACCGGCTCGTCAATCGGGCCATACGGGCAGTATGGCCCTCAATCCTCACCGGTTTTCCTTTCGCGCATCGCCTTCGCCCAGACAAAATCCAAAGTCCGACAGACTCCAGGCTTCCTGTGCTACAATCCTTGCCCATGACCAGGAAGAAGCTGAGACGGGAGAGGGAGGCTAGGACCCTCAGGACCATGATCGCCATGCGCTGCGCCAGGCTCCATAGGCCTGGGGCCGAGCTCTGCCCGGAGTGCGAGTCCCTCCTCGCCTATTCCCTAAAGCGCCTGGCCGCCTGTCCCGATGGGGAGGCCAAGCCCGTGTGCGGCCGCTGCCAGCGCCACTGCTATCGCCCGGCCGAGCGCGCGAGCATCCGCGAGGTCATGGCCTGGTCGGGCCCCCGGATCCTCCTGCGGCATCCCCTCATGGCCCTCGGCCATCTGCGGGATTCCCTGCGGAGGGACCCCCGGAAATGAAAAGAGGCCCGGACCGATGGCCCGAGCCCCTCGATAGAACCTAGGCTTAGCCCTGCTCAGGCCTGTCCGCCGGGTCCTGGGCCTTGTCCTCGGGCCGGCCAAAGCGGTCCCGCATCTCCTTGCGCCACTCGGGGCCCTTTCCCCGGCCATGGCCTCGGTGACCCCGGCCATGGCCAGAGCCCCCGCCCTTGAAGAAGATGGCCGAGAGGAGCACCAGGCCCCAGGCCTGCCAGAAGCCGATCAGGGGCAGCCTGAACAGGGTGGGCATAAGCCAATTCCAGAGGAGCATCACCACCCAGCCGAAAAGAAAGGCCAGGCCGGCTCCCACGATTATCCCGCCCACAACCATGCCCGCTATCGCCAAGGGCGTAAAGCGCCTGCGTCCCTCGGCATCGAAATACTTCCCGTGCATCATCCCTTCCTCCCGTCTTTCCGGGCCCCTAGCCGGGCGCCCAGGCTTGCTATGGCCCGGCGCTTTCTCGCCGCCAGGGCCTCGATGGATACGCCGCTCCGCTCGGAGATCGAGGCAAAGCTCTCGCCGTAGAGGGCCTGGGCCCGGATCACCTCGGCTTGGCCCGAGGGCAGGGCGTCGATCGCGGCCTCGAGCTCGTCGAGGATCCGCCGGCGCTCCAGCTCGTCCTGGGCCGAAAGGAGGGCCTCGTCGACAATGGCGTCAAAGTCCTCCAGGTCGACTTCCCCGGCCTCTTCTCGGCGCCGGTGGCTCCGCCAGCCGTCGATAACCCGGTTTCGCACACCGCGCCATAGCCAGGCCCCCAGGTCGCGCACGGGCTCCAGGGCATCCAGGTTCGCCAGGGCCCCTATCAAGACATCCTGGAGGATGTCCTCGGCCATGTCCTCCCGCACCCGGCCCTTGAGCCAGGCCAGTATGCGGGGTTTTTCCCGGCGCCAGGCTCCCTCGATCCTCTCCGTTTGCTGCTGCATATCCTTCACCCCTACAGACGTGGCGGGCTCAGGAATTGTACCCCCGGGGGCACAAAAAAAAGAGCTCCCGCTGCCGGGAGCCCTCGCGCAGGTCCACCCTGCCCCTGTCTAGCCGGCCTTGAGGAGGCGCCGAGCCCCCTGCCAGGCCAGGGCGGCGCATTTGACCCGCACGGGCAGCTTGGCTATGCCCGAGAGGACAGCCACGTCCCCCAGGTCCTCGAGGGAAGCAGGATCGAGGTCTCCCCTGAAGACCCCCAGGACCCGCTCGGCCAGGGCCAGGGCCTCCTCCCTAGTCCTTCCGGAAAGGAGTTCGGCCATCATGGAGGCCGAGGCCTGGCTTATCGAGCAGCCCTTGCCCTCAAAGCGGAATTCCACCAGGCCCTCCCCGGTGAGGCTCATCCTGAGCTCATCCCCGCAGGAGGGGTTATCGAGGCTTATGGCCCCCGCTCCAAGCTGTCCCCCATGCCGGGGCCTCCGGTAGTGGTCGTAGACAATCTCGCGCTCGACCTCGTCCTGGAAATCGCTCATAGCCTGCCTCCCCGGGAGGCGGCCTCGGCCACGCCCTCGACGAGGGCCTGGACATCGGCAAGGGTGGAATAGGCGTGGAAGCTGGCCCGGAGGCTTGAGGCCAGGCCCAGGCTGTCCGAGAGGGGATGGGCGCAATGCTTGCCCGCCCGGACGGCAATGCCCCTGCGGTCCAGGAAGGCCGCCAGGTCATGGGCATGGACCCCCTCCAGGGTAAAGGGAAACAGGCCGGCCCTGAGCCTGGGCGAGCCGTGGATCACCACCCCCGGTATTGCCCTGAGGCGCTCGGCCGCATAGGCCGCCAGGGAGGTGGTCCAGGCCTCGACCTTCTCGAGGCCCAGGTCCGCAAGGTAGGCCAGGCCCGCCTGGAGTCCCAGGGCGCCCTCCACATTCGGGGTCCCGGCCTCGAATTTCCAGGGCAGCTCGTTGGGGGAAAAGCCCTCGAGGCTCACCTGGGATATCATCTCCCCCCCGCCCTGCCAGGGCGGAAGGGCCTCGAGGAGCTCCGCCCGGCCGTAGAGGCAGCCAATGCCCATGGGGCCAAAGGCCTTGTGGCCTGAGAAGGCCAGGAAGTCGGCCCCCAGCTCCCCGACCCTGACCCGCATGTGGGGCAGGGACTGGGCCGCGTCCACCGCGAGCAGGGCCCCCGCGGCATGGACCATGTCCGCAATGGGCGACACCGGATTGACCGTCCCCAGGAGGTTGGACACCTGGGTAAGGGAGACGAGGCGGGTCCGGGGGCCCAGCAGGGCCTCGAGGGCCCCCAGGTCCAGGTCGCCCGCGGCATCTAGGGGCGCGAAGCGCAGGGCAAAGCCCCTGGCCCTGGCCGCCATCTGCCAGGGCACGAGATTGGCGTGGTGCTCCATAAGGCTGAGGATTACCTCGTCCCCGGGACCAAGACCGGCCCCAAAGCTCGAGGCCAGGAGGTTGAAGGACTCCGTCGTGCCCCGGGTAAAGACCAGCTCCTGGCTGGAGGCGGCGCCGATAAAGGCCGCGGCCGAGCGCCGGGCCGCCTCCAGGGCCGCCGTGGCCTCCTCGCCCAGGCGGTGGATGGACCGATGGACATTGGCGTTGGTCGCCTCGTAATAATGAACAATTGTGTCTATTACCACCCGGGGCTTTTGGGAGGTCGCGGCGGAGTCGAGGTAGACCAGGGGGGCAAGGCCGGCCGGAGCCGGGCTTGCGAGAATGGGAAAATCCTCGCGGACCTTCCTTGCCCAGGCGTCGGCGACCCCAAGGGCATCCCCCCGCAGGAGCTCAGCCATGGCTTAGGGCCTCCTCGATGCGAGTCTCCACCCAGGAGGATAGCTCTGGAGGAGTCTGTTCCAAGAGTCCGCCTAGGATTCCCGCCGCGACCAGGGCCTTGGCCTCTGCCGGGGAAAGCCCCCGGGTGCCAAGGTAGAAGAGGTCCTCAAGCCCCACCGTCCCCACGGTGGAGCCATGGCTTGCGGTCAGCTCGTTGGTGTCGATCGCCAGCTCGGGAAGGCTCACGGTCTTGGCCTCGGGGGAGAGCGCCATAGCCCGGCTCGAGAGGTAGGCATCGGTGCCGCGGGCCGCATGATCGACCTTGATCAGGCCCCGGCACACGGCCCGGCCGTCTCCGTCCACCACCCCCTCAAAGCGGGAGCGCGACCAGGTCGCCTCACCCTGGTGGTGCTGGACCACCGCGGCCTCGAGGTGCTCTCCCTTGCCCACGGCATAGAAGGTGGAGAGCCCCAGGCGAGAGGCCTTGCCGGCCAGGTCGACCTTGAGGCGGCTTGTCGCCGTCCCGACGCCGATAAAGCCCCGGGTCCATTCAAGCTCGGCCCCCGCCCCAAGGTAGGCCCGGGGGTAGTCGAGGAATAGGGAGGCCTCATCGAGGTCGACAAGCTCAAAGATCCCAAGCCTGGCCCCTGCCCCCAGGTCCATGCGCAGGGCCGGGGAAAGATAGGCCCCTCCTGCGGCCCGGGCTCCCGGGGAGGACCAGAGGAGGTCGAGCTTCGCCCTTGCGCCATCCCCCAGGCTGAGGAATAGCAGGGGAGAGCTGCAGGCCACGGAGCCGGTCTCGATCCACTCGACAAGTATGGGCCTATCGAGCACCAGGTCCTCGGCCAGGCTTATCGTGACAAGGTCGCTGGCCTCGGCCCAGAGCCGGGCCTGGAGCTTGTCCTCCAGGTCTGTCCCGTCCAGGGATGGGGGAAGCCGTGGAGGCAGGGCCTCGGAGCCAAGGCCGACCCGCAGGCCCAGCGGGCAGTCAGCAAGGGCCAAGCCACCGGAAGGCTTCCCGTCCACAAAGCGCAGGTGGATAGTCCCGGGTCCAAGCAGGGGAAGGGAGCTGGCCCTCGTCGAGCCGGCTTCGGCCTGGGCTCCGGCGGTCCTGGCCTCCAGGCCCTGCCTGAAGGCCTCCAAGGGGCTATTCCTCCAGCGGGCATCCTTCGCCTGGGGCCAGGCCAGGCTCCTCCAGGCCGCGGCTGCCTCGGCCCGCCTCGTCCAGAACCAGGCCGGCCCCAGGGGCCTCTCGACCTTCATAACACTGTCCATCATCCCACCGATCCTTCCATCTCCATGTCGATGAGACGGTTGAGCTCCACGGCGTACTCCATGGGCAGTTCCCTGACCAGGGGGTCGATAAAGCCCGCGACTATCATCTTGGCGGCCGTCTCCTCGTCGATGCCCCGGCATTGGAGGTAGAAGACCTCCTCCTCTGAGATCTTGGAGACCTTGGCCTCATGCTCCATCCTCACGTCGTCGGTCTTGATGTCCATGGTCGGGTAAGTGTTGCTCCGGGAGGCCTCGTCCAGGATGAGGGCATCGCACTCGACCTTGCTGCGGATGCCGTGGAGGCCCGGGGCCACCTTGACCATGCCCCGGTAGGTGGAGATGCCCCCGTCCTTGCTGATGGACTTGGAGGTGATCACGCTCGAGGTGTTGCTCGCCAGGTGGATCATCTTGCCCCCCGTGTCCTGCTCCTGGCCCTCCCCGGCAAAGGCCACCGAGAGGACCTCCCCGTGGGCGCCTTCCCCGGCCAGGATCACGCAGGGGTATTTCATCGTCCGCTTGGAGCCGATGTTCCCGTCCACCCACTCTACGGTCGCCCCGGCATAGGCCTTGGACCGCTTGGTGACCAGGTTGTAGACATTGGCCGACCAGTTCTGGATGGTCGAATAGCGCACCCGGGCGCCCGGCAGGGCGACGATCTCCACCACCGCGGAGTGGAGAGAGTCCTTGGAGTAGGTCGGAGCCGTGCAGCCCTCGATGTAATGGACAAAGGCCCCCTCGTCCACGACGATCAGGGTCCGCTCAAACTGGCCAAAGCTCTTCGTGTTTATGCGGAAATAGGCCTGCAAGGGTATGTCGACCTTCACGCCCTTGGGCACGTAGACAAAGGGGCCCCCGGACCAGACCGCGGAGTTGAGGGCCGCGAACTTGTTGTCCGTGTAGGGGATGATGGAGCCAAAGTACTTGCGGAAAATCTCCTCGTGCTCCCGCTCCCCCGACTCGGGGTCCATGAAGAGGACTCCCTTCTTGCCCAGGTCCTCTCGGATCTTGTGGTAGACAACCTCGGAGTCGTACTGGGCCCCCACGCCGGCCAGGAATTTGCGCTCCGCCTCGGGTATCCCCAGGCGCTCATAGGTCTTGCGGATATCGTCGGGAAGCTCCTCCCAGCTGGCGCCCTGCTCGGCCAGGGGCTTGGAGTAGTAGTAGATATCGTCAAAGTCTATGCCCGAGAGATCGGCCCCAAAGGAGGGCATGGGCAGGCGCCGGAAGGTCTCCAGGGCCTTGAGGCGGTAGTCGAGCATCCAGGCGGCCTCGCCCTTGGCGGCGGAGATCTCCCGAACCACCTCCTCGTCGAGGCCCTTTCGGGTCTTGATGATGGACCTTTCCGGATAGGACCAGCCGAACTTGTAGGAGTCTCTTCCCAGGCCCTCGGCGGCCTGGACCTGGCCTAGCTCAGCCATGGGTGGCCTCGGCCAGGGCCGACCCGCTCCGAATCTCCTCGGCCTCGATCTCGTCCTCGGGGGAGCCATAGCCTTCCCGGATCCAGTCATAGCCCTTGGCCTCGAGGTCGCGCACAATCTCCGTCCCCCCGGTGAGGACGAGGCGGCCCTTGTACATCACATGGACCAGGGAGGGCACGGCATAGTCGAGGATGCGCCGGTAATGGGTGATGATCAGGGCCCCAAAGCCGGGCCCCCGCATCCGCTCGATCCCGGCGGCCACGATCTTGAGCGCATCGATGTCGAGGCCCGAGTCGGTCTCGTCAAAGATCGCGAAGCCCGGCTTGAGGGTCAGGAGCTGGAGGATCTCCGCCCGCTTCTTTTCCCCGCCGGAGAAGCCGTCATTGAGGGAACGGCCCAGGAAGGCGCGGTCGAAGGAGAGCCAGTCCATGTCAGCCCTGACCTCCTTGAGGAAGGCCGAGACATTGACCGACTCGCCCTCGGGCAGCCTGGCCTCGACGGCCCGCTTGAGGAATTTGCCCATCCCCAGGCCCGGGATCTCCACGGGATACTGGAAGGCCAGGAAGAGGCCGAGCCTCGCCCTCTCGTGGACGGGCAGGGCCAGGACATCCTGGCCATCCATGTCGATCGACCCGGCGGTGACCTCATAGCGGGGATTGCCCATGATCACATTGGCCAAGGTGGACTTGCCCGAGCCGTTAGGCCCCATGAGGGCATGGATCTCCCCGCTCCTGAGAGTGAGGTCGATGCCCTTGAGGATGGACTTGCCGTCGATCCCGGCGTGGAGTCCCTTTATTGTAAGTACGGACATGAATGCTCCTTGGGGCCCGCCCTAGTACAGGGGCAGGCCCAGGTCGAGTCGGATTTCCTCGTCCACCCGGGACTCGTCCCAGGGCGGATCCCAGACGAGGGCCAGGTCGAGGCTGATGTCGTGGTCGAGGCGGCGGATCGCGCTTTCTATGCCCTCGGCCAGCTCCTCGGCCAGGGGGCAGCCAAAGGAGGTCAGGGTAAAGTCGATCTGGAGGCGGGGACCGGCGAATTCCACCCGATAGACCAAGCCAAGCTTGACTATCGAATAGCCGAGCTCGGGATCCTCGACGGTCTCGAGGGCCTTCCAGACATCTTCCCTTGTCATCCTTCCTCCCATATAGATTATTTTTATTGTCAACAATAAACCTACTCCTCCGCAAGGCTCGAGTCAAGGCGTGGATAGTCGAGGATCTAGAGTCAAGGAATAGGGCAATCGTGCAGGATCGGACGAGATAGGCTATGCTAAACAGCATGAGCGATAACCAAAAGTTTGACGCCCGCTACGCGGTCTCCATCCACGGGGCCTGCTCGGACTCCCCGGAGGGCCACCTCCATATCAAGGACATGGGAACCCGGGCCTTCCTGGCCCAGGGCAGCATCAAGGCCGAGCTCGGGGACGTGATCTGCATGACCTTCTTTGTCCACCCCAGCTCGGGCCCCAGGGAAATCCACATCAAGGGCAGTGTCGTGAACATCCAAGGCGAGGGCGAGGCGAGCCTGGTGGGCATCAAGATAGAGAGCTACCAGGATGAGGCTGAAAAGGCCGCCTACCTTGAATTTGTGGCCGAGGTGGCCTCCGAGCTCGAGGAACTCTAGGGAGCCAGAAAGCCCTCAAGGAGCCGAGCCATGTTGCGCCCTAGCTCATCGAAGCGGCCCTGGTCGGCCAGGAAGGCCGCAGGATCCTCGCAGCCGGGACCCCGGGGGATTCCTTCGGGATTCTCGGCCACCGCCCCGACCATGTGGTCCCGGATAAACTCCAGATGGAACTGGATAGCCAAGACTTTTTCGCCGTAGGAAAAAGCCTGGTTGGGCCAGGTCTCGCTGCTGGCAAGCAGCTGGGCGCCCCCAGGAAGGTCCCAGGCGTCATTGTGCCACTCCAGGGCCAGGAAGGTCCCTCCAGGCCCGGTGGCGAGAGGCCCAAGCCCGGGGTGATCCCGGCCGGCCTGGACCAGCCGGATTTGGTGAAAGCCGAATTCGGGCCTATCGCTTTTATAGACCCGGGCCCCTAAAAGCCGGGCCAGGAGCTGGGAGCCCAGGCAGATTCCCAGAATAGGCACTTCCGCCTTGAGGCAGGCCTCAAGATAGCCTAGCTCCTCACGTATCCATGGGTGCCCCTGGTCATCATAGGCGCTCATATAGCCCCCATAGACGATAATGGCATCCTGGCTCTGGGGCTCCGGAGGCTCCTCGCCACGGCAGAGCTGCACAGCCCTGACCTCGTGCCCCCGGGCACCAAACCACCGGGTGGAGTTATAGGGAAAATTGCCCGGCAGGTGCTTGATCTGAAGGATTCGCATATACTCTTCCCCACGGTGCGCGACTTGAAGGGGCCCGGCCCCTCGCCATAGTAACCCATGCCTGAGGAGAACAATATCATGAATCTAGCCGCCGGGACGGTGGACCGGGCCTTGAGCCTGATCTTGGAGCTCTGTGCTACCCCGAGCCCCACGGGCTTCACCAAGTCCGCCGAAGCCTTTCTTGAGACCGCTATAGCCGCCGCGGGCTTTACGCCCCAGCGGACCCGGAAGGGCTCGGTCTATGCCTGCCTTGGAGGCCAGGGCCATCCCCTCGTCCTTGCTGCCCATGTGGATACCCTGGGAGCCGTCGTGCGCTCGATCAAAGGCAATGGACGGCTTCGGTATTCCAAGGTCGGGGGCTATCCCGACCTCAACCTCGTGGCCCAGACCTGCCTGATCCACACCCGGGAAGGCAAGACCTTTTCCGGGACCTTCCAGCCCGTGGACGCCTCGAGCCACGTCAATCCCAAGCTCAAGGAGCTCAAGCCCGACGATGAGAACCTCGAGATCCTCGTGGATGAGCGGACCCGGAGCCGGGAGGAGACCCTCGCCCTAGGGATCTCCCCGGGGGACATGGTCTCTCTGGACGCCAGGCCGGTGCTGACGCAAAGTGGCTTCCTGAAAAGCCGGCACCTCGACGACAAGGCCTCCGCGGGCATCCTCCTGGCCCTGGCTGGCCTGGCCGGGACCAAGGACCTCATCCTCGGGCGGGAGGTCTTCCTCCTGTTCACCACCTACGAGGAGGTCGGCCACGGGGGGGCTGTGGTCCCGGCCGAGGTGGAGGAATTCCTTTCCGTGGATATGGGGGCTGTCGGGGACGACCTGGGGTGTGACGAGTACAAGGTCTCGATCTGCGCCAAGGACTCCAACGGCCCCTATGACTGGGACATGACCAATGCCCTAAAGCAGGCCGCCACCAGGGCCGGCTGCGACTATGCGGTCGACATCTATCCTAGCTATGGCTCCGACGCCGGGGCGGCCCTCTTCTCGGGCCACGACCTAAGGCATGGCCTTGTAGGCCCCGGGGTCTACGCGAGCCATGGCTACGAGCGGACCCACCGGGACGCCATAGCGAACACCCTGGCCCTTCTCGCCGAGTATGTGAGCCGGGCCCCGGATCTCTGAGCCCGAGCCAAAAAAAACCTATTCCCTGGAGGAAAGCCAATGGAAAGCAAAAAGCGCATCGCCCTCGTGGCCCATGACAATGAGAAGCATGACCTCGTCGAATGGGTCCAGTACAACTGGAAGACCCTGATCAAGCACGACCTCGTCTCGACCGGGACTACGGGCCGCCTCGTCGAGGAGACCATCATGGCCAAGAACGGCGGGGCGAGGCCGGCTAGCCTCAACCTCACCCGCCTCAAGTCCGGCCCCCTGGGAGGGGACCAGCAGCTCGGGGCCCTGATCGCCGACGGCAAGATAGACATCGTTATCTTTTTCTGGGATCCCATGTCCCCCCAGCCCCACGACGTGGACGTAAAGGCCCTGCTCAGGATCTCGGTCCTCTACAACATCCCCATGGCCTGCAACCGCTCCAGCGCCGACTTCCTCATCTCGAGCCACCTCCTGGGCGAGGCCTACGACCCCCAGGTCAGGGACTACTCGGACTATCTGGCCCGGGCCATACGCTAGCCGCCGACCAAGCCTAGGCCTTGACCCTCCAATAGGCCGAGCCATCGGGCTTGCGGTCAATAAAGCGGTACTCGATGAGGTAGCGCCGGATTGTCACATAATCCCCGTAGATGGGCATAAGGATCTCGTTGACCTCAGGCTCGGTGTAGGTCCTTTCCGGGGCAAAAAGCAGGGCGATCCGATTCAGGAGGACGAGTTTTTCCTTTTGCTTCTTGGGCCAAAAAACAATCCGGAATGCCCCGCCTGCCGCCTTGCCCAGGCAACGGGCCTCCACTGCCGCGGCCTCGGCCTCGGTGATCACGGCCCGCTCGTCCCGGAGGGGCATGGAGGCGGGGTATTCCAGCAAGGCTCCTCCCTCGGCTTCCCGGGCCGTCCCGGCGGCGCCTTCCTCGACGAGACGGAAAAGGGCCAGGAAGGCCCGGGCCTCGCTCGCCTTGCGGCGCAGGTTAAAGCGGTGGTTTCTCACCGTGGACTCGGACTTGCCCCCCAGCTCGGCGGCTATCTCCTTGTCCTTGGTCCCGGAGGCCAGGAGGCGCAGGACTTTTTCCTGGATTTCCGTGAGCCCGGCCCTCTCCCCGCCCCGGGAAAGGAGGGCGGAAAAGGGACCGCCATGGACCGTGGCCACATGGTCCTCCAGAGCCCGATCCGCCAGGGCAAGGCCCGCTTCGATGGGATAGACGAGGCCCGCCTCAAAACGCTTGGCGCAGTAGAGACAGACCAGGGTCCCGGAGTCCTCCCGGATAGCCCCCCGGACAAGGTCGTCGACATCCGCAATATCAAACATAGGACCTTTTTCGGTGTTCATTAATAGACATTATCAACTTCCGTCTATATGTTCAAGGCCGATTCCCTTTGTCCTTCCGGCTTTTCCCAAACTCCCCAAAAGCCGAGGCGATAAATTGGGGGAGCCTTGGGTTGGATAGCCCAAAGGAAATGCCCCCATCGCCTATCAGGATAAGGATGCTGAGGCCCATGCTTATCCCGTAGGTCCACGATTGTGGCGTCGGGCTGCCGAGGCCAGGCAAGGCCAGGCTCTGGCCGAGCTCGAGGCTCGCGGATACTCTTTCGTTTAGGGCCTCGGTTACCCGCAGCCCAAGGCTCAAGCCCAGGGGCCGGTCTTCCCCTCCATACCCAAGCTTCCCGGGGATCAGGCTCGCCCCGCCCAGGCTAAGGCCCAGGACCAGGGGATCGCTAAACCTCTGGGCCTGGAGGGAAAGGTCGATGCGACCCAAGCCATCCCCGCCCGCCGCCCCGCCTTGGACGGGAAGCTTTCCGCCTAGGACGAGGCCCAGTCGCCAGGGGCCCAGGCTTTGCCCCAGGGAGAGGGCGAGCCTTGGAGCCAGGAAGCGGACATCGACCTCGGCCTGGCCCAGCGTGATCGATAAGGGAAGACTGAGCTCGAGGCCGCTAAGACCGGACCAGCGGGCCCCCAGGCCCAGGGCCAGGACGGACTCGAGACCCCCTGTCCGGGGCCCGGCCTCGTAATCGAGGCCCCAAGAGAGAACCCAGGCCTGGGGCTTAAGGACCCCCAGCCTCTCATGGTCCGAGGTCTCCCCCGGACAGGCCTGGGCCAGGCTCCAGGCCATAGCCCCCAGAACGACGACGGGCGCAAGCCGGCCAAGGCTCATCGTAATCTCCCCAGGCCTTTCCAGGGCCTCGCCTCAAGTAGTCCCACGGGACCCAGGGCAGCCTGGATAGCTTGCTCGAGGGCCTCGGCCTGGGCTGGACTTGGCACCGAGGCCCCAGGCTTCCTTATGAGCAGGACATGCCCCGACCAGCGGCGGAGAAAGTCCTCCCGGGCCAAGACCTGCAGGCCCGAGGCTGGATCGGCCACGACAAGGACGCTGTCCGCCTCAGCCTTATCCACTAGGGCAAGGACTAGGGCAAAGTGGCCCTGGGGCCGGTCGTAATGAACCAGGATGGGAGGATAGAGCTCGACGGCCCTCTCCAGTTCCCCAAAGCCGAGCTCATAGGCCTCCCAGAGATAGCCCCTCGACGCGGCTAGCCTGCCTAGGTCCCCAAGGCTGACCCCTGCCTGGGTCCTGGGGTCGCCCTCTCCCAGGCCAAGGGCCAGGCCCACCTCGTCCACTGGGTCCGCCCAATACAGGCCTAGAAGGCAGGCCAGGGCCTGGAGTCCGCAGGAGTCATCCAGGCCCTGCTCCCAGGAATAGCGAAAGCGCAGGGATTCCCTATCCTGGACTCCGGACAGGAGGATGAGGCTCGCGAGGAAAAAAGCGCGCAGGATTTCCCCCAATGGGCCTTGTGGCTCAAGCGCCGGCCCTGGCCCTGGGCGTATCAATATGCCATCGCCGGGCCGCCCGGATTTCCCCGCCCCGGCATGCAGGGGCAGGGATCAAGGGCGGCCCACGGCGATACAACGCCCAGCTCCCGGCAGATCACTTGAATCCCCAAAGGAGCCATCCATGAGAAGGATGCCCATCGCCCTCCTCGCCTTGGCCGCCCTGGTCGCGGCCCCCAATCTCCTGGCCCAAGCCCCGGCGCCCGCCTTTGCCATCGGCGGACGCCTCCTCGGCTGGACAGAAGCCTCAGCCCTCTATGGCGGAGAAACCTACATCAGTGTCGACAGCGGCCGGACCAGGGCCGTCGTCACCTCGATTCCCCGGGACAAATACGGTATGGACTATAGCCGTGCTTCCTCGTACACGGTCGAGGTGCACAATAAAGTCACAGAGAAGGCTCAGCCCGGAGATGGTGACTTTTACCAGCCGGCATCCTTCCCTTCCGGGTCCGCCTATATGGATGTTGGGACCATAAGTGACCAGTATCGCCGAGAAAGATACGGCTCAAGCTCCGGCGAGTGGATCAGGACCGACGCCACAAGGACGGTGGTCGCCTATCCCAAAGGCAGCGACGGCCAACCCGACAAGTCCCAGCCCTATACACGCAGTGACGGTGGCTACTTCTTGCATGCCAACAATGCGATGGCATTCGAGGAATCCAGAAGCGCTGGTTGCCTGATCGCCCGCCAAGGCTGCCTGGACAGGATTATCGCGACCATCAAGGCAGACAGGGGCAGAAAGCGGATAAACGTTGACTGATGACCCCATG
>JAKPBN010000061.1 GCA_029778945.1 Spirochaetota bacterium
AAGTGCCTCCCGGTCCAGCGATAGCCCGGATGGGCCTTGGCGGTGGCCTCGACCTCCTCGGGCACCAGCTCCCGGCCCACGAGGAAGGCCGCGAGCCAGGGGCTCACATCGACCCGGTACTCGCCCCAGCTCTTGCCGCTCCGGGCAGGAATGCTAGCCCGGCCGTGGAGAGCGTCCTGGCAGAGGTCGGATTCCTCCATCGCCTGGGCGTACCATCCGGCCTCGAGCAAGTCCCTGCCCGGGGGGTCCTCGTCGAGCCAGATGCCCTGGAAGAGGTAGAGGGGGCTGGAGGCTCCGGTATTTAGGCGGGCGAGGGCCCGGTAGAAGGCCGGGGGCAGGAGGGTATAGACCCGGATCGAGTCAAAGCCCGCGGCCTTGATGCCTCGGAGGGCCTCGAGCCAGGCCCCGTCGTCCGTGGGGGGCTCGGTGGCCCAGGTCCCGGGCACCGAGGCGCCCAGGTCGACACCTTGGACAAACCAGGGCCTATACTGGCCGCCGGGATCCCGCCGCTCGAGATAGCGGCTGCCGCTCCTGAACTCCGGCCCCGCCACGGCCGCTTTGGCCTGGGGAGCCTCCGCCGAGGCCAGGATCTGGCCCATCATGGGCACGAGGATCCTATGGTAGATGGCTATGGAATTGCCCGGGCTGTCCAGGGTCCTCAGCTTGTCGACCTGGGGGGCCGGCAGGGGGCCTACGAGCTCCGAGGCCGTGGCCGGCCCCGCAAAATCGCCCAGCATGGCCCAGACCCGGCCGGCGCCGTAGCCGCGCTCGCTCAGGGCCGGAAACTCCGTGGCAAGGCCATTGGCGGCGGCCAGGGCCTTGCCCGGGTCGAGGAGGTCGACGACAAAGGAGGCCCTGACCTTGGTGGCCTCCCTGGCCTTGGCCACGCAGAACCAGCCGGAGTAATAGCCATCCGGGCCCGAGGCATCCTGTCCCTTTACCTTGAGGGCGCCCTTTCCCAGCTCGATTCCCCGCCGGAGCACGACGACCTTTCCGTCCCTGAGCCTGCGGAGGAAGATCCCGTCCCCCTGGAAGTCCCAGGCCGCGCCGTTCTGCTCCTTCCAGGCCCGGCGAACGGTCGCGGGCACGCTGTCAGCCCAGCCGAGGCCCCGCACATAGGCTCCAATCCATTCGGGGACCTCGAGGCCGGCGGTCTCGACCAGGTCCCGGCTCGCCCCGGGCGGGAGGGTGTCGGCCAGGCCGTGGTAGGCGAGGAGGACCGAGGAGCCAGACCAGGCCAGGTCCTTGAGGGCCTCGAGGTCCTGCCAGGGAGAGCCTCCCCCCGGGACTTCCTTGGGCGGATTGGCGAAGCCCTGGTCCCAGACCACGACGCCCGGGGTCGAGAACAAGGCCCCCAGGGGGACGGATTTGAGCCTGGCCACATCGCTGGCCTTGGCCGCCTGGGCGAGGAGGCCCTCCTCGCCCGGCCTTCCCCTGAAGGAGAAGGCCAGCTTGGGCCGGGGCTCCCGGATCAGGGACACGAGGGCCTGGCCCCCCATGATGGCCGCCAGGAGGAGGGGGGCCGCCAGGAATAGCACATAACGCCTTGTCATGGGGCCACCTTTGAGGCAAAGCCCTTGCGGCTTCCCTTCTGCCAGCCCTTGCTCACGAAGAAGAACTGGAAATTGGACCAGACCCGTCCCATGGACGTCAGCTGGCGGAAGCCGAAGTTCTCGATCACCGCCACCGCGAGGAGCTTGAAGAATTCCTTGGTGCGGAAGTAGAGGATCTGCCGCTCCGCGAGGAGCATGGAGGCCACGGAGATCAGGATCCCGAAGAAGACCGCGATCCCGAACACCGTGAGGGGTATCATGGGATCGATGAGGTTGAAGACCAGGGCCAGCACGAGGACAAGGTAGCCCAGGGACTCGAGCCAGGGGCCGATCAGCTCAAAGAGGAAGAAATAGGGCAGGGACAGGAGGCCCGCCGCCTTGTACCTCGGCCGGAAGGTCATGGACCGGTGGAAGCAGAGGACCTCCATGAGGCCCCGGTGCCAGCGGTCCCGCTGCCGCCGCAGGGCCGGCCAGGTCTCGGGCACCTCGGTCCAGCAGTTGGCGTTGTAGGCGTAGTCCACCTTGCCTCCCCGGCCCTCCTCCCGGTCCTTGCGGGTCAGGCGCACGACGATCTCCATGTCCTCGCCGACTGTCTCATGGCGGTAGATGCCCTTGCCCGTGAGGTAGCCCCCGAGCTCCATCACGGCCTGGCGCTTGAACAGGCCGAAGGCCCCGGAGATGATGAGGAGGCTGTCGAGGACGGTCCAGCCCAGGCGGCCGGCGACAAAGGACCGGAGGTACTCCACGGTCTGGAAGCGGGCCAGGGGCTCGTCGGGCAGGGAGATCTCCTAAAGGTGGCCATGCTCGACCACGCAGCCGTTGACCGGGAAGACATTGCCGCCAATCGCTATGGTCTCGTGCTCGCTGGCGACGACCTGGAACATGGCCCTGATGAGGGCCTGGGGGTCGAGGACGGAGTCGGCGTCGATCGTGCAGATATAGTCCCCGGTGGCCCGGTTGAGGCCGGCGTTGAGGGCATCGGCCTTGCCCCCGTTGGCCTTGTCCACCACGAGGAGGTTGGGCAGGGAGGCCGAGCGGTAGATCGTCCGCACGGGCATGCTCGCCAACTCCCCCGCGAGGCCCCTTCCCGAGGAGGCGGGCTGGAGGTCAAAGGAGGCCACGAGGACCTCGAGGGTCGAGTCCGCCGAGCCGTCATTGACCACAATGACCTGGTAGGAGGGATAGGCCAGGGAGAGGAGGCTGTGGACGCTCTCCACGATGGTCTTTTCCTCGTTGTAGGCCGGGGCGATGATGGAGATGGAGGGGAGGATCCGTCCCGTGGAGATGATCCGGGTGAGGTCGCACTCCCAGAGCCTTGCCTGGGCGCGGAGCTTCCGCATGGACAGGAAGAGGAGGACGAGGTAGGTGCCGTTCACCGCGAGGGTGTAGTAGGCGAAGAGCCACTGGAAGTCAAAGACAAAGCGGTAGAGCAGCTCGTTGCCCGAGAGCCAGCCTAGGTCGCGCCAGTTGACCAGGGCAAAGGCCGCGGGGAAGATCGCAAGGCCCAGGGCCACGAGGATGCCGAGGAAGACCTTGTCCCGGCCCTCCATGGGGATCTGGAGCTTGTCCTCCTCCGCCTCGGGGGCGGGGAGGGAAAGCTCGGCGGCCACGCCCTCGGGCAGGTGGCGGGCCAGGAAGGCCCTCACCTCGGGCCGGGAGGCGAGCTCCGAGCGCAGGAAGGCCAGGTAGGCCTGGCGGGTCGCCTCGGGCATGGAGACCGAGAGGGACTCAAGGATTATGCCCGCCCGCTTCTCGTCCAGGAGGGCCGAGACCAGGGCCTTGAGCTCCGGCCCGAGGGGGGCCTTGGCGTGGTGGAGGAGGCCCGGCAGGCGGTACTCGATCGCGAGGCTCAGGCAGTTCGCCCTCACCTTGTCCTCCCCGCCGATGTGGGCCAGGAAGGCGTCCACTCCGTCGGGATGGGCCTTGAGCACCAGGGCCGCGGCGCCGATGCCCTGCTCCCGGTAGGCCGGGTCGTGGAACCAGGGATCGAGGCGCTCCAGCTCGCCCGGGGAAAGGCTTAGGCCGAGGAGGCGGGCAAGGGGTATCCGGAAGCGGGCCTCGGGGCGGCCGGAAAAGGCCCCGATGCATCGCGCCGCGGGATAGCAGTCGACAAGGACCCCCGCCGCGCCCTCCCCTATCTCGTCATCCCGGCCGAGGGCGAGGGCCTTGAGCCGCTCCCAGTCCGCCTCGGCGGGGCTCGAGCGGGCGGAGAGCAGGTAGAGGCCCATGCCCGTGTCGCCCGAGGGCAGGCCCGCCTGGTCGAAATAGGCATGGAGGCGGGGTCCCAGGCCAGCCAGGGCCTGGAATTCCTTTTTGCGGTTCCTGGGCTTTCCGGCCTCCAGGCAGGCTATAAGGGCCGGGACATCGGGCATCAGGGGGTGGCGGGCGATCCGGTTAAGGGCCACGAGGCGGCCCAAGGTCGAGCCCTCCCTCCTGAGGCTTTCCATGAGGAGGCCCTGGGCCTCCGCGGACTCCGAGAGGCCCAGGGCCAGGATAGCCTCGATCCGCCGGTCGAGGCGGCGGGACCGGAGCTCCCGGCCCGCGTGGCCGGCAAGGTCGATGGAGGCGACAAAGTCCCTGATGGCCTTGCCCGGACCCGGCCCGGGGGACACGTCCTCAAGGAGGCGCCGCAGGTGGGAGAGGAGGGCCGATGGCGCGGCCGCGAACTCCCGGGCCAGGACCGCCTGGTCGCCCTCGGCGACCGCGCGGTTAAGCCGCCTCATCCGCGATGTGCGAACGAGGTAGAGGGCCCGGGCCCGGCGCTTGACGAGAAAGACCCAGACTGCCACGACCAGGTCGAGGGCCAGGAAGATCCCGGCCAGGGTGAGGAGGAAGGAATAGTCAGGCGCCATCTTCGCTCCTGGCCAGGAGGCTCCTGGCGACGCCCACAAGCTCGACCATGGAGACGGGCTTCTCGAAAATATGGTAGATGCCCAGGGAATGGGCCCGGGCTATCACCTCATCGCTCTTGACGTCCGTGAGGAGGATGAAGGGGATGTCATGGAGGTCGGCCGAGGACCGCATGCGCATGCGGATCTGGAAGGCGTCGAACTGGGGGAGGGAGACGTCGGCTATGACCAGCTCGGGCTTGGTCCGGTCCATGAGCTCCAGGGCCGCGCCGCCCCGGGCCACCCCCTGGGTCCTAAAGCCCTCATGCTCCAGGAGCTCCACGAGGAAATCCAGGAAGAGGGTGTTGGAGTCGAGGGCGAGGACCAGGGACCTCTCCTCGATGGGGATGTCGCTCCGGTCAAGGACGGCGTCCCCCCCCCGCCGG
Source organism: Spirochaetota bacterium (assembly GCA_029778945.1). GTDB lineage: Bacteria > Spirochaetota > Spirochaetia > Treponematales > Rectinemataceae > JANYKC01. The sequence continues at coordinate 4,828 of JAKPBN010000061.1, forward strand.
TCCAGGAGCTTGAGCCTTTCCCGGGCCAGGGCCTGGAGGGAGGCGAAGGGATTCCCCCCGGCCAGCTCGGAGCTCCGGACCAGGGCTATGGAGGCCGTGATGGGCCTCTCAAAGCGCTTGTCCGCGGCTATGGCCCGCTTGAGCCGCTCCAGGTGCTCGAAGAGCTCCGGCTCCCCGCCTTCGCGGATAAGTAGGAGGACCGGGCCGGTCCAGCGGAAGAGGAAGGCCTCAGCCTCCCGCTCGCTGAGGACCTCGGCCAGGTCCTTGATCAGGAGGTCGACGGCCTGGGCCCCGAGGCTCCGGTTGAGCTCCTTGATGTGGTCGATGCGGACAAAGGCCGCGCTAAAGTCGCTGCCGCGCTCGCAGAGGGCCTGGATAAAGGCGTCGGCGTAGCTGCGTCCGTAGAGGCCGCTCGCGGGGTCCCGGAGGGCGGCGTCGCTGGCCCCGACCATGGCTTCCTTGAGGACATAGTTCGAGGAGCGCAAGGCGTCGAGCTCCCGCATGAGGGGATCGAGGGCCGCCGGGGGGGCGGCCTCGAGGCAGGCCCCGGGGAGGGCCGCCAGGCCAAGGGCGGCAGGGACAAGGGCCTCGGGGATGAGGGAGCCAAAGCGGGGGCAGATCCTGAGGATGGGCGAGCCCTCGCCCAGGGCCTCGGTCCTGAGAACGGGGCCAAAGCTGACGGACTCCATAAAGAGGCGCTGGGCCTTGAGCCCGGGATCCTCGCAATAGTCGGGCAGGTCCTTGCCGATCGAGGCGGCACAGCGCCCGGAAAAAAGGCTGCCCGAGGCCCGGTGATAGAGGCCCATGGTCAGGCTGGCCTCGGCCGGCCTGACCACAACAAGCTCATCCTCCTTGCCCGGGTAGAGGGAGGCCTCACCGGCGCGGAGGTCATGGAACCGGGCCTTAAGGCCCCCCATCGCGAGGGAGGTTATCACCCGCCAGTCCGCCACCACCTCGCCATGGAAGCCCGCCGCAATCCAGGGCTGGATGGCCGACCAGGCAAAGGGCGAGTCGTCGAGGATGGCGATGATCCGTATCCCCGGGATTGGCGTGACCGCCTTGGCGGCCTGGATCAGCTTCTTTCCCAAGGCCGCGGGCCCCGCATCGACAAGGCAATAGCCCTCGCTGAGGGCGATGAGGTAGGAGTTGCAGAGCAGGGCCTCCTCGGGCGAGGCCAGGGAGATGCGCCACAGGCCCGGGGCAAGCTTGATCGCGTTTTTCATGGGGACTGGTCCCTCCGGCCGGGGACGGCCCGGCACATCACAAGGCGCTTCCTGTCGTGGAAGCCCTGGGAAACCAACAGACTGTCCGTGGCCCTTTCCATAATCAGCCTCCCGTAGCCAGAGTCAGCGAAGCGCGCCAGGGGTGAGACGGGCCGGGAGGCCCAGTCATAGTCCTGGCCGGTATAGGAGTATTCGATCGAAAGGAGGCCGGCGTGCCAGCGCCAACGAAGCTCGCAGGCACCCCGCCCCCCAGCCAGCCCATGCTCGAGGATATTCGTCAGGGCCTCGTGGAGGGCCAGGAGGATCTCCGAGCGGGGTCCCAGCCCCAGGTCGGGTATCCAGGAGTCGAGGTCCCGGCCCAGGGCCTCATCGGCGGCGTCAAAGCCGGCATAGCGCTCGGACTCAAGCTCCACGGCCAGGAAGCCCTCGTGGACCCTTGCCTTGGCCTCGGCCTCCCGCGCCGCCTCGGCCTCGGCCTTGACCTTTATGACAATTAGGCTCACATCGTCGTTGAAGCCCGCGGCGGAATAGGCAAAGCCTATCCTGAGGATCATCCCCGCGAGCTCCGAGGCCGGCAGGCCGGAATAGGTCCGCAGGAGGTAGGCGACCCTCTCCTCGCCCAGGGCCTCGTCCCAGCGGTTGCAGCACTCCGAGAGTCCGTCGGTATAAAGGAGGAGGGAGTCCCCGACTTCCACGGGAAGGAGGAAGTCCCGATAGGCCTGGCCTTCCATGAAGCCCATGGGCATGTTGCCCCCCTTGATCCGCCAGCACTCCCCGGTCCGGGCCGAGTGGTGGATGATCGAGGTGTGGCCGCAGTCCACAAAGCGCAGGGAGAGGGCCTCCTCGTCGTAGCGGGCATAGGTCAGGGTGGCGAAGCTATGCCGCTCCAGGAGGCGGCCCGCTACGGCATTGTCCGCGGCGTGGCAGATGGCCGAGGGCTCGGGCAGGGCGTCCACCCCGAAAAGGGAGGAGGACAGGGCCCGGGCAAAGCTGAACTTGATCATGGCGCCGAGGATGGCGGCCCCCATCCCCTTGCCCATCACGTCCCCCAAGAGAAAATCCACGCTGCTGCCCGAGAGGCGCAGGACATCGAGGAAGTCCCCGTCCACAAGCTTGCTGGGTATGGTGGTGGTCTGGTAGTCCAGGCTGGGGATCGCATGCCGCGCGCCTTCCATGAGGACGGCGGCCTGGAGACGGGCGGAATTCTCCACGTCCCTTGACTGGGCCGAGCTGAGCTTGACCATGCTCTCGTGGAGGACTGTCTCGTCCCGCAGGAAGACCAGGCAGCCCTCGCCCTCGGCCGTGGGGGAGCGGCGGAGGGAGAGCCAGCGTCGTCCTAGCTGGGGGTGGAGGTAGGGCAGGCTAAAGGAAGTGGAGGTGTCTGAGCCAGGATCGAAGGCTTCCCGGTAGACCTCGGGCGCCTCCCTGCCCAGGATGGCCCCGAGCTGGTCCTGGAGGACTTGGACAGGAAGGCCCAGGCAGTCCGCGAGGGCCTGGGAATCGCCAAGGAGGCGGCCGCCATCGGCCTCGCAGCGGAAAAAAGCCCCTCCGGATAGGGCGGACATGAGCTCGTCCCGGGATTCCTCCGCTGTCCCCTTCATGGAGGCCTTAGGGCCTTGGACCGGCCTCGGGGGACACATGCTTGCGCAGCTCCAGGGTCGAGGCCTCGGCATCGGCGTCGATTCCGACGATCTCGGCGAGCCTGACCATCGTGAAGAGGACCTGGACCGGCGGCCGCACCGAGCAGATCCTCATCTCCCCGCCTTTCTCCCTAAACAGCCGCAGGGAGGCGATGATCTTGCCTAGGCCTGAGCTATCTATGAACTGCACATTGGAGAGGTCGAGGATGAGGTGGCGCTTACCTTCCATGGCGGAAAGCAGGCTTGCCTGGAAGGCGTCGGAATTGAGGACGTCTATTTTCCTGAGCTCGGGCATGAAGAGGGAAAGCCCCCCCGGGGTCGCGGTGTTTGTCTCCATGGCGTAAAGGCTAATGCACCAGATCCGGACATGCCAGGGCGAACGGAAAAATATGCCTAGGCTGTCATCGACCGTCCAGGTCGTCGAGGCTGGTCCCTTCGGGGCTTGCCTCCCTTCCCTCCCCCAGGATGGGCAGCTCTATCCGGAATTCGGCCCCCCCGAGGGAGGAGGCCCCGATGCTGATGGCCCCCCCGTGCTTGCGCACAATTATGTCATAGGAGATGGAAAGCCCCAGGCCCGTGCCCTTGCCGGGGTCCTTGGTCGTGAAGAAAGGATCAAAAACCTGGAGGCGAAGGTCCTCGGGGATGCCCGGCCCATCGTCGGCAATGACAAGAAAAACCTTGTCGCCCTCCTCCCGGGTCTTGATCAGGATGCGTCCCTTCTCCTTGCGCTTCTGGCCCTCAATGGCCTGGGCGGAGTTCACGAGGAGGTTGAGCAGGACCTGGTTGAGCTCGCCTCCCGCGGCCTTCACGGGGGCTATCGGCCCCAAGTCCAGCTCCACATCGGCGACATACTTGATCTCGTTCCGGGCCATGACCAGGGTGGACTCGATGCCCTTGTTGAGGTCATAGGGCGCCTTGCCCGAGGATCCCTCCTGGCGGGAAAAGGTCCGCAAATTCATCACAATGTCCATGATCCTGCGGAAGCCCTCGTCGGACTCCCGCATCAGGGCGTTGGACTCCTCAAAGATATAGCCCAGCTCGAAGCGCTCGGCGATCCGCCCATGGGCAGGGCCGTCGAGCTCGACCGCGGCTTCCCAGGCCTTCCTCATGGTCCGCAGATAGGAGGACAGGGTGTCCTGGTTGCTCTTGAGAAAGCCCAGGGGATTGTTGATCTCGTGGGCCACCCCCGCGGCGAGCTGGCCAATGGAGGCAAGCTTCTCGTGCTGGACCATGAGCATGTGGGTGCGGTTGAGCTCGGAATTGGCCTCCGCCAGGTCCATGTTGATCTTCCACAGCTGGCGCTCCCTCTCGATGCGCTCAGTTATGTCCTTCACAATGCCCTGGATCTCCACGAGCCTGCCCTCGGCGTCCCTGACCGCCCGGGCCGACTCGATGCAGAAGGTCACGG
>JAKPBN010000070.1 GCA_029778945.1 Spirochaetota bacterium
AGCTCGCCCCGGCCGCTTTCCCGCCCCAGGCCTATGAAGGCCGCCCGGGCGTCCCCGTCCATAAAAGGCGAGCGCTCTCCGGCAAGGTAGGGCAGGTAGAGGAGGGAGGCTGGCCTGGCTAGGCTTGCCTCGGCATTGAGGAGATCGAAGGCCGCGGGCCTATCCATGCCCGGGCAGGCCAGGTCCCGGAACCAGTCCAGGTTGCCCGCCGCCATGGCGGGGGCCCCGATCACGATGAGGCGCCGGCCATCGGGGTGGCGGAGGTTGTAGATGCCCTTGGCGGAGTCCAGGGCGCCGCTGCTTCGGGTCAGGGCCACCCAGCCCGAGGTGCCCAGGTTGATCGATAGCCTGCCTTCCTCCCCGGCCCCCGAGCCTAGGGTCGTGGAGCCTGCGTCTCCGCAGCCGTGGATGACGGGCAGGCCTGCAGGAAGGCCCGTCAGGGCCGCTGCCCTTGCCTGGAGCCGGCCCACAATCTCGTCGGAGCCCACGATCTCGGGGAGGAAATCCGTCCTGAGGCCGAGGGCCTTAAGGAGGCCGAGATTCCAGGTCCCCGAGCCATAGTCGAGGAGGCCCGTGGTCGAGGCTGTGGTGGGGTCGGTGGCGGCCCGCCCGCAGAGGCGGTAGGCCAGGTGGTCATGGGCCCCGAGGAGGAGGTGGTCCGCCGAGGAATAGGGCAATGACGCGTTGCGCGACATCCAAAGGAGCTTGGAGGCGAGGCCCGAGGCGTCATGGGGGTTCCGGGACTCCAGGAGGAGCCTTTCCCTGCCGTAGATGGAGGCTATCTCCTCGGCCTCGGCCCTGGCCCGGGTGTCGGAGTAGAGGATGGCCGGCCCCAGGCTGGCCCCGCCTACAAGGTCGCCCCCGCCCTCGAGGACGAGGATGAGGTCCTGCATCTGTCCCGTGAGGGCCAGGGCCTCGGGCCTGCCCTCGATGGAGGAGGAGACTTCCCTTAGGGCCTCGAGGGAGGCGTTTTCCCAGTCCCGGGGATCCTGCTCGATCTCGATGCCCCGGCTGGCCGTGGGATAGGCGCGGTAGGCCGAGGCGAGAAGGGCCCCCGAGCGGCCGATGGCCGCGGCCTTGACACCCGTCGTGCCTAGGTCGAGGGCCAGGACAAAGCCTTCCCTCATGGCCGTCCTCCCCGCGCCGCGTCCCTCAGGGCCTCGACATAGGCCTTTAGCCGCCCCGGGTCGGAGGCGGCCTCGACCAGGGCGGTTCCGACTATGGCCCCATCGGCCCCCAGGTCCCGCAGGGCCGAGACGTCGGCGGGGCTGTTGACCCCAAAACCCACGGCCACGGGCAGGCCTCCCGCGGCCAGGCGAGTGCGCGTTATGCGATCTCCAACCTCGGCGCCAAAGGAGGCCTTTAGCCCCGTCTTGCCCTGGTAGCTCGGGAGGTAGACAAAGCCCCCGGCATCCCCGGCCTGGGCCTCGAGGCTGGCGGGGTCGGCGGCAAAGGCTATGGGGTCGATCCCCGCCTCCCTGCTGGCCCTGGCCAGGGGCTTCCAGCCCTCGGCCTGGCCCCCCACAACGAGGAGGCCGGAAAAGCCCAGGCCGGAGAGGAGGGAGGGGGAGGCCGCGGCCCCGAGTTCGGCATAGCTTGAGGCGTACATCATGGCCACCAGGGCCCGGCCGTCCCTGCACAGGAGGGGGGCCAGGTCAAGGGCCTGGGCCAGGCCTGTGCCCCCGGCCCTGGCTGAGGCCACGGCCCGGCGGATCGTCTCCCCGTCCAGGTAGGGATCCGCTGATGGCAGGCCAAATTCGAGGATGTCGATCCCCGCCGCGAAGGCCGTCAGGGCGGCCTCGAGGAAGGCTTCCTTGCCGGGATAGCCCGCCGGGAGATAGCCCAAGAGGGCGATCCGGCCCTCCTTTTTGGCGTCCGCGAAGATCCGTGAAAGGAGGGGAGGCTTCAAGCTGCCTTCCTTCCACCCAGGCCCGAGACGAGGACGGCGAGGATGATTATGGCCCCCGAGAGGATCTGCTGGACGTAGGAGTTGACCCCAAGGATATTCATGCCATTGCCCAGGACTCCCAGGATCAGGACCCCGAGGAGGGTCCCTCCTACATGGGGTTCCCCCTCCCGGAAGGCCGTGGCTCCGAGGAAGACCGCCGCGGCGGCATTGAGCATGAGGGGGTTGCCCGCCTGGGGGTGGGCGGAAAAGAGCCTCGAGGTGAGGACAATCCCAGCCAGGGCCGCCCCGAGGCCGGAGACCGCAAAGCCCCCGAGGCGCACCAGCCTCACGTTGACCCCGGCCAGGCGCGTGGCCTCGGGATTGCCTCCAATGGCATAGAGCTTGCGGCCAAAGACCGTCCTCTCCATCGCGAGCCAGACCAGGGCCACCACGACGGCCATCACGATGACTGACACAGGGATGGGGCCAAGGCTGCCCTGGCCCAGGGGCCTGTAGGCCTCGGGGATTCCTTTGAAGAGGGTAGCCCCTCCGGTGGCCAGGAGGGCCAGGCCGCCTATGCCGGTCATGGTGGCCAGGGTGGCCACAAAGGCCGAAAGGTT
>JAKPBN010000117.1 GCA_029778945.1 Spirochaetota bacterium
GCCGTGGAAGACAAAGACGCGCCGTCCCCCATGGAGGAGGGAGAGGCCGTGGAGAAGGCCAAAGGGATAGGCCTCCTCCCTAAGGAGGGCCAGGTCGTGGTTGCCCACGATCTTGCGCAGGCGGCCCGCGGCCTGGAAGGCCTCGAAGACCGCATAGAGGGGCGCCCAGGCCTTTTTGATATCGCGCAACTTGTGCTTATAGAGCTCCTCGATGTCCCCGGCCAGGATGAGGGTCCAGCCCTGGGGCAGGTAGAAGGTCCTCAGGGCGGAGCTGAGGCTCGCCCGGTTGGGCCCCAGGTCGTCCCCTTCTCCGCCTATGCCCATGTGAAGGTCGGATAGGACGAGGTATCTTGAGCCCGGAAGGATATCCTCCTCGGGGCTCCCATCGATGAGACTGCGGAAGGATTCCAGGAAATCGTTGAACTTCACGGTGGCTCTCCTCGCGGCCTCCCTTGCCTGGAGGCCCCCTGGCCTGCAAGGATGGGCCTGGGAAAGGGGAAAGTCCGTGAGGACGGGATGAGAAATCCGTTAGAAGCGAGGGCCCGAGGCCCAGGCCCTAGAGAAGGTTGCCCGGCCCGCTCAGGCTAAGCCTCAGGTGGCCCTCGACGAGATCCTCCGGGAGGATGGTCGAATAGCCCTCCTCGTCCATGGACATCACCAGGACCCTCTTCCACTTGCCCGGGTTACGCGCCAGAAGGGTCTCTACCCTCGTATGGACCTCGGGATCCCCCCGCCGGGGCACAAGGAGCTCGACATAGCCCTCGCTGTAGACGGCCACGGAAATCCAGGCCTTGCGCAGGACCACGTCGGAGACGGTCCGGCAGTCCCCCACGAGACCCGGATGGTCCCGGATCCATTCCTCATGGAAGCCCGGGACTATGTGGATCCGCCCCTCCTGGGTCAGCCAGGAGGCTCCGTGGAGGAGGACCCAAGGCTCCTTCGGGTCGGTCATGGAAGCTCCGGGTCGGGGGCGTCCCCAAAGCGGGCCAGGAAGTCCAGAAAGTGGGCCGGGATGGGCGCGGTGACCGTGGCGCCCCCGGGGAGGACAAGGCGCCAGGCGAGGAGGAGGAGGCGCCTCAGCCCGTACTCCTTGTGGAGCCGCTTGTTGAGGGCAAAGTCCCCGTGCCGGTCATCCCCCAGGATCGGCGCCCCGGCCCCCGCGAGGTGGAGGCGGATCTGGTGGGTCCGCCCCGTGCCCAGGTTGAGCTCGAGCCAGGAGAGCCCAAGGCCCGCCTCGGAGCCAAAGCGGGAAAGGACCCGATAGCCCGTGTCGGCCTCCACCGCCTCGCCCCGGATGCGGAGGGGCGCGCTCAGGCGGCCCGAGGCCCCGGGGGGGGAGCCGGCGCAGACCGCCCGGTAGCGCTTTTCCACCTCCCGGGAGCCAATGGCCCGGGTCCAGCGGCTGGCCGCCCGGGAATCCCTGGCCACGATGATCAGGCCCGCGGTCTCCTTGTCCAGGCGATGCACGAGGAAGGGCTTAAAGCCATAGTCCCTCTCCACCGCGTCGAGGAGGGAGGTCTTAACCCCGGCTCCCGGCTGGACGGCGAGTCCAGGGGGCTTGTCCAGGACGAGGATGTCCTCGTCCTCATAAAGGCAGGCGATCATCGGGTCGAAGCATAGCGACGCAGGGCCCCCGGTGCAAGGCCGAGAAGCCCGGGAAAGCCCATGTTAGGGCCTACTAGCTTTTTCCCCGCCTTTGTTGAGGCCCCGGGGGGGCCCGTGCTAGCCTCGAGCTTCCGATTCCCGGAGGTTTTATGCTAGACCGGTCGGCGCTCCTGCGCCGGGCATCCCTTATAGCCCTTGGGGGCAACACCGTCCTCGCCATGGCCAAGCTCGTCGTGGGCACCCTTGCGGGCAGCCTCGCGGTGATCTCCGACGGCGTGGATTCGGCCACCGACGTGGCCATAGCCGTCCTGACCCTGGTGATCGCCGCGGTCATCGACAAGCCCGGGGACAGGGAGCATCCCTATGGCCATGCCCGGGCCGAGACCATGGCCACCACGGCCCTGGCCTTTATCGTCTTTTTCGCCGGCGCCCAGCTCTTCCTCCGGGCCGCGGGCAGCCTCATCTCCGGCGAGGCGGCCCAGATACCCCAGCGCATGGCGATCGTGGTCACCCTCGTGTCGATTGCGGGCAAGCTCCTCCTGGCCTGGTCCCAGTTCGCCATAGGCAAAAAGACGGGCTCGGCCATGCTCGTGGCCAACGGCAAGAACATGCGGGGAGACGTGGTCACCTCGGCCTCGGTCCTTATAGGCCTGGCCCTCACCCAGGTCCTGGGCATAGCCGTCCTGGACCGGGTCATGGCCCTCCTCGTCTCCCTCTGGATAATCAAGAACGCCGTGGAGATCTTCCTGGAGGCCAATACGGAGCTCATGGACGGCACCAAGGACTCGGGCCTCTATGGCTCGGTCTTCGCGGCCGTGGCCTCGGTCTCGGGGGCCGTCAATCCCCACAGGACCCGCCTGCGCAAGCTCGGCTCCCGCCTCGTGGTCGACCTCGACATCGAGGTCGAGCCCTCCATGACGATAGCCGAGGCCCATGACATCGCGGTCTCGGTCGAGCGGGCCATCAAGGCGGAGCTCCCCGAGGTCTATGACGTGATAGTCCACCTCGAGCCCCGGGGCAACGAGGAGGAGGGCGAGCGCTACGGCCTCAAGCCCGGGGACCATGAGAGCACCTTGGGCTAGGAAGCCTTAGCCTTTGCAATTCCCGTCGGCCACACTATGCTTGTCCCATGGCCCTTGCCCCCTCCACTAGCGCCCAGGAACCCAAGACCCTCCTCCTCGTGGAGGATGAGGGCGTAATCGCCCTGGCCACGGGCCGCAGGCTCGAGGCCAAGGGCTACCGGGTCCTCACCCTCGGCTCGGGCGAGGAGGCCCTGGCCCTCTGCCGCAGCCGGCTGGGGATCGACCTCATTCTCATGGATGTAGACCTTGGCCCGGGCATGGACGGGGCCGAGACGGCCCAGAGGATCCTCGCCGAGCTGGAGATCCCCATCGTCTTCCTCTCCTCCCACGCCGACCCCGAGACCGTGGAGAGGACCGAGGGCATCAGCTCCTACGGCTATGTGGTAAAGAGCTCGACCATCGCCGTCCTCGATGCCTCGATCAAGATGGCCTTCAGGCTCTTCGAGGCCAACCGCAGGGTGCGCCTGAGCAACTCCAAGCTCGAGGCCACCCTCGACGCCCTGCCCGACCTGGTCTTCGAGATGGGCCTCGACGGGTCCTATTTCGCCATCCACGCCCCCGACCCGACCCTCCTCTACAGGCCCGCCGAAGAGCGCCTGGGCAGGAACATCCGGGACTACCTGCCGCCGGAGACCGTGGATATCGTCCTTTCCGCCCTCGCGGAGGCCAATGAGAAAGGCTATTCCGCCAGCCGCCAGTATGAGCTCGACCTGGCCTCGGGCCGCAGGAGCTTCGAGCTCTTCGCCTCCCGGATGGAGGGCCACTACGAGCAGCCCCACTTCATCTACCTCTGCCGGGACATCACCGAGCGCCGCCGCCTCGAGGCCGAGCTCGCGGTCGCCCGGGAGGTCGTGGACAGGAACGCCTCCAACTTCCGCATCCTCACGGACAACCTCCCCCTGTTCATCTCCTATTTCAACGCGGACACCCTCGCCTACGAGTACGTCAACGAGGCCTTTGTCTCCCAGTTCAGCCGGAGCCGGGAGGAGATCCTCCGCATGACCCTGCCCCAGCTCCTGGGGGAGGAGAACGCGCGCTTTGCCCAGCCCTATATCGACGAGGCCAGAAGGGGAAAGTCCGTCTCCTACATGAACCGCTTCAGCCTCAAGCAGGGCATGCGCTGGGTCAGGGTCACCTATGTGCCCGTGCTGGGCACGGCTGGCAAGATAAGCTCGATCCTGGTCTTCTCCTTCGACCTCACGGACCAGAAGGAGGCCGAGGAGAGCGTCCGGGCCCTCCTTGAGGAAAAGGAGCTGATCCTCAAAGAGGTCAACCACCGGATCAAGAACAACATGTCCATCATCGCCTCCCTCCTCTCCCTCCAGGCCCAGCAGCAGAGGGAGGAGGGGGCCGTGGCCGCCCTCAAGGACGCCGTGGGCCGGGTCCAGTCCATGATGCTCCTCTACGACAAGCTCTACATCTCGGATTCCTTCCTCTCCCTCTCGGCCAGGACCTATCTTGGGGCCCTCGTCGACGACATCGCCGTCAATTTCTCCTCCAGCCCCAGGATCGAGGTCGAGAAGGACATCGAGGACTTTGTCCTCGACGCCAAGCTCCTCCAGCCCGTGGGCATCATCCTCAATGAACTCCTCACAAATGTGATGAAATACGCCTTTGCGGGCCGGAAGGCCGGCCGGGTGAGGGTTGGCGCCAGCCTTTCCGGGTCCCGGATGCGCCTCGAGGTCCAGGATGACGGCCTGGGCATGCCCCTGTCTGTGAGCCTGGCCCAGCCCTCGGGCTTTGGCCTCATGATGGTGGGGGTCCTGGCCAAGCAGCTCGGTGGAGAAGTGGAGATTGTCCGGGAGGGGGGGACCCGGGTGATCCTGGAGCTGCCGGTGTAGGCCCCTGGGCATTATCAGCCTGGGCTTCTAGTCTTCCGTCCGATTAAATTCCAACTAATAAGCTTTTTGTCTATCATAATATAGACATTACACAAATAAGTCTCTAATATGCTCTCTTGTCGCCGATCTTCCTTTCTGGCGACCGGGAGGCTATATGAAATTCGCGGCTATCAATGGCAGTCCCCATGGTTCGGCAGGATCGACCCAGGTGGTCCTGGAGGCTTTTCTCGAGGGTTGCCGGGAGGAGGGAGCCCAGGTCGTGACTGTCCAGCTGGCCGAGCTCCAGGTCGGGTTGTGCAGGGCCTGCCATTCCTGCTGGACAAGCAGTCCCGGAAAATGCGTGATCGAGGATGACCTGCCCCAGGTCCTGGAGTCCCTTGAGGGAGCCGACTTCGTGGTCCTGGCTAGCCCCCTCCACTTCCTACAGGTCTCGGGCAATCTCAAGGTGTTTATCGACCGCCTCACCTCGACGGGGGGCAATCCCCATAACCGCCCCGCGGAGGCCAAAGGGCCCCCGCCCCGGATGGCCGTGGTCATGAGCGCCGGCTTTCCCCGGCCAGAGCAGTTTCGCGCCACCTCGGTCTGGATGGAGGACCTTGCCGCCCTCCTGGGCCGGGAACTCTGGATGGAAGCCTATGCCGGAGGGGCCCGACGCCTCCCCCTTCCGGAAGCCCAGCCCTGGCTCGGTATCCTCCGGGATGCCGGCCGCAGGGCGGCCCGGGGCAGCAGCCTCCCGGCGGAGGCGCGGCATGCCCTCAAAGCAGGCTTCTAGGTCCTAAAGCGCGCCAGGACCCGCTCAAAGGACTCGAGGAGGCGGCCGTTTTCCGCTGCAAGGCCGAGACTGGTCTCTCCATTGGCCTCGATCTCCTCCACCTTTCCGGCTATGTCGATTGAGCAGGCATTGACCCGGGCCGAGGCCTCCTCGAGCCTGTCGATGGCGGCCTTCACCTCCCCCCCGGCGGCGGCCATGTCGCGTCCAGTCTCCTCCACGGCCCCCGAGGACTCCTGCATCTTGCCCAGGGCCTCCAGGACAAGGCGCCCTCCGGCATGCTGCTCGATCACGGCTCGGCCCACCTCCCCCTCGAGGCGGGACAGGGCGCTCAGGCGGCGCAGGACCTCATCGAAGGCCGAGCCGGCCTCGACCGAGGATGCCGAGGCCGCGTCTATGCCGGCCCGGATCTCGGCGACCCGGCCGGAGATCTCCCCGGACTGGATCCTCGAGGACTCGGCCAGGGCCCGGATCTCATCGGCCACGACGGCAAAGCCCTTGCCGGCCTCTCCGGCATGGGCCGCCTCGATGGCAGCGTTCATCGCGAGGAGGTTGGTCCTCGAGGCCACCTCGGCTATGACCTCATTCGCCTCCTCGAGGTCGGAGCTCCGGCCCTCGACGGCGGCGATAGCGTCGATGACGGCCTCGAGCCTCTCCTTGCCCAGCTGGGCGGCCTTGTCCAGGTCCCCCATCTCGGCCCCCATGGTCTCGGCGTTGTGGGCCACCGAGGAGATCGAACCCACCATCTCCTCCACGCTCGAGGCGGCCTCGGCGATGCTCGCCGCCTGGACGGCCAGGCCTTCCTCCAGGGAGACGATGCCCTGGAGGATGACCGAGGCCTCTACCCTGGTCTGGCCCTCGGCCGTGGCCTGGGAGGCCAGCTCGGCCTTGCTCTGGTCCACGAGGGAGCGGATGCCCGCCAGGGCTTCCCGGCTCCGCGCGGTAGCCGCCTGGAGGGACGCCCCGGAGGCGGTGATGCCCCGGGTAGCCTCCCGGAGGGACGCAAAGAGGGTCGCGAGGGTCTCCGAGAATTCGTTGAACTCCCTGGCCAGGTCGCCAAACTCGTCCCGGCTCGCCCTGTCCACCCGGGTGGCCAGGTCGCCCTCGGAGATCCGCCCAAAGGCGAGGCCTATGCCCTTGAGGGGAGAGGTCAGGCGGAGGGAGACAAGGTAGAGGGTGGCCACCGAGAGGAGGAGGCCCAGGCCAAAGATCGCGAGGAGGCTGAGCTTGAGCCTGGAGAGGGGGGCGTAGATGGTGGCGGTGGGCACGGACAGGCAATAGATCCATTGGCCGGACGAGCCGGGGAGGGCGAGGGGATGGAGGATCCTGACCGCCGAGCCATCCTCGGTGAGGTAGTCCCGCCCCTCGGGAGCCAGGGCGTCGGAGAAATGGGAAGCCTCGGCCTCGCCCACGGCCAGGGAGACCTCCTTGCCCACGAGGCTTGGGTCGGAGCCGTGGCCCAGGATGAGGCCGCCCCCGGAGGCCAGGAAGGCATAGGAGCCCTTACCCAGGGTGTCGGCCTTGAGGAGGGAGGAAAGGGAGTCCAGGGCGAGGTCCACCCCTATGGCGCCCAGGGCGCGGCCCTCGGCGTCGAGGACGGGGGCCGTGTAGGTGGTCATGAGGACCGAGTCCTCGCCCTCCGCTCCGGCCTCCTCGTAGGGCTCGACAAAGAGGCTCCGGCCGGTCTTTACCGGGATAGTGAAGAAATCCCCGTAATAGCCCTCCTCGTCCCCCTCCATCCCCGCCTGGACCAGGACCTGGCCATCCTGCCTGTGGGCCCAGGGCACAAAGGCCCCGCCGGGCCTGTACTCTTCCTGTTTCGCGTAACGCGCATCTGCCCCGTCCCAGGCATTGGGGGCAAAGGCGGCCCAGAAGGCGTAGTAGGCCTTGTTGCGCCGTAGGCTCTCCGCGAGGAATTCCGTCAGGAGGCTCCGGTCCCGGCGTCCCTCCCTGTGGAGGGTCTCGGCCCCCAGCCTGAGGGCATCCACGGTCGAGGCGGCCTGGAGGAAGAGGGATGCCATGCCCGCCGAGGCCGTGGCGGCCTCGGCCCTGCCGGCCGAGAGGGCAGCCTCCCGGTATTGGCGGCTCGACAAGTCAGTTATGTAGACAAAAATCGCGCCGTAGAGTAGGAGCTCGACAAGGGCAATGGCGACAAAGAGCTTGGACCTGAGTCTCATGATAAAAAAATATAGATGAGTCTCCTGGGGATTACACGCTCCTGGAGGTTATAGTTTATTCATTTTTCCCGGGATCCCTCACTGGTTCTCGTAGCGCTCGACTTCGTTATGGACATACTCGAGGACCAGGCCGGCCTTGCGGAACATCTCCTCGCTCTCGGCCCCGTCGTGGTAGCGCCGCTCCGCTACGACCCTCACGATGCCGCAGTTTATGATCATCATGGCGCAGGCCCTGCAGGGGGTCATGCGGCAATAAAGGGTCGCTCCCTGGATGGCCACGCCCCTCCGGGCGGCCTGGCAGATGGCGTTCTGCTCGGCATGGACGGTGCGCACGCAATGCTGGGTGATGGAGCCATCCTCATGGAGTACCTTGCGCATCTGATGGCCGGCCTCGTCGCAGTGCTCAAGGCCGGCCGGGGCTCCGACATAGCCCGTGGCCAGGATCTGGTTGTCCCGGGCGATCACGCAGCCCGAGCGGCCCCGGTCGCAGGTCGCCCGCTTGGCTATGGCCGAGGCGACTTCCATGAAATACTCGTCCCAGGTCGGCCGGCGGTAGCTAGTCTCTGTCATAGGGCCCTCCGGCGACATGATCGGGCAGGAGGCCCCGGCGGTCAAGGCCTATAGGCAGCCGCAGGCCTGGCTGGAGGCGACCTCCTTGTCCGGGCTCGCGCTTTTCGTCTATCCTCTGGCGATACGGCGCACTAGTGGAGGAACAATGCACAACAATAGACACCGCATCCTTGCGGTGATGACCATGGCCCTCATCACCAGCTTCCTGGTCTCCTGCCAGCAGTCCAGCCTGCCCGACGGCCTTTATGCCCGCCTCCAGACCTCCAAGGGCGACATCCTGGTCAAGCTCGACTATGCGGGAGCCCCCCTCACGGTCTGCAATTTCGTGGGCCTCGCGGAGGGCAAGCTCGACGCCACCAAGGGCAAGCCCTTCTACGACGGCCTCTCCTTCCACCGCGTGGTGGCGGACTTTGTCATCCAGGGGGGAGACCCCAGAGGCGATGGCTCCGGCGGCCCGGGCTACGACTTCGCGGACGAGTTTTCCCCCACGACCAAGCACGATGGCCCCGGAGTCCTGTCCATGGCCAACTCGGGCCCGAACACCAACGGCTCCCAGTTCTTCATAACCCTCAAGGCGACCCCCTGGCTCGACGGGGTCCACTCGGCCTTTGGCCGGGTCTTCCAGGGCCAGGATGTGGTGGCCAAAATCGCCCAGGGCGACAAGATCACCAAGGTCGAGATCATCCGTTCCGGCTCGGCCGCCAAGGCCTTCAAGACCGACCAGGGCCACTGGAACGAGCTCCAGGCCTCGGCGGCCGCGATCGCCGCCAAGAGCCTGGCCGACAAGCGGGCCGCCGACCTGGCCGTCGTGGCCCAGAAATACCCCGAGCTCAAGGTCGACGCCGACGGGATCTTCCAGAAGGTCCTCAAGGAGGGCTCTGGTCCCCTCGTGCCCCTCGGCGCCACGGTCAAGGTCGGCTATTCAGGCTCCTTCCTCGACGGCAAGGTCTTTGACGCCTCCAAGCTCCACGGCGGCCCCCTCGAGTTCCGCGCCGGCGTCGGCGAGATCATCCCCGGCTGGGACAAGGTCCTCGTCACGATGAAGGCGGGGGAAAAGCGCCTCGTCATCATCCCCCCGGAGCTGGCCTACGGAGCCGCCGGCGCAGGCGGGGTCATCCCCCCCAACGCCTTCCTGGCCTTCGAGATCGAGCTCGTGTCCTTCACGGTGAAGAAATAGGAGAGAGAGAGAAAGGCACGCCACGGAGCCGAGGCGATAGCCGAGGCCTAGCGAAGCGAATGCCGGAGGCAGTCGCGTAGCGTTAGACACATAGAGGAAGAGAATAAGTAGAGTGATTTTCGATAATGGAAATCTCTCCGACTGTTTCCTTCCTATCACTCCCCAACTTAAGCTTGCCCCACCAATAAAAAAGGCCGCCCACGCCGGGCGGCCTTTTTTATATCAATTATAATAATATCAACTAGTAAAATATCAATTCCTTCTAACTCTTCCCTCTGTGCCTAGCACTCCGCTCTGCGGCACATTCTCTTCTTATTTGCCTTCGGACGGGGACTCCTCGGGGCGGACCTGCCAGCGGCCCTCGCTGTGCATGAAGCGGGCTGCGGGGAGCACGAGGACCCGGCCATCCTCGCCGGAGGCGCGCACCGAACCCCCGAGGCAGTTGACCTCGACGACCCGGAAGAGGACCCCCTCGAACTGGAAGCGGGCGCCCTCACCCGGGAGCTCCCGGCGGGCATCCCGGTAGAAGCCGTACTCATAGGCCAGGCAGCAGAGAAGGCGGCCGCAGGGCCCGGAGATCTTCATGCTGTTCAGGGACAGGTTCTGGTCCTTGGCCATCTTGATGGACACGGGGGTGAGCTTGTCCGAGACCCCATGGCAGCAGAGGACCCGACCGCAGACCCCGCAGCCTCCGGTCACCCTGGCCTCGTCCCGGACGCCTATCTGCCTGAGCTCGATGCGCATCTTAAAGACCGAGACCAGGTCCTTCACGAGCTCCCGGAAGTCCACTCGGGAGTCGGCGCTGAAGAAAAACAGGACCTTGGGCTCGTCGAGGAGGTAGTGGGCGGCCACAAGCTTCATGGGTAGCTTTCGGGCCTCGATCTTCTGCCGGCAGAGCTCGAAGGCCTTGGCCTCCTTCTCCTTGTTGGCCTCGGCCTTCTCAAGGTCCTCGGCGGTGGCCACCCGGTCGATGTGAAGGAGCTCGTCCGGACTGACCCGGAGGGCCTCCTTGACCTGGCCCTGGAGCTCGCAGATATCCCGCCCGTAGCGGGTGGGGGCTATTACCCAGGCCCGGTCCTCGAGGACGCTGTCCCCCTGCCAGAAGGCATAGTAGGTCTCGTTCGAGTGGCTCGCCCGGATGCGATAGAGGGGCTCCGGGAGCTCCCGGGTGGAGACGGCGGTCTTGGCCGACGCCTCTTCTCCACGTTCGTCCTCGAGGTGGGAGAGGTCCTCTTCCCCGGCGCCCTCGTCCATATATTCAGCCATGCTTCCTCCTAAGGATCGCGCCGGGCCCCGAGGGGCTAGCGCAGGAGGTCGACGAGGATCCCGTAGATCTCGTCGACCCTTCGTAGAATCTCAAGCTTGTCCCGCTGGTTGCGCAGGATCTCCGCGCCCAGTTTCTCGAGGGACTCGTCGATCACCGCGATGCGGTAATACGTCTTTCGCTTCAGGATTTTGCCCCCCGAGGTCTTTTCCTCGAGGGAGTAGGAGCGGGCCACCACATAGTGGACAAAGTCCCTGACGGCCTTCTTGTAGGCCTGGACCGCGTCGATGGTGGGATTCTCCTTGAGCCTGTCCCCGCTCCCGTGGATGTCATCCAGGAGATTGGACAGGTCGGCGTCGCTCAGGTCCCCCAGGGGCCCGAGACCCTCGGTGGCCTCGCCCTCGCTGGCTTCGTCGAGGGCATCGCCTAGGGCGATGCGGAAGAGGCCCTTGCCCTTGCCGGCTTTCTTGGTATCGTCGCTCCGCTTGGGCAGGCCCGCCGGCACATAGGAGTGGGGAAGGAGGCCTTCGGGGAACTCGATGCCGGCCATGGAAGCTAGGCCTTGGACCCGTCGGGGGCCAGGGCGGCCTCTCGGGGCGGGGCAAAGGAGCTAGACCTGAAGCGGCCCAGGAAGCGGCTGGCCGCCTCCCGCCCGCCCCGGCGCTCCACAAAGGCCGCGAGTCCCGCCTCGGCCTTCTCGCCATCCCCGCTGACCTCCACGTAGCCGTGGATGCAGGTGCCGTCCTCGATCTCCATGCGGGGGGCATAGACATTGCCCACCACGGTGCCGCCGGAAAGGAGGCGGAGGCGCTCGCTCACATAGACATCGCCTTTCACGAGGCCGCCGATGATGGCCGAGCGGGCCCTGATCGAGGCCTCTACCCTGCCCGCGGCGCCCACGACGATCTTGCCGGTGACCCTGATGGAGCCCCGGACATCGCCGTCCACCCTGAGCATGCCTTCCACGTCGAGGTCGCCATCGAAGGCCGAACCGGCCCCGATCAGGGAATTTACCAGGGAATCTCTTGGATCTGGCATGGAGGCTCCGGACTAGTTGTTCTTGCCTGTGGACAGGCCTACGCCGTCCGCCCCGCCAGCGGCCGAGACGGGGGTAGCAGCCGCTGCCCTGATGTTGAGGAAGCGCAGGGGATCTATCACGCTGGTGCCCAGATGGACCTCATAGTGGACGTGGGGCCCTGTGACCAGGCCCGTGGCGCCCAGGAAGCCGATGACCTGGCCCTGCTGGACCTTCTGGCCCTTGTAGACCCGGAAAGAAAGCATGTGGCCGTAGCGGGTAAAGAAGCCGTGGCTGTGCTGGATGATGATGTTGTTGCCGTAGCTGGCGTCATAGCCGACATAGACAACCTTGCCGTCCGCGGTGCCCACGATGGGGTCTCCGGTGCGGTAGGTGGAGATGTCTATGCCCTTGTGGATATACCACTGGCCGGTAAAGGGGTTCTCGTTCTGGCCATAGTACATGGAGATGTGGCCAATGCCGCCCTTGATGGGCCAGATGTTGGGGATCTCCGTGAGCACGGCGCTCTGGTTGGCGATCAGGGATCCGAGCTGGTTCAGGGGGTCGACCGAGGACTCGAGGTAGTCCGAGACCTTCTTGATGTCCCCGATCTCGCGGATCGAGCCCGAGCCGGAGTCCCCGGTCTCAAAGAAGGAGGCCAGGTCCCCCGCCTGGGTCGCGTCCTCCGGGGTCGCGGGCTTGGAGCCGATCCTGGCCAGGGTGCCCGAGAGGGCGGCCTCAAAGCGGCGGGCCGCCGTCATGAGGTGGGAGGTCTGGTCGCGGATGGCGTCCAGGTCAGCCTGGCTGGTCTTGAGGTCGGAGCTGCGGTCCTGAAGTCTGCGGGCGGTGTCGGTAAAGCGGAGGGTAAAGAAAATGGAGGAAAACACGACAAGGCCTAGGGCGAGGACTATGCCGCCCAGGGCAAAGAAGGATATCTGGAGATTAAAGATGTTCTTCTCAGTGTGGGGGATAAACATGATGGTAAGCTTCTGCTTACCCGCCACCCCGACTCTGCGGAAGAAGGCGGCCACCGAGGAGAAAGCGGAAGCCATCCGGGCGGAAAAGCGCACAAAGAGCGCATTTTCCATCTTTTTATATTTTTTCAAGGTGGACACCAGCGTCTCCTTGCCCGAAACTACTACAGCTATACCGCTTCCATGCTACTCTAGCACTCCAATTATCGGCGTGTCAAACCCAAAAGCCTAGGCTTAGGATTGTGGCAGCCTGGGGAAGGGCAGAGATAGGCCTCGTAGGGCTTGAAAGCCCCCTGGGGGGCGATATATTGAGAGCAATGAATATAGCATCCAGAGCAAAAACCTCCAAGGTGGCGGCACGGCCCCTCGGCCTGGCCCTGGCCAACAAGGGCAATCTTGAGCTTACCTTTATAGGGGCGGGCAGCGCCTTTTCCAAGAAATACTTCCAGAACAATCTTCTTATCGTAAAGGGTCAGACCCACGTCCTTGTGGATTGCGGCTCCCGGGCCCCGGAGGCCCTCTCCCTCCTGGGCCTGCGGGTAAGCCAGATAGACCGTTTCCTGATCACCCATACCCATGCGGACCATATAGGCGGCCTGGAAGAGGTTATGCTCACCAACCGCTTTGTGGCCCACCGCAAGCCCCGGATCATCCTCACGGGCAAGCTCCAGAAGATCCTCTGGGACCAGTCCCTCCGGGGCGGGGCATCCTGGAACGAAGTCGTCGATGGCCAGCCCCTGGGCTTTGGCGACTTCTGGGACCCCGAGAGGCCCCGCAGGGTCAAGGACGCGGACCGGGAATACTCGGTCTGGTCCGAGGGCGACCTCGAGATAGGCCTCTTCCGCACCAAGCATATCCCGGACTCCTCGGCGGGCTGGGAGGACTCCTTCCCAAGCTACGGCCTCCTGATCGACCAGAGGGTCCTCTTTACCAGCGATACTCGCTTTGACCGGGACCTCGTGGTTTCCATGGACGCGGCCCATAGCCTCGAGACCATCTTCCACGACTGCCAGTTCTACAAGGGAGGGGTCCACGCCAGCCTCGAGGAGCTGACCCGCCTCCCCGCCAAGATCAAGGCCAAGACCTGGCTCATGCACTATGGCGATGCCATGGAGGACAAGCGCCAGGCCATCAAGGAAGCGGGCTTCGCGGGCTTTGCCGAGGAGTGGGCCACATACTCATTCTAGGAAAGAAACCCCTTTCTTTCGGGGAAAGGTGTTTCTTCCCTAGGATCCATCTTCGCCAAAGCGCGAGGATGCCGGCTTGGATCCGGAATGCGTCAAACACCGGAATTCCATTGTTGGCCTCATGCTAGCCAGGATCGGTCGTGCATTTATGGGTTCGCCGACGAGCGCAAACCCTTGCCGATAGGACGGCGGATTGGTATTTTACCTTCAACCCACTCCACAAGGCGAAAGGTATCAACCATGGCCAAGCACCACTTCAAGACCGAGGTCTCCCGTCTCCTCGACCTCATCATCCATTCCCTCTACTCCAACACAGAGATCTTCCTGCGGGAGCTTGTGTCCAACTCCTCGGACGCGATCGACAAGCTCTCCTACCTAAGGGTATCCGACGAGGCCTACAAGGCCCTGGCCCTGGAGCCCCGGATCGAGGTCAGGCCCGACGCCGAGGCAGGCACCCTCACCATCGTGGACAACGGCCTCGGGATGGACGACAAGGAGCTCGAGGAAAACCTGGGCACCATCGCCCGCTCGGGCACCCGCCGCTTCCTCGAGGCCCTGCCCACGGAGGCCAAGAAGGACTCCAACCTGATAGGCCAGTTCGGGGTGGGCTTCTATTCGGCCTTTATGGTGGCCGACAAGGTCACCGTGACAAGCCGCAGGGCCGGCAAGACCGAGGCCTTCACCTGGTCCAGCGACGGCAAGGGGGACTACACCGTGGAGGCCGCCCCCTCCTTCGAGGGCATAGGCGCCGCCCCGGGCCAGGACCCCGCCGCCGTCCCGGGCTCGAGGATTGTCCTCCACCTCAACGAGGAGGGCAAGGCCTTCCTTGGGCGCTGGAGGCTCGAGGAGATCCTCAAGAAGTACTCCAACCACGTGGCCTATCCCATCCACCTCATCTCCACGGAAAAGGATTATGACCAGCCCTCCAAGGAGGGCGAGGCCCCGGGAACCAAGGTCGTGGACGAGCAGGTCAACGCCGCGAGCGCCCTCTGGCGCCGGCCCAAGTCCGAGCTTGTCGACCAGGACTACCTCGACTTCTACAAGGGCTTTGCCGCCGGGATGGGCGGCTTTGGGGCCGAGGACGAGGAGCCCCTCCTCTGGACCCACACCCGGGCCGAGGGCACCCTGGAGTACACGACCCTGTTCTTTATCCCCAAGAAGGCCCCCGCCGACCTCTACCGGGCCGACTACAAGCCCGGGGTCAAGCTCTTTGTGCGCCGGGTCTTTATCACCGACGACGAGAAGGAGCTCCTGCCGGTGTGGCTCCGCTTTGTGCGCGGGGTGATCGACAGCGAGGACCTCCCCCTCAACGTGAGCCGGGAGATCCTCCAGCAGAACCGCGTGATGGCCCAGATCCGCTCGTCCTCGGTCAAGCGCATCCTCGGGGAGCTCGCCGACCTGGCCAAGGCCAACCCGGACAAGTACTCAAGCTTTATCGCCGAGTACAACCGGCCCCTCAAGGAGGGGCTCTATTCGGACTACGCCCACCGGGACGCCATCCTCGACCTCATCCGCTTCAAGTCCTCGTCGGTGGAGGGCTGGACCAGCCTCGCCGACTACGAGGGCCGGATGAAGGAGGACCAGAAGGCCATCTACTACCTGTCCGGCGGAGAGGAGGAGCGCCTGCGGAAGTCCCCCCTCCTCGAGATCTACCGGAAGAAGGGCCTCGAGGTACTCATCTGCCCGGACGAGATAGACGAGATTGTCATCTCCGGCCTGGGGCCCCACAAGGACCATGCCTGGAAGGCGATCAACCGCTCCGGCGCCGAGGAGGACCTGGGGGCGGACGCGGAAAACCCCGCGGACGAATCGGCCCCCAAGGCTATCGAGCGGGCCAAGGCTATCCTCGGAGACGCCGTAAAGGATGTGCGCCTCTCCAAGCGCCTTGCGGATAGTCCCTCCTGCGTCGTCCTCGACGAGGCCGATCCCAGCCTCCAGCTCCGGGAGCTTCTCAAGGGCATGGGGGGCAAGGACCTGCCGGAGCTCAAGCCCATCCTGGAGCTCAACGGCGCCCATGCCCTCGTCAAGCGCCTGGCCTCGGCCTCGGACTCCGTAGCCGAGGACCTGGCCCGGGTCCTCCTCGACCAGGCCCTCCTCGTGGAGGGAGCCCCCCTGGCGGACCCCGCGGATTTTGCCAGCCGGATGAACCGCCTCCTGGGCTAGGCCCCGGAACGCTGAACCGCAAAGACTGAAGAGCCCTGGCTAGCCGGGGCTCCCTTTTTTCATCCCGGGAAATTTTCCCGGCTTTGGCTAGGGCGCCTTCTCTAGCGCCCCCTTGGGCTCGGGCCTACACTGCCCAAGGTCAGCTATGTAAAGATGTGGATTTCAAAAAAGCATCTCCCCGGGCCTTGCCTAATCGTTTGGCCTAGTCCTGGCCTGGCTGCGCCAGGCCAGGACTGCGAGAAAGACCGCGATCGCCTTATCCACAAGGTTAGCCGGAATCCGAGCCCAAAACACCGCATGGAATAGGCTTTGGCCGGCCAGGATAAGGGCGGTCACAAGGTCATCGCTGGCGTGGGCGGTCCTGCCCCCAAAGACAAAGTAGGCCACTATTCCCCCGATGACCGCATTGGCCAGGGTCACCCCGAGGGCGCAGAGGATGGGACCAAGGGAAGCCCGAAGGCCATCTTTTCTGGCAAACAGGCCTACAATGAGCCCGGTGGCCATATTGCAGAGGGCAAAAGGCAGGAAGGCGCCGCTAAAGCCGTGGAAGGCCTCCATAAAGAGGTGGCTCGCAAGGCCGGTGGCGACTCCTGCCAGGGGCCCGGCCAAGGCGGCGACAATGGCGGTAAAGATCGAGTCAAAAAAAAGCGGACTGCCCAGGCCCATGTTGAGCCAACTCGTCGCGGCGTTGAGCAATCCCCCCAGGATCACCATGGCCGGAACGAGCCAGGCCGGCCTTGCCGCAAAGATAGTTCGGAGCTTCATCGGGCCTCCCCTTGCCCGGAGCCTAGTTCAAGGCTATAAAAAGCGCAAGATGCGGGACAGAGAAGGCTTTAGGACGGGAATGAGCTTCCTCCTGATATTCCTGGTCTTCCTCGTCCTGGGCGTCTTTTCCCAGACCTTCACAAAAACGCAGCATGGCATCGAGGCCGAGGGGCGGACGGCCCTGGAGTTCCGGGCGGCCTGGTTCGAGCTCAAGGCCGACCTCCTGGAGCTCTCCCTGGGCATCGGGGGCAAGTCAAGGCGGGAAGAGGCCGGGATCGAGCTCGCCCGGACGGACTCCCTCTTCCGCGGGCTCCAGGATTCCCGGGTCCTCACCGCCTTGGGGACAATATCCGCTTTTCGGGCAAGGCCGGGCCGCGGAGTCGAAACGGTCGAGACCGGACCGACCCAGGCCGAGCTCCTGGCCGAATGGGACAGCCTTGCGGGCCTTGCCCGCCTGGCCCTGGAGGGTGACCAGGCCCAGACCTTGGACTATTACCGGGTCCTCAGCCTCGAGGCGACGCGCTTTGAGACCGACATCGAGAGAAGGCTGGGCCTGATCGACCGGTCCGCCGCCTCGGTGATGGCCTCCCTGACCGTGGTCAACCGCTTTATCTTCGTGGCCATGTTTGCCCTCCTGGGCCTGAGCCTCTGGTCGGCGAGCCTGCGGATGCGGGAGCGGGCGGGCAGGCGCCGGCTCCGGGACCTGATGACAGCCACCCTGGAGGGCCAGGAGGCCGAGCGCAAGCGCCTGGCCCTCGAGCTCCACGACACGGTGGCCCAGGACCTGGCCGCCGCGTCGATGTATGTCTCCCGCCTTCCGGAGGATCCCGAGGGCCACCGCAAGGCCATCACCTCGAGGATCCAGGGGGCTATCCGCCAACTCAGGGACCTGTCTTGGCAGATGAGGCCCCCCGCCCTGGAGCGCTACGGCTTTCTGGAGGCCGCGGCCCAGCTCTGCCGGGACCTCGGGGAGAGCTCGGGCCTGGCCATAGATTTCCTAGCCCCGCCAGGAGGCCTTGCCCGCCTGGGGGAGGCCGAGGCCCTGAGCCTCTACCGCATCCTCCAGGAGGCCCTGGCCAATGTGGTCCGCCATGCCTCGGCCCGGAGGGCCACGGTCCGCTTCGAGGCCAGCGAGGGAAGGCTGCGGATGCGGATCGAGGACGACGGCCGGGGCTTTGATCCCGATGAGCCCAGCCCTGGGCCCGGCCACCAGGGCATACCCGGCATGAAGGAGCGGGCCCTGATGCTCGGGGGAAGCCTCGAGGTGGTGTCCAGGCCGGGAACCAAAACCATTGTCCTATTGGAGATGCCCTATGCACGAGCGTGAGAGCCTGCCTGCGGTCTACATTGTCGATGACCATCCGGCCGTCCAGGAGGGCCTGCGGGGCATCATCGAGAGCTCGGGGGAGTGGAGGGTCGTGGGCCTGGCCCCCTCGGCGGAAAAGGCCCGGGAGGACCTCCTCTCAAGCTCCTCGGCCCCGCCAGACCTCGTCCTTGTGGACCTCAACCTCCCGGGCCAGAACGGCATCGACTTTGTCCGGGACCTTGCGCGCGCCCGGCCGGGCGTGAGGGCCGTGATGATCAGCGTCTCCGTGCGCTTTGAGAACATCGTGGAGTCCCTGGCCGCCGGGGCCCGGGGCTACCTGTGCAAGGACCAGGGGAGCGACACCATGCTGGCCTGCCTGGCCGCGGTAAGCCGGGGCGAGCTGGGCATCCAGGGCGAGCCCCTGGAGATCCTGGCCCGCAATACCGTCCGCCTGGCGTCGGCGGAGATGGGCCTGGAGCGGACCCGGTACGATTCCCTTACCCCCCGGGAAAAGGAGGTCTTCCGCCTGACCGCCCTCAACCGCAGCGCCAGGGAAGTCGCGGAGAGCCTCGACCTCAGCGTCAAGACCATCGAGAACCTCAAGTCCTCGATCTTTGGCAAGCTCGACCTCACCGACCGCTTTGACCTCTACCGCTATGCCCTCCGCATTGGAGTGGTGGAGGAGTGAAGCAGTCGGGTATTTAGTGTGGGTGTGAGTTATTGGTGTGAGTTCACTCGTTACCCACACTCACACTCACACTCAGCCACTCAACTACTCAACCACTCTCTTCCCCGGCAAGGTGGCTAGGTAGACCCCGACCACGGCCAGGGCCGCCCCGAACATCTGGCCAAGGGCCAGCCTCTCCCCCAGGAGGAAGAAGGCCGCGATGACCGACACCACGGGTATGAGGTTAATGAAGGTCGAGGAGGGCCCGGGGCCCAGGATCTCGAGGCTCGTGACATAGAACCAATAGCCCACGGCGGAGCAGAAGATGCCTAGGTAGAGGACATGGAGGATGACGGGACCGCCGAGCATGGAGAGGCTCGGGCCCTCGGCCAGGGCAAAGGGGACAAAGCCCAGGAGGCCGAAGAGGGACTGCCAGAAGGTCACAGAGATCCTTCCATAGCGGCTCGAGAGGGGCCGGGTGATAAAGGAGTAGAGGACCCAGGAGAAGGCCGCCCCGGCCATGTAGAGAAAGCCCAGGGGCGAGGAGGTCGCCCCCGCGGACCGGGCCGCGATAAGTCCGACTCCCGCGAAGGAGAGGATGGCGCCGACATAGGCCCTCCCCCCGAGCCTCGTCTTGAGGAAGACCCTTTCGGCCAGCATGGTGGCCACGGGGATCACGCCGATGATCAGGGAGGACTCCGAGGCCGAGAGGAGCTTGACCCCGTTGTTCTCGCAGAGGAAGTAGAGGGTTACCCCCACAAGGCCCCCCGAGGCGAGAAGGGGGAGGTCCTTCAGGGCGACCCGCAGGTCCTCCTTCATCGCCAGGGCAATAAGAGGGAGGATGGCCACGGCTATGACAAAGCGGGCCAGGCCCAGGGTCATGGGGGGCAGGGAGCCCAGGGCTATCTTGATGCTGAGGAAGGAAAGGCCCCACAGGAGGGCCGTCGCAAGGCCCATGAGCCTCGCCTTGTTGCGCTCGGGATGCATGGGCCATCCTAGACTTCCGGGCCTTTGCGCGTCTAGCTCGCCCGAGCGCCTCGGCGCCCTGGGGCTCCAAGCCTTTACGAGCCCGGCCCCTTGGGGCGATACTAAGGCCCATGTCCCGCAAAGAGCTTGAATCCATCCTCGACTATATCCTCAACCGGGCCGACGACGCCGAGTTCGAGGTGATCCAGAAGGCCTGCCAGCGCCGGGCCGGAGACCGGGGGGCCGTAGCCCGCCTCGGGGGCCTCGGGCCCAAGGGCTCGGCCCAGAAGATGGCCCAGGAGCTCCAGGCCCAGATGGGCTATTCCCTCGAGGGCATGCGCTCCATGGTAAAGGGCTATGTGGCGGACATTATCCGCAAGAATGCCCCGGAGATCTCCGAGGAGGAGCTCCAGGAAGTCCTGGAGTCCTATGTGCCGGATCCCGAGGCCCAGGGCAGGGGCGAGGTGGGCTCGACGGTCGCCAAG
>JAKPBN010000128.1 GCA_029778945.1 Spirochaetota bacterium
CCTCGCGCTTTTTCGTGAAGCACAACTACCTCTCGGACTTTGTGGTCCGCTACCTCGCGAAGCCCCTCCGGATCAAGAACACGAGCATCTCCCGGGACTCCCGCCAGCGCTTCAAGGCCGAGCGCCGGATCTACCGTGCCTCGAGGCGCCTGGGCCTCGTGTCCATAGCCGGCCACACCCACAGGCCCCTCTTCGAGTCCCTGTCCAAGTACGATTCCCTCCGCTGGTCCATGGAGAGCCTCCTGCGGGAGTATCCCGGGGCCCAGGGGCAGAGGCGGGAGGAGATAGCCCAGACGGTGGCCCTCTACCGGAAGGAATTCGAGGGCCTCAAGCGCAGGCGCAAGGCCGGGGAGGATTCCCGGGGCCTCTACGAGGAAAGGGACTTTGTCATACCCTGCGTGTTCAACTCCGGCTGCGCCATTGGCTCCGGGGGCTTTACGGCCATCGAGATAGATGCCGGGCCAGCGGCTGAGGAGGTCGGAGCCAGCGGCGGCCAGGCCCCAGGCGCAAGCATAGCCCTCGTCCGCTGGGCCGAGCTGGCCGCGGCCAAGGCCTATATCGAAAAGGAGTCCTTGGAGAAGCAGGACCTCGAGGGCAGCCCCTGGACCCGCTATGTCCTCCGCCGGGACAGCCTCGACTCGATCTTCGCGCGGATAGACCTCTTGGGGCCAAAGCCGGAGGCGCCCATCGCGTACTAGGGCGCCTATTTTCTCCGGATGGCCAGGAAGGTCAGGTCGTCGTCCTGGGGGTCTTCCCGGACGCCCTTGTAGATGACATAGCCGGGGTTTTCTGCATTGTTGAGTGGTATGATGTTCGGGTTGTTGCCGTCCTGGTCGTCGGGACCGAGGTAGAGCCTGATTTGGTCGAATCTAGCCTTTTTCCTGAGGAATTCATCCACCTTGCCATCCACGACGATGGAGCTCTTCTCTGTGACTAAACTGTCCCGGAACATCCGGAAGACCTTTTCCACCGCCACAAGGGAGATGATCTTTTCCTCTAGGCTGCCATCGCAGCCGGAGAAGTCAAAGCTAAGGACTTCATCCGGCACGTGCTCTCTGACCATGCGGTATGAACCCTTGGACTGGATGGCCTCCAGGACGGCGGAGAGTCTGTCATACCCAAATTCTTCGCTATCTTGGCCGCCCTTATGGTGGACCGTGTGGTCAACATTGTCTTCAGCGTCCTTGCAGACAAAGGTCCGGCCCTGGGCATCATAGAAATGGTGGTTGGCCTCGTCGATGCCATCCGTGTAGAGGAAGAGGATATCCCCCTTCTCGAGCTTTTTGGTCACCTGGGTAAATGCAGTGCCTTTCCCGGATTGGATCATAAAGCTATCCAGGGGACCTGCCGCTGGGGAATTGGGCAGGATATGCTCCACAAGTTTTCCCTCTCGTTCGGACCAGATATGCAGGCGGGTATCTCCGGCTTCACAAAGATAGGCAATGCCTTCCTTTGAGTCATAGACCCCCAGGGTAAAAGCGGCAAATTTCCCGACGAATTTTCGATCGCAAAGAAAGTCATTGATCTTATACGCCAGGTTGCTTAGGTCAAAGGACTTAGGCATGGCCTGTTCCCAGTCCTTGAAGTAATTGATCACCATTGTGGCGACCTGGACCATGATGAGGGCCGCCGGGACGCCGTGGCCGGAAACGTCGCATTTGATAAAGTAGTGGTAGCGCTCGTTGATGGAGTGGAAGTCCCAGTAATCCCCGGAGACCTCATCGGCGCCTTCGTAGTAGCCAAAGATCTCATAATCCTTTGCGTCATGATGGCCTGTGCTTAGCTTCGCCCTCCCGTCCGGAGACGGGTCGAGGGGGATGAACATCTTCTGGATGCCCTTGCCGAGGATTAGGTCCTTGCTGGCCTTCGCTGCCTTGACGAGGCCATCCGTCATCTCGTTGATCGTGTCCGCCAGGGTCCGGATCTCGTCCCGGCTCTTGACCTCGATGGCCAGGTCGTGGAGGAGGCTCTTGTCCTCGGTGTCCCGGATGCGCTCGATGGCCTTTACGACCTTGCGGATCGGGATGACGATGACCGAGGAGAGGATAAAGGCGCCTATGAGGCCCAGGCCCAGGGCTATGGCGGCGAAGAGGGCCGTCCGCCGGATGAGGGCCTGGGTCTCGTCCTGGAGGGTCTTGACGATGCCCTTGGTGGACACCTCGAGGCGCACAAGGCCGCGGTAGTAGAGCTCATCCTGGTCCCGGTCAAAGAGGATGGGCTTGTAGAAGATATAGTTGGCCTCCCTCTGGGCGGCCAGGCTGGGGTCAAAGGCCGGGTAGACGCCGATCGAGGAGTCGGACAGCTTGGCCAGGCGCTGGGCGATGGTGTTCCGATAGTTTGTGACGGTGTCGTTGAGGGCCTTGTACCTGGTATTGCTGACTTCGTCGGTTAACAGTCTGAGCTTGTCCCGCTCCTTGTTGATCGCGGCGATCGCCTCGGTCAGGTCGCTGACCTCGGCCGCCGCCCGGTCGTTGATGGTCTTCATGATCTCCGGCACAAGGGGGCTGACGCTGTCCGTGAGCCTGGAGACGCCGGTCTGCATTTTATCCGTGTCGATTTTCTTGGGCGGCTGGACGGAGATGTCCGGGTCGTTGGTGGCCCAGAGGATGTCCGGGTCGGTGCTCTTGGCGGAGCCGTAGCCGGTCACGGTGATGTACCTGGCGTCCGGGATGGCCTGGGCCTGGGCGGGGAGGAAGCTTAGCTGGAGGTCATTGACCTCGAATAGGTAGGTGCGTCCACCCTGGGCCACGCTCTCCAGGAGGACATTGACCTTCTGTCTGAGGCCGTCCGCGAGGGTAGCCGACTCGGAACGGATCATGGAGACCCCGAGGGGTATGGCCACGAGGAGGACCACGAAGATGACGAGGGCGGCTATCGTGAGAGAGACCTTGAGGCGGAGACCCGCGCCGCGGCGGCGCAGCTTCTTGGCCTCGGTGGCCTTGGCTTGGCTGGGCATGGAACCTCCTGAGACAAGGGCGAGGACCTCGAGGCGGACCGTCTCCGCGTCCCGGGCGGCCGCGACGGCCTGCCGGGAGAGGAGGAGGATGCCGAGGCCAAAGAAAAGCACCGAGAGGGCGACGATCAGGTCATAGATGGTCAGGCGGTAGCTGCGGGTCTCGGAGAAGACCCAGGAGGGCTTGTAGGGCGGGGGGGCCTCTCCGAACTTGAAGGTCCCCGAGGGATCGAGGTTGAGGACTGGCCTCGTCCAGTACCAGCCCCGCTTGGGGTGGAAGATACCAATGCGGTAGGAGGCCGCCGGGAGGTCGGAGTAGCTCAGGTCGAGCTCGGTGTCCGAGAGGATCCGGAAGCCCTTGGCGTCCAGGCTCGCGTCCAGGTCGTAGGGCTCCTTGCCGTCCCGGTCCAGGACGAGACGCTCCACATAGCCGTCGATGCTGAAGCCCTTGCCTATGACCATGGCGGTGTAGGACTGGCCGGCCTTGTTGGCCGCCACCGAGGCCGTCGTGACCGTGGTGTAAGGTATGTACTTGTTGGCCCTAAGGAGGATCGTCGAGGCATCGCCTATGTTGCCGGTGGCGTCTATCGCGGCCACGGAGAAGAGATAGTAGCCGTCATCGAGGTTGGTGAAGGAGGTCTCGGGCCGGGTGGTCCGCAGGATGGGCGGAGGGACCCGGGGACCCGCGGCGGCGACGAGGCCCGCCTCCCAGGCCGAGAGGCCCGGAAGGCCTCCTGCCCCGGCCTTGCCGGCGGCCTTGGGGGCAGGGCGGGTCTTTGTCCCGGAGGGTTTGAGGCCTCCAATGTAGCTCAGGTCCCAGGTATAGCCGGCCACATCGTCCACGGGGCTTCCGTCCCGGTTTTCCGGGGTTATCCAGCGCAGGCCAAAGCTGCTCGAGCTGAGGAAGCCCGCCTCGTCGATATCCGCGGGGATGAGGACGGGAGGCGTGGGAGGGGTTCGGTCCCGGTCAAACCGGATCCTCGCCGTGGAGGACCAGTTGCCCGCATAGTCAAGGCAGGCCGCCGCAAGGTACCAGGGGCCATCGGCCGTCGCAGGGAGGCGGAGGCTCCTGTCCTTGGGCAGGGCCACGAGCTCCCGGGGGGGCTTGGCCGCGGGGTCCCGGGACCAGGTCCAGGAATAGCCTGCGATCCCCGAGGAGTCCTGGGGGAGGTCGACGCTTACCTGGGCTACCTCGTTGCGGCTGCGCTTGCCGGGGCTGAAGTTCTCGGCGTTCAGGCCGGGGGGGGCCGCGCTGTGGTCGGGCTCGAGGAGGTAGACCCGGTCCCGCCCGCCATCGGTGCCCTGCCAGACGGAATAGGTCTTGCCGTTGTAGAAGGCCGCAGATCCAAAGCTTGCCGGCCCTTTGTTGACCGTGCGGTAGAGCTCGGGCCAGTTGAGGCCGTCCCGGCGGGCCAGGAAGACCCTGGCCTGGCCCTGGCCGGCATTGTCGTCAAACCAGGTGACCGCGGGCTGGCCTTCGATCTCAAGCAGGCGGGGGGCGGAGGACGTGCCCGGGGCCGTGGAGACTTTTTCCAGGTCCGCCGCCAAGGCATGGCCAGAGGCGCCCAGGGGCAGGGCGTAGATCTGGGGGGTATCCCGGGCCGAGGAGGCCGAGGCCCGGCGCTCCCAGGTGAGCCAGAGCCTGCCTGCCACCATGGCCAGGTCCGGCCTTTCGTTGTCGTAGGCATTGACCTCGGCGCTGGGACTGTCCGGGTCGGCAAAGGTGGTCAGGCGGTTCGCGGCCGACCAGGTTTTCCCGCCGTCCACCGAGGTCTTGGAATAGAGCTGGAAGCTCTGGGGCTTGGTGGTGAGATAGGACTGGAAGACGACGATATCCTTCCCCTCCTTGCCGGGGAGGCGCTCCACCACGGGCAGGAAGTTGAGGCCCCGGCTGATCCCGTCCTCGGGGCTGACCAGGGGCCTGAATTTTTCCCAGGTCGAGCCATCCTGGCTTGTCGAGTAGGAGAGGCTCAGGGAGTCAACCTCATTGCCCGGATCCCCCTGGGTGGCAAAGAGGATATAGCCGCCCCCCGCGGAGAAAAAGATACGGGGCGCCACGGCCGCCGAGGATGGGGCCAAGCTTTCCACGGTCCTGAAGCTCTGGCCCCCGTCGGAGGAGAGGAGGATGGCGATCTTGCCGTCTCCGTTGGAGGCCGCGATGGCTACCCGCTTGCCCTCGGCGCTGGCGCTAAAGAGGGGGGGCTCGGTGCCAAGGAACTGGTAGGGGCCGGCGGCGCGGCGCCGGGTTTCCCAGTTAGTGCCGTCGTACCTGGCCAGGGAAAGCCAGGCCTGGCCGGGGGCATTGGCCTTGTCCGTGGCCCCCGGAGGGGTCTCGGCCTCCTGCCAGAGGACGAGGAGGTCTTTGCCCACGTTGAGGATCAGCGGGAAGCGTCCATTCCCCTCGGCCACAGGGCGGGGGTTTTCCCAGTAGACCGAGTAGGCCTCGACCGAGGGGCTGATCAGGCAGAGAAGGACTATGGCCAGGAAGCTGGCTAGGCGCGCCGCATGTCCCATGGTTCGAGTGGTACTCCTGGAGACAGACATTATAGGCGGGCCTTTATTTTCTTGGATAGGTCAATGAGGTTGGGATTGGTCCGGTTTTTCGGATCCGCCAGGAGCCTGTCCACGAGGGCATTGGCCGAGGGATAGTCCCCGGACTGGAAGAAGGCGATCGCCGAGCGATAGTCGACCTCGGCGGCCGCCGAGAGGGGGGTCTGCCGGGAGGCGACCATCAGGATGAGCTTGTCATAGAGGGACCGGGCCGAGGCATTGGTCGGATCCAAGGCTATGGCCCGGGCGAGGTCGTCGACGGCGTACCCGAAGTTGGGGATGTCCCGGGAGTCATAGGTGTCCTGGGCCCGGGTCACGAGGAGTTGGGCCGCATTCTTGTCGGCTG
The DNA here is from genome assembly GCA_029778945.1 of Spirochaetota bacterium. GTDB lineage: Bacteria > Spirochaetota > Spirochaetia > Treponematales > Rectinemataceae > JANYKC01. The sequence goes on from JAKPBN010000128.1 coordinate 5,850, forward strand.
TATTGATGACCTTGGCAATCGATTTACCACTAGTTACCCCGATGGAGTCCTCGTACACTTTCAGGATCTCCGATAGTCCCTGGAAACCAGGGTCCACCAAGCTGATGTCCCGCAAGGTCACAAGGTTGTCCTTGGTCGGGGTCGCGCTCTCCTTTTTCGCGGTGGCTATCTTGGCGCTGATGTCAGCCCGATAAGCCTGGGGATCCTGGATCTTGCTGATGCGGTAGCCCAGGACGCTGGCTTCCTGATTGTAGGGGAAGACCTGTTTGATCTGCTTGATCTTGTCCTGGGCCTGGCTAAACGCGGCATCGGCCTCGGCTTTCTTTTTTTGGGCCAGGAGGGCCTGGCCCTGGCTGTAATAGGTCCTGGCCAGGGAGATAAGCTGGCTCATCTCCGCATAGAGGGGGCTCTTGGCGTCGACCGTCCGGTCCTTGTTGCCTGAGAGGGCACGGTCCACCAGGGCCAGCCAGCGGGTGGCCGTGGGGTCGTCGAACTTCAAGACGGCCTGGCTTATGTTGTTGGCCTGGGTAAAGGCGGTCCCGGCCTTGAGAAAATTGTCCTGGTAGAAGAGGGTAGTGCCGGCCGCGAGGAGTTTGCCGATATCCTTGACTGCCTTATCCACCCTATCATTTTGGATCGACTTCCTGAGCTTCTCGTAGGTGTCTGTCCAGGACTTCTTGAGGCCGGGATTGGCCTCTTTTTCGAAGGCCAGGCGGTAGGACTCGTTGGCGTCGGAGAGCTTGGAGTCGGCAAGGTCGAAATTCTGGGCGTCCAGGGCCCGGCGGGATTCGTCTTCCCTCAGCTTGGCCTGGGCCTTCTTGGACTCCGCATCGTTTTTCTGGATCTGGGCCCGGGCAAGGAGACTGGCGCGCTGGGCCTCGAGGCCCTGGGCATCGGCCTCGAGTTTTTTGGCCTTGTCCACCCAGGCTTGAACCTCGGGGCTCGCCAGGACCCGGGGGCTCTCCCCGCTGGTCTTTTTGGCAAAGGAGCCTAGGCGGGTCCGCAGGTCAGCCAGGCGGGGAGCCTGGGCCGTGAGCCGGGCAAGGCTTTCCCCGGGGTACATGAGGAGGGTCCCGGTGCCGGGGGCCACGGTCCCGTTGGGCAGGATAAGCTTGGGATTCTCCGGGTCCTCTCGGCCTGCGAGGAGGGCCTGGGCGGCCTCGGTGTCCTTGGTCTGGGTATCCAGCTCCGCCGCAAGCCTCTGGTATTCGAAGTCGTAGGCCAGGGAGAGGATGCCTATCTCCTTGGCCAGGACCGAGGCCGTGGCGGCCTCGATCTTGGCCTCCAGGTCCTTCTGGGCGGTCTGGGAGCTCTCCAAGCTCAGGCCCTGGGCCTGCAAGGACTGGAGCTCCTTGGCCTGGTCGGATGCGAGCTTGGTCTCGGCGGCTATCTTGGCCTCGAGGTCGACGAGGACCGCCCGGGAGGCGGCCAGGCCCGCAAGACTCGGGGCCAGGGGGGAGTCCGCCTTGAGGCCCGCCGCAAAGGCCGTGGCCGCGTCGCTGGCTGTGGCGGCCGAGCCCAGGGCCGCGGCCAGGCGGGCTCCCGAGCCCGAGACCGCAGCCAGGTGGGAGTCCCGGGCCTTGGCCCGGGGTTTTCCCTTGAGGAGGTCCTTCCAATAGTCGGCTAATTCGGGAACCGACTCCCTGGGCCGGGTCAGGCCCCAGAGCCCAAAGAACTGGAGCCCCGTCCCCGCCAGGCCCGAGGCCTTCTCAAAGGCCGTCTGGGCCTCGACCCAGTCCGCCTTGGCATAAGCCGCCAGGGCCTTGGCATACTCGGCGTCCAGGCTGGCCTCGAATTCCGTCTGGAGCCGGTTGAGGATATAGATCCACTGGATATCCATGGAGCCGGCCACGCCCTCGGGGAGGACGGCTGGATTGTCCTCATCAACGGCGGTCCGGCCCAGGGCAACCTTGTGGGCAAAGGGGATAAAGGATGAGTCCAGGCACTCGAGCTCGGGCTCGGCCTTGACGACATTCCGGAACTGGGCCGGCAGGCCTTGGGCCGCGGCTATCACGGCATTGCGCCGGTCCACCCGCTCCTTGAGGGCCGCCTCCAGGGCTGTCCAGGCCGTCGAGGCCGCCTCGGGGTCAGGCAAGGCCAGGGCCGAGCTCTGGCCGGCCACGAGGCGCGACAGCTCGCCCTGGCTAGAGACATAGGCGGCGGCCTCGGCCTTGATCTTGTCGATGATGCCCGCCACGGCGGACTTGGTCAGGGGGTCGTAGGGCCCCTCGTCAAAAAGGCGGCGGTAGATGGAAAAGCCTTCCTCGTAGGTCGCCACGGCGGTGGCGAACTTGGCTCCGTCATCGGTGGACCGGGCCTCATCGAGGAGAGTCTTGGCCCGGGCAAAGAGCTTGGCCAGGTCGCTCTTGTACTTCAGGTAGGCCGAGAGCTTTTCCGTCTGGACGAGGAATTTCCGGTTTGTGTCGTTGGGGGCCTCGAGGCTGTAGAGCTGGTTGATCAGCTCGAGCTTTCGGTCGTTCTTGAGGCCCTCGGGATCGCTCCGCACGAGGTCGACGAGCTCCTGGGCCACCTTGGTATAAGTGCTTCGGGCCTCGATCACCTGGCGGAGGAGCTGCTGGGCCTCGTCAAAGCGGTCGGGGTTCTTCTGGATAAAGGCCTTGAGGCTGATGATGGCGTCGTCATATCTCTTTTCCGCGATGAGGGCCTTGGCTTCGCTTAGGGGATCCTCCTTGTGGCCCATGGCATGGAGGGGCAGGGCCGTTCCCAGCAGGGCAACGGCCAGGATGGCGAGGATGAGGCCCCTCCGGGGCCAGGGGTAGGCGCGCCTCCCTGGGCGCCAAGCCGTGTCGCGAAGCATTTGCTTTATGTAAAACACCTTTTTACTGCCAGAATATACACCCAGGGAGGGACATTGAAGAGCATGGTCCCCCGCTTTATTTTCGGCGTCTAATTCCTTGACTTGTAGGGAGAACGGTGGCGAGTAGAATTCCGGTCCGGAGCAGAGTATACTATTTATGCCATGAAGCCCTCGCCCCGCCTTTTGGTAGCGGCCATTATCCTCATCTTGGCCATTCCGGCATGGCAGGGCAGCGCCGACGGCGCGTCCACCCTCTATTCCGACATCAGCGCCTTTTTCGAGGCCGATGACAATGCCGGACTCACCACTTTCCGGTCCCTCCTCGTCCCCATGGGAGGCCTTTCAGAGGGCATGGGCATGGCCTCGACCTCGGTCTATCGGGATTCCTCCTATTTTGAGGCCAACCCGGCCGCCTCCTCCCTCCTCGACCAGACCGAGCTGGCTATCTACCACAACAACTGGATAGCCGACAGCGCGGTGGAAAGCGCAGTCTACACAATCCGGAGGAAGGACTTCGGCTTTGGGCTGATGGGCAAATGGCTTTATCTCAAGTTTCCCCAAACTGACCAATATGGCGATACCTTGGCCGTCGGGTATTATTCCGAGGCAATACTGGGCCTCAATGTCTCCTACAATTTTTTCTCGGGCTACAACTTTACCGGCCTGGCCCTGGGGGCGACCCTCAAGGGAGCCTACCGGGCCGTGCCCTCGGTCATCACCGATGCGGCCGGCAACTCCGCCGGGGCCATCATGCTCGACCTCGGGGCCCTAGTCCGGTTTAACAGCCCGGGGCTCAAGTTCTATTCCTCACGGAACAAGAACTGCGCCTTTGGCCTGGCGATCAAGAACCTGGGCCCCGCTGTCCTGGGGGATCCCCTGCCCACCGTGGTGAGCGCCGGCCTCTCCTATTCCCCTATCAGGCCCCTCCTCTTTTCCTTTGACCTGTCCAAGTACCTCAACCTGGTGGACCTATCCCTTTCGGAAAAGAACCTTATTTGGGCCTTTGGCGTCGAGGGCAACATCACCAATGCGGTCAAGATGACCGGGGGCTTCCTCCTGAAGGGCGCCAATCCCCGGCTCAGTTTGGGCTCAATCTTCGACATCCCCCCCCTGAGCATCAACGTGAACTATACCCTCGACCTCACGACCCAGCTCCGGGACTTTAACCGCCTTTCCGCGACCGTAACCCTAAAGCTCGGGGACCTGGGCAGGGCGGACCTTGCGAAAAAGGTCGATTCTCTGTATCTTGACGGACTCGAAGCCTACGCCAAGGGCCTTACGGCCGAAGCCAGGGCCCTCTGGCAGGAAGCGGTCAGGCTCAATCCCCGCTTTGACCCGGCCGTTGAAAGTCTGCGGGCCCTGGAAAGCGCCCAGCGCCTGCTCGAGACTATGCTTAAAGCCCAAGAATCCCAGGATAAAGGAAAATAAGCCAAGGTGATCCTGCAATACGCCATCAAGATCCTCTCCGCGGCGATCACGGTCTACATGATCCTCTGTTTCCTGAGGATCATGACCTCCTGGCTCCCCAGCCTTGACCTGGGCCGCCCGGGAGCCCTGATTGTTCGCCTGACCGATCCCTACCTGAGGATCTTTTCTCGTTTCCGCTGGCTCCATGTGGGCCAATTTGACTTTTCCCCCATCCTGGCCCTGGCCGTCCTGACCATACTGTCCACCGTTGTGTCGGGCCTCGACGGGGCTGGCGCGATAAGCCTGGGCCTCATCCTGGGCCTCCTTGTGGGTGCCCTCTGGTCGGCCTTTGGCTTCATATTCTCCTTCCTGGCGCTCTGTGTCCTCCTGCGCTTTATCGTGGCCTTGGCCCGGTGGAACAGCCTCCATCCCCTCTGGATGGCCATCGACTCCCTCCTCAACCCCGTACTCTACCGGATAAACCGCGTCCTTTACCGGGGGCGCATTGTCAATTACATCCAGAGCCTTGTCACGGGCTTTGTCATCCTCGTCCTTGCCAAGCTAGCCGGCGACACCCTTGTCGGCCTTCTTGTCCGCCTTCTGCGCGGCCTACCCTTCTAGCCCGGCTTTCCGGAGAACCTCATGCTGACATCACGACAGAGAAGCAAGCTCGCGGGCCTAGCCCAGGACCTCGAGCCTCAAATCCACCTGGGACGCAGCGGCCCCACCGAGGGCGTGGAGGCCCAGCTCGACAAGCTCCTCACGGACCACGAGCTGGTAAAGCTCCGCTTTGTGGACTTCAAGGAATCCAAGCACGAGCTGGCCCTCCAGCTCGCGGAAAAGTCCGGGGCCGAGATTGTCCGGGTGATCGGGAACGTGGCCGTGCTGTGGCGGCGCAGCCACAACCCGGAAAAGCGCCGGATCGACCTCGAGGATTAGTCTTCCCCGCTCATCAAAACCGGAGGCCGCCCTAGGGGACGGCCTCTTTTGTTTAGCACTGAGAGGCTTTTTAAAGACACCTATCCTGGCGGTGGGCCTGGCATGGGAGCCCAAGGGGCGGTTCGCTGCGCTCAGCCCCTTGTGTCTGCATGCCACCCCCGCCGCGAGGCCTAGTTTTCATAATGCGGTCTCGGGGTTAGCCCCACGAGGCCGTCCCCTAGGGCGGCCACCTGTGACGAGCTTGTCCGTCCTGGGGTGGCCTTGCTTACAGGCCCCCCCCCGCCGCGAGGCCCGGCGCGCGCAGGCATACAACGTTGCGCCGGAAGGCAAGTCCAAAGGCCCCCGCTCTTCTTGTGGAAGGACGACGAGGGACAAAAAAGCCTCGTTGGCGAGCCCCGTGACGATAGCTTGGGGATAGCACCGCGGCGGGGGTGGGTGGAGCGTGAGGGGGCTTCAGCGAAGCGAACCGCCCCCTCACGCGCAACCCAGGCCCACCGCCATGACATGTACAACCAACTAGTATCAAAATGGACTTGTCGGGTGGCTATTTGCCCTTTGCCAGTACAAAGTAGGCGGCGATAAAGAACCGGAAACCACGATAGCTCATGTTCCCATCCAGGGCAGCCTCGGCCAGGACTATCTCCACCCCGGGGTCGGCCTGGCGTCGCATCACCAGGGCGCCCATCTCCCCGCCCTGGGGGGGCTCCATGAGGCTGGCCGCCAGGGCCCGCTCGAACTCGGCCCGCTGCTCCTCTGCGGGGAGGCTGAGGGCCGCGGCGTCCCCGAGGAGGGCAAGGCCCTCGGCCTCGTCGTCCAGGAAGGCCGCGTACATGGGGTAAAAGCCCTCCATGATGCCCAGGATGTCCGCCAGGGCCAGGACGAGCTCGTCGGAGATGTAGGCCGGGGGATCTTCCCTCCTCAGGCAGGAGACGAGGGCGGGCACCGAGTCCCGGTCCCCCAGGATCTCGAGGGCATAGGCGGCCTGGATCCTTACCCGGGGAATCTGGGTGTGGATAAGGATATCCTCGATCCGCTCCCGGGAGGGGCTATCCCCCAGGCGGGCCACGGCGACCACGGCCGCTCCCTGGAGCATGTAGTCCTGGGCGTCCAGGGCCTCCCTCAGGACCGGGAGGTGGCCGGGCCCGCCCTGCTTCCCCAGGATCCGGGCGGCGAGGTAGGCCGTCGTATAAGGGTTTCGCCTAACTTCTGTGGCCAGGGCCTCGAGGGTCTGGCTTTCCAGGGCAGGCAGGTTCTCGATCGCGAGGAGGGCCTCGACCCTGACCTCGAAGCGCGGGGAGGCGAGGTAGCCCAGGAGCTCCTTCTGGCCCCGGGGGGAGGCCGAGGTCCCGATCTCGTGGATGAGGCGGAGCTCCTCCGCCGGGGAGGCCGAGCGGTCGAGGCGCTGGAGGAGGTCAAAGACCCGCAGGTCCCGCAGGGAAAAGATGACCCCCAGGGATTCCCGGACCGAGGCCGAGCCAAGGCGGGTCAGCCTGCCCATCCTGAGCAGGGCGAGGAGGAGGCAGAAGAGGACGGTCCCGAAGAAGATGCGGTAGGCCGCCGGGGCCGCGAGGCCATAGCCCCGCAGGGCCTCGAGGCCGAGGCCGCCCGCGGTCGAGCCCAGGGCTCCTCCGAGGCCAAAGGCCAGGAAGTAGACCACCGAGAGGTCGAGGTTTTTCTCCTTGGGCACGAGGCCGAAGTAATAGGTCTGGCCGGCGTTCTCCTCCCCGGCGAGGCCAAAGGAGGAGAGGAAGTTAAAGGCCCCCAGGAAGAGGATGGCCTCGAAGGCCGTGGGCAGGGCGGGGGAGACCACCGCAGGGATGATGGAGATGGCCGCCACCCCCGTGAAGATAAAGTAGAGGGGCTTGGCCCCCAGGCGGTCCACGAGGAGGCGGGTGAGCAGGCCCATCGCCACGGCCCCAAGGCTCGCGAGGAGGGAATAGGCCATGACCAGGTCGTCCCCCTGGCGATAGACGGCGACCGCATAGACCGGGAGGAAGGACCGGGCCATCCCTGCGGCAAAGCTCAGGATGATGAGGACCTCGAAGAAGGCCCGGAAGCGCTTTTCCTTCACCGCCTCGACGATGGTCTTGAGGAGGCTGGCCGAGGCCCCGGGCCGGTAGTCCTCAGGCTCGGGGGTGCGAAGGAGGATCAGGGAGCCGCCGATGCCCACTGCGAGGCCCAGGGCGATAAAGCCGTCGTAGAGGGCCGTGACCGCCCCCGGAGAGGCCGAGGCAGAGGCGAAGCGGGCCAGGGCAAAGGCCACAAGGAGGTTGGTAGCCATCCCCGATAGGTTGTTGACGATCTGGACGTTGACCAAGAAAGAGCCCCGATCCCTGCCCTCGGCCAGGGAGGCGAGGACGGGATTGTTGCCGATCAGGGCTATGCCCCGGAAGATGTTAAAGCCCAGGACCCCTGCGGCTATGAGGCCAAAGGCCAGGCCCGCATGGCCCCGGGAGGCCAGGAAGGGGGCGGCCAGGACGGGGACCATGGCCAGGTAGCGGAGGAGCCAGCCCCAGCCAAAGACCGCGACAATGCGGTTGTGCGCCACCAGGCGCTTGCCCAGGGGGAGGAAAAAATAGGTGGCGTAGCCAAAGGAGTTGAGGAGGCCCACGAGGCTGTCCGAGGCTCCAAGGCGGAGGGCAAAGAGGGTGATAAAGGAGCCCGAGAGGAGGACAAAGGAAAAGGAGTTCATCGTGTTGAAGACATAGAAGCTCGAGCGGGCCTTCTTGAGCTTGGCGGGGGAGAGGGCACGGGCCATGGGTCTACTGGCCTGCCCGCAGGCTGCCCAGGAGGATCCGGGTGGCCTCCATCGCGTCGCCGTAGGAGAGGGTGGAGAAGAGGGAGGACTGGATCACAAAGGCCTCGACCAGGGAGAAGAGGGTAAAGGCCATGGGACCCGCCTTGATCTCCTTGAGCTCGCCCTTGCGCATGCCCTCGTTGAGGACCTGCTCAAAGACATTGCGGAGGGCCATCGTCCTCGCCCGGGTCTCGGACTCCAGGCCCGTGGGCTTGCGGTCCAGGATGAGGTCCATCACGAGGATCATGCGCTCCTTGTCGTCCACCGAGGCCCGGACGAGGATCTCCAGGAGGCCGATGAGCTTGTCCGCGGCCCCAAGGTTCGGATCGAGGACGAGGGCCCTGGTTTCCGTCTCGACCTTCACGAAGATCTCCTCGAGGGCAAAGAGGAATATCTCGTCTTTGTTCTTGAAGTACTTGTAGATGGTGGTGCGGCCAAAGCCGCAGAGCTCGGCGATGCGGGAGAGGTTGGCGTCCCCGATCCCGTCCTGGACGAAGACCGAGACAGCCTTGGCCGCTATCTCCCTCCGCCTCGCCTCGTAGTCGACAATCTTGGGCATTTATTGACTCCTTGCGCTTCCCGTGTCAATTATAAGCATATGCGACAGGTGCGTCAATAAAACTGGCCCGAGGCCCGTGCTTGTGGAAAGGGGACAGGGTCAGTACACTGAGCCAAGAATCATTCGCAAATATCCCCAAGGCCCCCAAAAGGGCCATCGTTTTCTGGAGCACCAATGATCCGCCTTGGCCTTTCATCCCAAGCCTTCCCCGCGAGGAGTCCTCGCGAAGTCATAGCCCTCGCCCTCGATCTTGGCCTCGAGGGGGTCGAGTGGGCCGCCGAGTCCCATCTGGCCCCGGGCAATAGCTCCGAGGCCCAGGCCCTTCTCTTTGAGACCCTCATGGCCAGGCTTGCCATTGTCTCCTTTGCCGCCCTCTACCGGGTCGATCCCGAGAGGGAGGCCGGCCTCGGCTTCCAGGCCCTCCTCGACACGGCCTCGAGCCTGCAGGCCCCCATACTGAGGGTCTTTGCCGGCCGGACTGCCTATGCCACCGCCGAGTATGCGGAGAGGGTCGCCCTGAGGGAGGAGCTTGGACGCCTGGGCGACCTGGCCGCCCACCGGGGCATCACCCTCTGCCTGAGCCTCAGCCGGGGCACTGCCCTGGAGGACTACCCCTCGGCCTCAGCCCTCATAGCGGATGTGGCCCATCCCTTTGTCCGCCTGGCCTGGGAAGCCCTTCCCGGTCGTACCCCCGAGGCCGGGACCCAGGCCATCCAGGGCCTCAAAGCCGAGACTTCCCTGATCCTTGCCCGGAGCGCCGACCGCCGGGGCCAGGCCTCGGCCCTGGACGCCGACTGCGAGGCCTGGGACGCGCGCCTCGGGGCCTTTCTGGCCGGGGAGACCGAGCCCAAGATGAGCCGCTTTGTGCTCCTTGGGCGGATGGGCAATGGTGACGAGGAGAGGCTCCGGGAAGACGCGGCCTTCCTGGGCGGCATGGCCAAGGCCAAGAATCCGCCTTTCCGCTGCTAGTCGCCCCGTTTTTCCGCGGCCTTGGCCTCGTCCCAGTAGGCGTCCATCAGCTCCAGGGCTCCGGCCTCCAGCTTTTTCCCCGCCTCGGCCATGCGCTTTTCCACATGGCGGAAGCGGCGGGAAAATTTGTCATTGGCCTGGGCCAGGGCAAGGCCGGGGTCGATGCCCTCCTTGCGGGCCAGGTTGATCACGGAAAAGAGGAGGTCCCCGAGCTCCTCCTCGAGGCGGGCCTTCTTGGCTGCCTCGTCCCCGCCCCCGGCCTGGATAGCCCGGGCCTCGACCTCGGCCTCGGCGAGCTCCTCCCGGGCCTTGGCCCAGGCCCCGGCGGCCTCGGGCCAGTCAAAGCCCACCTTGGCGGCCTTCTTCTGGAGCTTGTAGGCCCGCTCGAGGGTAGGCAGGGCGGCGGACACCTCGTCTAGAAGGGAGTCCTTTTTGCGCCGGCCCTCGACCTTCTCCTTGATCTCCGCCCACTGGGAGAGGACTTCCGCCGAGGTGGCGGCCTCGGCCTCCCCGAAGACATGGGGGTGGCGGCGGATGAGCTTGGCGCAGGTCTCCTCGAGACTCTCGGCCACGAGGAAGCGGCCCTCCTGCTCGAACATGTACGAGATCATCGTGGCCACAAGGACGAGGTCCCCGGCCTCCTCGCGCACATGGCCGGCCTCGCCCTCGACTATGGCCTCGACGAGCTCGTAGGCCTCCTCGATGAGGTCCCCCCTCATGGTGAGGGGGGTCTGCTCCCGGTCCCAGGGGCAGCCGTCGGGGGCCCTGAGCCTGGCTATGATGCGATAGAGGCCTGCGAAGGCCTCGCCGGCGCGCTTGTCCGCCTCGAGGTGGTCCATGGAGTCTCCTTGGGGGGAGTAAAAAGCCTTTAGATGCCCGGTCAGGCGACGATTTCGTATTTCATGGAGAGGATGGTGAACTCGTGGCGGTCCGAGAGGCCGAGCTTGTGGAAGGCCCGGGATATGTTGTTCCGGGCCGTCGACTCGGTGACCTTCATCTCGTAGGCGATCTCCTTGGCCGACTTGCCCTCGATGATCGCAAAGACATAGGCCGTCTCCAGGGGGGTAAAGCCCTTGTCCGTCAGGGATAACCGGGGCTTGGGCTCCTTGAGGTAGACCATGAGCTTTTCTTCATAGGAGAAATATAGGAGGAGGAGGAATACCGTGACGAAGAAGACCGGCATGACTCCGGTAACGAGGGAACGTCTTCCTATTGTTGCCCCGAGTATCTCGCACGTGAAAAAGAAGAGGATCAGTCCCGTAAACTTCAAAGCTGCTTTCTTCCGGAAATAGCCAAGGCGGAACATGAGAAGGGTGGCCATCGAAAGGAAACCGGCGCCATAGATGGAACCGGGGTCATCGAAAATCGCCAAGGGCGAGCCGAAGGCGAATACAAAGGGCTGCAACCAGACGAGCTTTGGGATTCTCGAGCTTAGGTAGAGCCCGACCGCCATAATGAAGCATAGAATCGTATACGGGTGGGTTAAGGCCCGCACCACATCGAAGTCGTGGACCAAGAGGATATAGATTATGTCAAGAATCGCACCGGCCAAAAAGATGACCGCGAGTGCTAGGCCTGTGGCGTGACTGCTTTTATCTAGGGATGTTCTTGAATTCATATGACCAACTCAGTCCGGGACCCAGAAGGCCACTATGGCTTCCTCGGCGGGCATCAGTGAAGAAAAGGCCGGGGCCGAAAGGTTTGCGGCCGAAAGGGTCGTGTCGGTCCAGGTTCCGGCGAGGATGGGATTGTATTCCCCACTCTTCCTATCCTTCTCTATATCCTTCTTATAGCCGTTGATCATGATGGCCGCGAGGAGATCCATGCCCTGGGCAATGACCTTCCTGTCCCCGCCCTGGAAGTCGGCTATGGGCGCCAGTCGGGCGGTGGGCGAGGCGTCGTCCGCCGGGGTGTGGTCAAAGACGTGGCGGCAGGATTCGCTGGAAGCGAGGATATAGGTAGCGAGGTGGGCCAGGGCAGTCCGGTCCGGGTGGTCACAGCCAGCCACATAGGGGATGGCGGCCACGAGGCGGGCGGTCTTATTGGCGCTCAGTTTGTCCGCCATATCTGTGGGCATCCGGAAGGTCGCTGCGATGCGGCTTGCCAAATCTTGCCAAATTTTGTCATCGAAGGTCATCTGCGACATCGGTGTGCTCCCCTCCGTATCATATCACCCGCATTTAAGCGGTCAAGGGCAAAAGTTAACCTCCATTATGATCCTGAATCTCCAAAATCACCATGGTAGATGAATTACTATGGCTCCTTTTTGCACTTTTAGATTGTGGAGACAAGAGGCCGGGGATATTGTTTGGGACGTCGGGTGGGGCTGGCCGTAGCTCCTTTCGACAGGTCGCTCATAGGTAAAAATAGCGCCCCCCGGCGCGCAATGTAAAAAGGTGCCGGTCCTAGAGGCCGGGAGTTAAAAATGATGCAAAATTCCGGGGAGGTAAAAAAACAGAACGAAGCGCTCCTTTGGGGGCGCTTCGTTTTTTTGTGACTGCCACCGAAATTGTGTATCCTGCAATCACCGGAAAAGACCAGGGGCGTTAGGGGGTATGAGCCCTTCCTTCCTCCCTCCCTTTTGCGCCAACCCCGACTGCGTCCATCACAGCCATGGCCCCAAGGATCCCTACCGGAGCTTCCGGTCCATCGGCAGCTACCACACCAGGATCTTCGGGGATGTCCCGAGGTTCCAGTGCAAGGCCTGCGGCCGGAGCTTCTCGGTCCAGACCTTCCGAGTCGACTACTGGGTCAAGCGGCGCTTTTCCTATGAAGACCTAACCCACCGCCTCTCCTCTTGCGAGAGCCTCCGGGCCATTGGCCGGGCCTGGAGGGTCGCGGGCAAGTCGGTCTCGAATCGGGTTGGCCGCGCCGCTAGGCAGGTCCTCGCCATGGACTCCCGCCTGGCCTCGGCCCGGAGGCCCACGGAGGACCTTGCCGCCGATGGCTTTGAGTCTTTTTGCGTCTCCCAGTTCTTCCCCAACAACATCCACATCCTGGTCGGGGCGGAGTCCCAGTTCGTGTACGCGACCGACCATGTGACCCTGCGGCGCAAGGGAAGGATGACTCTCGAGCAGAAGGAGCGCCGGGCCGAGCTCGAGCGCCGTTATCGCGCGGACCCCAAGGGTGTGGCAAAGTCCTTCTCGCGGATCGCCTCAGAATGGCTCCGGATCCTCTCGGACGGCTCTCTCCCGGCCTCGACTCTCTGGACCGATGAGAAGCGGGACTATCCCCGGGCCCTTCGGGCCTCCCCCTCCGTCGCGGCCCTCCTTGGACAGGGGCGGCTCGCCCACAGGACCATCCCTTCCCGGGCTCCCAGGACCATGACCAATCCCCTCTTTCCGGTGAACTACATCGACCGGGAGCTGCGGAAAAACCTCCATGAGCACGTCCGGGAAACGACCTGCTGGGGGAGGAACGTGAGCTCCCAGATGGAGCGGCTCAGCCTCTACCTGTACCAGCACAACTACCGCAAGCCCTACCGGGTCCGGAAGCCCAGGGGTCCGACCCATGCCGAGGTGGCGGGCTATAACCTGGCCATGGTGAAGGAGGAGCTGGAGCGGCTATGGATGGATCGGGCCTGGCTGACCCACACGGTACTAGGGCAACCGGCCCTGGATACCTGGCTGAGGCGGCGGACGACGCCCTTGAGGCCCGGCGACGAGTATCGGCAACGGCATATCTGGGGATGGATACGGGGTGGGCCCAGGGACCTTGCGGTTTGCGCCGCTGGATGGTGACCCGAACCCGAGCGCCCGTACACAATCTTGGTGGCACTTACTGCAAAATCGATCGGGGCGGGGCCCAGGGCGATCAGCCCCCGGGCAGCTCCTGGCCCCGGGTCTGATGCCGGCCTTGGACCAGGGCGGCGGCTATGGCCGATTCCCCTAGGCCGGCGTGGCCCAGCTCCTCGGCAAGGCAGATCTGGCAAAGCCCATGGGTGAGCCTGTTCTGGGGGAGGCCCGCCTGGGCCAGGGCTCCTGGGCGGCTCCACTGGCCTTCCTCGTCCTTGACGGCCCCGCAACGGGCGCAGACGGCTACGGGCTTGTCCGCCTCGGACCGGATCACCCTGATCAGTAGGTCCTTTTCCGCCAGGGCCTTTTTCCAGATGCTCACGTCCGAGAGCAGCACGGACTTGCGGCCCTCCGGGTCGGCCTGGCCAAAGCGGGCCTCAAAGTAGTGGCTAGTCCCGGGCCCATCGACCCGGAAGGGCGAAGGCTCGAGCCGTCCTGTGGCTGCCCTTCGGAAAAGCTCCAAGAGCTCCTGCCTGCCGACCGAGCCCTGGCAACCCCGGGGAGGGAGGGCCTCGAGGAAGTCCCGGCCGGCGGGATTGGCCTCCAGGATGTCTCCCCGAGGGCTGATCAGGTAACCTGGGTCGGCTAGCCTTGTGAAGGCGGCCGACCGGAGCCTCCTGGCCTGGAGCCAGGCTCCAGGTCCAGGGCGAACAACTTTTTCCATATCCCGATACTGCGGAGCCCCCCTGCGATGGGTCAAGCGAAGCGGGGTCAGGGCGGCCTAGTCATTCATCTAGAAGTCCTGATTTCAGATCCGAGTACCCATCCGGTTGCCTGACTCATAGCGCCTAAGGCCTAGGTTAAAGAGCAGATAACTTCCTGCCCCGTAGACGAGGGCCATGAGGGCCAGGAGGGGGAGGGCTTTCAGGTCCAAGGCCTTGTAGGCCGCCAAGGGGATAAAGGCTATAAAGCCCGAGGGGATGAGGCTGTAGAAGAGCCAGCGCATGCCCTGGTCAAAGACGGTCTCCGGGTAGAGGGAGAAGGAGAGGAGGAATTCCGAGATCGCCGAGGAGAGGGCCGAGGCGTTGCCCAGGAAGAAGGCGAGGCTTTCCGCCGCCGCGAAGGTGGCCGCGAAGATGAGGCCCCCGGTCAGGGTGAGGACGCAGAAAAAGCCGAGCTGGGCCAAGGAGAGGCCGGGCAGGAGGGCTATGACAATAAAGCCGTAGAGGAGGTCTCCCCAGCCCGAGACGATGGTCCGGGACGTGAGGAGGTTGAGGAAGACATCCTTGGGCTGGAGGAGGTAGGTGTCGATTTCCCCCTTCTGGACCATGGCCCCGAGGTGGCGGATGTTGCCAAAGCACACATGGGCCAGGCCAAAGGACGAAGACACCAGGGCCCAGAGGAACATGACATCCGAAAAGCCGTAGCCCCCGATGCCTCCCGTCTGCTGGATGAGGACGGCCCAGAAGAGGGCAAAGGAGGCGTTGTTGAGGATCATCCCAAAGACCTGGAGGAGGAAGTTGAGGCGGTACTCGATCACGGCCTGGAGGTTGACCTGGAAGGTCACGGAGAGGAAGCGGGTGTAGGATCGAAGGACCGATGCCCTGGCCATGTCAGCCTCCCTGGATCGCGACGCGGTGGCGGCCCCGGCTAAAGACCAGGGAGCTTAGGGCGATGGCCCCGCCCAGCCAGGCCAGCTGGAGGCCTATGAGCCCAAGGGCCTGGGGCCCCGTGGCCGCGACGGCGATCCGGGCCGGGGCATAGGCCAGGGAGGGCAGGGGGGTGAGGAGGGCTAGCCGCCTTGCGGTGTCGGGCAGGAACTCCAGGGGGAGGAGGGTCCCCACAATAAGGGCTAGCTTCTGGAAGATCCAGAAGAAGGCCGTGTTTTCCTCGACCCAGAAGGCGGTCATCGCGAGGGCCATCTGGAGGTGGAACTGGAGGCTGCCCGCCAGGAGGAGGGAGACAAGCACGGCCAAGAGTCTGGGGACCGAGGCTCCGGGGGGAGGCCCGGCCAGGAGGAGGCCCGCCAGGATGCCTTCCCCGAGGAGGTTGGCCGCGTCGACGATCCCCGTGCCCATGGCCTGGGCCCAGTGGTAGCCCACAAAGGAATAGGGCCGCCCCAGGAGGTAGGCCACCTGGCCGCTCTTCACATCCTCGGCCAGGGTAAAGAAGAAGCGGCCAAAGCCAAAGGCCGAGACCTCGGCGACGATGAAGTACCATACCGACATGGTGTAGTCGTAGCCGGCGATGCTGGACTTGCCCGCGTAGGCCGCGGCCCAGATGCGGGCGAAGACAAAGACAAAGAGGCCGTAGGTGAAGACCGAGCCGAGGAAGTTGCCGCGGTAGATAAGCTTGTTCCTCGCGCTCGTGCCGGCCGTCACCCGGTACTTGCGCCAGCTCATGCGCTCGCCTCCGCCACCTCCAGGGGCCTGGCCGCGGCGCTGGCCTGGGCCCCAGTGCCCGCCTCGTAGACCGAGGCTATGATGTTCTCCAGGGGCTCATCCTCCACGGTCAGGTCGAGGACCTCGCCCTTCTGGGCCAGGATGCGGATGAGGTCGGGCAGGTGCTGGCGCCGGGTGTCCACCACATAGCTCGCGGCGCTGAAGGAGCCCTCGATGCCCTCGGCCTTGACCTTGACCGGCTTGAGGCCGGGCAGGTCGAAGTGGACGGGCTCGGCGTACTTCACGCCCACGTACTTGCGCTGGAGGGCCCGGTGGCGCAGGTCCTTCATGGACTCGTCCACGACCACCTCGCCATGGTGGATGATGATGGCCCGCTTGCAGATCTTCTCGATGTCCCCGATGTCGTGGCTCGTGAGGAATACCGTCACCTCGTCCTCCTCGGCGGCCTCGACGAGGAGGCTCCGGATCTCCCGCTTGGCGATCACGTCTAGGCCGATGGTGGGCTCGTCGAGGAAGAGGACCCGGGGGGCGGGGAGGAGGCTCGCGGCGATCTCGCAGCGGATCCTCTCGCCCAGGGAGAGCTTGCGCACCGGGACGTCCATGTAGTCGCCGATCCCAAAGCGCTCGACGAGCTCGGCCTGGCGCCAGAGCCTGTCGTCCTCGTCGATGTCGTATATCGCGCCTATGAGGCGGAAGGAGTCGGCGGGGGGGAGGTGGAACCAGAGCTGGCTGCGCTGGCCAAAGACGGAGCCGATGTAGCGGGACAGCTCGGCCCTGTCCTTGGCCGGATCGAGGCCGAGGACCTCGGCCTGGCCGCCCGAGGGCGTGAGGATCCCGGTGAGCATCTTGATGGTGGTGGACTTGCCGGCCCCGTTGGGGCCCAGGAAGGCGAGGACCTCTCCCTCCTCCACCTCGAAGGAGACCGACTTGACGGCCTCGACATCGCGGTAGCGGGGCCTGACCAGGGAGGACAGGCTCGCGCCTAGGCCCTCGGCCTTGACTCGGGTCCGGAAAGTCTTGGACAGGTTCGACGCTTCGATGACGCGCATGGATGCCTCCGCGCTATGGAGGCCCCTTCCCCTCGGATTTAAAAAAAGAGAAAGGAGCCTCGAAGTGTCGAGACTCCTTCCTCGGGCTTTTTTCCCGTGGGTGTATCGGGCAAAGGTCCGGCAACCGCCGGAGTGCTGGCCCGCTGGCGCCGCTCGGACCGTCCTTTGGCTGGCGATAGGGCTGGCGGATCGCCAGCCAAAGGTCGCGGAACTCCCGGTGGTCGTTCCGCGCACTGCTCTATCAAGCCCAAGCCAAAGAGGAACCCTAGGCGCCCTCTCGTGTTGTCAGGATAGCGAGGCCTGTCGGGATCGTCAAGCGGTGGGAGATGTTACTATGTGTAGATATGATGTGATAGTTAGGAAGGCCTTGGCTCGTGGCCAAGGAGCCTAGCGGCGCTTCCGCTCGTCCCGGATCCGGTCCCTCTCTCGGCCCGTCCTCTCCAGGATCCAGAAGGTGAGGAAGCCCACGGGCACCAGGGCCATCATGAAGAGGGGATAGGCCAGCCACCAGGGGCTGGCCTTTGTCCAGCTCGAGAACTCCGACATGCCTCCGATCCCCGCGAGGAGGTTCATGGGCATAAAGATGATGGAGATCACCGTGAGGCGCTTCATCAGCACCGAGAGGTTGTTGTTGACCACCGAGAAGCGGGCGTCCATGAGGCCCGTGAGGATGTTCGAGTAGATCTCCGCCTGCTTGGAGCACTGGCGGTTCTCGATGAGGATCTCGTCCAGGATGTCGGTCTGGGTCTCGCTGAAGCCGAATTTGCCCGGGGCGGAGATCATCTTCTCGAGGACGGCCTGGTTGGAGTCGATGCCGTTCACAAAGTAGACCAGGCTCTTCTCCAGGGTAAACATGTCCAGGAGGTAGCGGTTTTCCATCGAGGCCGTGATCCGCCTCTCTAGGGACTCGGAGAGCATGTTGATCACCTTGAGATGGCCGAGGAAGTGGGCGATGGTGCCGTAGAGGATCTTGAGGAGGGCGTCCCGGATGTTCTCCACCCGGCGCACCGCCCGGTCCTCAAAAAGGCCCAGGCCGTCATTGGCCACGATGATGAGGCGGTGCTTGGCCAGGAAGAGGCCCAGGGAGGTGACCGTAAAGAGGAGTTGGTCCTCGCCGGTGAAATTCCTGGGCCTCTTAAGGATGATCTTGATCACCCCCTCTCCCAGCTCGATCCGCCCAAGCTCGTCGGGGTCCAGGGCCGAGGCCAGGTCATGGCTGTCTATGGCGTAGTCGGCGCAGATCCTGCGCCTTTCCTCCTCGTCCGGGGAGGAGAAGACCAGGATCGGGGCCGCCTCGGCAGCCATGGGGGTGATGATCCCGTTTTCGATGCCAAAGGCTTCCAGCATGGCGACCTCGCTTAGGTTTTCAGCATAGTTCCAATTCAATGCCGAGGCAAACCCACGGGCCTCTTTTCCCTTGCCCCTGGACCCCGGGCGTGATAGCTTAGCCTCCATGGTGGATACGGCCTCGCTTCAGAAATACTCCCTCTTTGGGGCCCTCCTCCCCGAAGAGATCGAGAAGATCAAGCCTTTCCTGGGGAGGGTCGAGTACCGGGCCGGAGAGACCATCATCGCCGAGGGCACGTCCAACGACAGGATCTACTTTATACTTGAGGGATGTGTCGATGTATCCAAGAACGGGGTCAGCCTCCTCACGATAGGGGAGGGGGAGACCTTCGGCGAGATGGAGCTTATTGATATAATGCCCTCCGCGGCGACCATTGTGGCCACCACCCCGGCCACCTGCGCGACGATCTCCAACCGGGCCATCCACAACATCTTCCACCTCGATCCCAGGATATTTGGCATAATTATCCTCAACCTGGCCCGGGACCTCTCCCGGAGGCTCCGGCGGATGGACGACCTCGTGGTTATCCAGACCCGCTCCGGCCGGGGCGAATCCTGCAGCTCCTGCTCCACCTGCCAGTCCGAGGGAGCCTAGCCACGGAGCCCTGGCCAAGCCTCGCTCCTCTTTCCCGGAGCCTCGACCTGGGCAATGGGGCATCCCTTTTCTTCTTCGACTCGAGCAAGGCCCCTCCTTCCGGGCCCAAGGCCCCGCCCGGCGGCTGCGTTGTCCTCCTCCACGGCCTGGGGGATGAGGCGGACTCCTTTAGGCATCTTCTGCCTCTCCTTGCGCCACGCCGTAGGATCCTCGCTCCCGACCTGCCCGGCTTTGGCCGCTCGGTTCCCCGGGGGAGGGCGTGCCTATCGAGCTGTGCCCGGGCCGTCGAGGCCCTGGTAGCCGCCGAGGCACCCCAGGGGGCAGTCCTCGTGGGCTCCTCCCTGGGGGCAAGCCTAGCCCAGCTGGTCGCGATGCGGGGACGGGTTCCGGTCCTCGGCCTGGTCCTGATGGACGGAGGCCTTCCGGCGGCTCCTGGCTCGGGGGAGGGCCTGGCCGCCTCGGTCCTGCCCTTTCTTGGGGAGGCCCGCTACCGCTCCCTCCGGGGGAGGCCCGAGGCCGCCTATGCCAGCCTTGGCCCCTACTATGCCGACCTGGCTTCCCTGGCCGAGGCCGACCGGGCCTTCCTGGCCCGCCGGGTGGTGGAGAGGGTCGAGAGCGAGGTCCAACTGCGCTCCTACTTTTCCCTCCTCCGGAGCCTCGTGCTGGAAGCCAGCTTTTCCTCCCGGGCCTATGCGGCTTTTATGGCCAAGACCGGGCTGCCTATCCTCATCCTCTGGGGGGAGGACGACCGGATCCTGGCCCCGGCCTCGGCCCGCCTCCTGGGAAGGCATGCAAAGGCCGCCGTCCAGCTTGTCCTGCCCGGGGCCGGCCACCTGCCCCAGCAGGAAAGGCCCCAGGCTACAGCCGGGGCTATCCTCGAATTCCTGGGCTCCTAGACATGGCCGCCTTTGACAAAGCCCAAAAAAAGCTCTTGGGCATCATGATCCTCGCGGCGGTCTTTGACGGCCTCACCCAGGGCGTCCTCCTCCTCCAGGAGTCCATAGCCCGCAAGGCCCTCGGGGCGAGCGACACCCAGATAGCCCTCATCGGGGTGATCACCAACGGGGCCATGCTCTTTTCCTTCCTGGTCTCCTACTTCTTTGCCCACCGCAACAAGAAGTGGCTTGTGGCCGCCGGCTATATCGCCGGCCGGGGCATCTTTGCCCTGGCCTTCCTCATCACCAACTCTTGGGTCTTCCTGGGCTTCCTCGTCTTCTACCAGGGGGTCTTCGCGATCCAGATCCCGGTGATGAATTCCTTCTTCCAGAACCGTATGGGGAAGAACCGGGGCTTTGCCTTCGGGATCACGAGGACGGTCCTCATCCTCTTTACCATGCTCTCGTCCCTGGCGGTGGGCAAACTTCTGGACGCCCGCCCGGGAAGCTACGTGACCCTGCTTTCGGTCATAGCCGTGACGGGCCTGGCGACCTACGCCATCCTCTTCTGGGTCGAGGCCGGCATCCCCTATGAGCCTAGTCCGAAGCCCCGGGCCGCCGACCTATGGAAGAGCGCGGCGGAGATCTCCCGCAACCGGCCCTTTGTCCTCTTTGAGCTGGCCTTCATGGTCTATGGCCTGGGCTTTACCCTCATCATCCCGGCCGTGCCCGTCTATCTCCTGGGGACTCTGCACTTCAGCTATGCCCAGATGTCCCTGGCCCAGGGCCTCTTTGCCCAGGGGGCCATCCTGGTCCTCACCCCGATAGCCGGAAGGATCTTTGACCGCATAGACATCTGGGTGGCGGCTACCTTCTCCTTCGGGATCCTTCTCTTCTATCCCCTCTGCTTTTTCCTGTCCTATCTCTTCGCCTCGCCGGCCCTGGCCTACCTGGGCTATTTCTTCTCTTCCCTGGGCCTCGTGGGGGTCAACTTCCTCTGGAACCTGGGGACCATGCATTTCTCCGGCAAGCCCTCGGAGTCCTACCTCTACCAGGGCTTCCACATATCCCTTGCGGGCATCCGGGGCGTGGCGGGCCCCCTCCTGGGCCTCCTCATCCTCTCCACCATCGGGGTCCAGTGGAACTTTGGGATCTCCATGGTCCTCTTTGCCCTGTCCTCCCTCCTCAGCCTCAGCATGGTCAGGCGGGGCCGGGCCGCCAGCTAGTAGGCCCAGCCGGGCCCCGAGTCGAGGCCCGCCCTTCCTCCCGTCCCTGCCTCGGTCCTGGGGCTTCCCAGCACCGCCGTCTCAGTCCCCTGGGCGGGACCGGCCTTGTCGAGGCCGAGCCTCGTCGCGTACTCGGCCGGGGCCGGCGAGCCGGGGACGGCCTTGCTGGCCCGGGCGAGCCAGGCGGCGGCCTCCTCGGGCCGGCCGGCCTTGGCTGAGAGGATGGCGAGGTTTAAATAGGCGGGCATGAAGGCCGGGCTCTTTTCCACGAGGGCGGCCAGGGTGGCCATGGCCGCCGCGCCCTGGCCATACCAAGCCTGGGCCCGGGCCATCTTGTTGCTGGCTCTCTCCCATTCGAGTCCGGTCCCGCCCTGGCGCCCTCGGTCGAGGCCCGCGAGGACCGGCCCCGAGACCTCCTTGGCGAAGCGGGCCATGGTCAGGGCGGCGAGGCTGGCGCGTTGGGCGGCATCGGGCCTGGGCAGAGGCAGGCCCGAGGGTGGCAGGGGGAGGGCGGGGTAGGTCTTGCGCAGGGCCGCGAGGGGGAGGACGGCCAGGTCCCGGGTGCCCCTGTAGCGGGCCACAAGGCCCGAGGCCAGCTTCCAGGCCCCCGCGAAACCCTCGCCCAGGTTGGTGGACTCCAAGGGTATCCAGAGCTTGCCGGCGGCCACGATGGTCTCGTAGCCCGGGGCGGCAAAGAGCCAGGCCGAGTCGGGGGCTTCCCCGGTGTCAAAGGCGAGGAAGACATGGCCCGGGCTCGTGAGGATGGCCGTGCCAAGGCCCTGGGACTCAAGGAGGGAGCAGAGGAGGGCCGTCGTGTCGTCGCAGTCCCCTCCCTGCCAGGCCAGGGTGGTCCTGGGGAAGCGGACCGTGTCCACGATCCTCCCGTCTCCCAGGGTATCCGTGATGGGGGACTGGGGGTCGGGCACATAGGCCAGGGGCAGGGCTCCGAGGGCATCGCACAAGGCGGTAGCCCGGGCCAGGGCCGGGCTGGGCAGGGCCGACTCGGGCGCGCCCCGGAGCATCCCAGCGGCGGCGGCGGCCAGGCTCTCGTCGTTGGGGGTGATAAAGGGCGCAAGGTGTCCCGTGTCGTCCCAGGTGAGGGCCGACCTCCGGTGGAGGGTAAAGGCCTTGGTGGCCTCGACCTTTCTCTCCTGGCCACCCTCCTTGTACCGCAGGGTCACGAGGGCCTGGAGGGGGAGGTCCTCCTCGACCTCCAGGACCCGCTGGTTGAGGTGGACGAGGAGGTCGAGGCTGGCCTCCTGGCCCGGGGCGAGGCTGGCCAGGGCCGGTCCCTCGGTGGGGTCGTCCATGTACTTGGGGATAAAGACCTCGGCCCTGAGCTCGGTGATCGCCGAGCCGAGGGTGTTGCGCAGGGTGAGCCTGCCCGGGCTCTGGCTGATGTAGACCTGGATAAGGGCCGGGAAGAGGGGGCCAAGCTCGATCTTGGCGATCTTGGGCAGTGCCGGGGGTAGGGCCGTCCCGTCCTCGGCATCCTTGAAGGCCCGCTTGAGGAGGGCTATCCGCCGGCTGGCCTCGGGGTCGTCGGGAACGAGAGCCCGGAGGGTCTCCAGGGTCTTCATCGTGCTCATGTAGGACAGGCGGGCCCGCTCGGGCCCGAACTTGGAAAGGAGGGCCAGGACCTCGGTCTCCCCGGCCGCGGCCCGGGCCGAGATGAGGCCCGCCTCGAGCTCGAGCCGGTGCTCGGCCACGGCCTGGTCGGCGGGCTTGAGCTCGAGATAGCGGCCCAGGCACGCCCGGGCAGCCTCGAGGCCGCCCCCGTCCTCGTAGGCCTTGGCCAGGTCGAGGATAGCCTGGGCCTGGGCCTTGCCGGGCCTGGTGGAGTCGAGATAGCTGGCCTGGATGCGGGCCAGGGTCGGCGTAAGGGGGGCGCCATGCTCGGCGATCCTCAAGATGCGCTTGCCCGAAAGGTCGTTGAGGCAATAGATGCCCTCCCCGGTCCGGGCAATGTCCGTCATGGGCGAGAGGCTCAGGGCCAGGCCTTCGGCCTTGCCGTCCCAGGCCCAGAGGAGCTGGCCCGTCCGGTCGTATCGCCGCACATCCGACTGGGTGAGGGCCAGAAAGGAGGAGTCCGGGAGGACGAGGAGCTTCATGATCGAGCCGCCCTCGAGGTCGAGGTAGAGGAGGTCCCGGAGCATAAAGCCTCGGGCGTCCAGGATCCGGATCGCCGAGGCCTGGGGGTCGAAGAGCCAGAGGGTGTTCTCCGGTCCCGGGGCCGCGACGGAGATGTAGTTGTCCTTGGCGATGGGGATGTCCCTCGGTCCCTCGCTCCCGTAGATCCTGGCCAGCTTGGGGGCCATGGCCAGGAAAAAGGGGGAGCCGTCCTCGAGGACCCCAAAGCTCGAGCCCGCCGGGGCGTCGATCCTTAGGCGCTGGTAGACCGAGGAGCCTTCGGGCAGGGAGTAGGTTCCGGTCCCGTCGCTGTTGCGCAGGATGAGGGTACCCGAGGGGCTTACCGAAACCCCGGTCGCGTAGTAGGAGAAGCCCTCCCCGGCCAGGGCCTTGCCGTACTGGGCCTTGACCTCCCAGGAGGGCCCGAACTCCAGGACGGCCATGAGGAGGGCCGAGACGAGGCTCCCGTCCTTGCGGGCCGCGAGGGAATAGGGAAAGACGCTGGCTCCGCCGGAGACGCCAAAGTCCACGCCCAGGATCTCCGAGGGCGAGAAGGTGTCCAGCAGGCGGGGCGGGGCGGCCGTGGCCTCCCCGGCGCCCTTCCTCTGGAGGGCCTCCATGGCCCGGGCAAACTCGAGGTGGAGGCTCGGGCCGACCTCGGTGAACCGCACCACCCTGTTCTTGCCCCAGTCCCCCGTGTTGTCCACTACAAGGAAGTTGGCCGAATAGTCCGAGCTTCCATTGACCCCGAAGGCGACGCGGATGACTTCCGGGGGCCTCTCTCCGTCCTCGAGGTTGGCGGACAGGAGGGGCACTTCCCCAGCCAGCCCTAGGTCGGCCGCGACCTCCTTGAGGGCCGAGGAGAAGGCCTTTTGGATTCCCCCCAGGTCTGCCGCAGGAAGGCTGTCCCAGTGGGGTTCGAGGACGGGCAGGGGCCCTGGGACGGCCCCCAGGCCAAGGGGCAGGAGGAGGACTAGGACGAGGGCCGTGGCCAGGCGGAAGGGGAGGCGACTTTCCTTCATGGAAGGAGTATAGCGCGTCTTTCTTTCGGAGGAAGCGGCCTAGGCCGGGCCCGGAAGGGAGGCGCTGATCTCCAGGGCCGAGAGGCGGTCCCGGTTGAGGGAAAAGCGGACAAACTGGCCTTCCCGCCGCCGGATGATCACACCGGCATCCTCGAGGATGTGGGCATGGTGGCTGACGAGGGCCACGCTCATCTCGAGCTTGGCGGCGATTTCCTTGCCACAGGCCTCATCTGTGTTCATGAGGAGGCTTACGATCCTGAGGCGGAGGGGGTCGGCCAGGGCCCCGTACAGCTTGGCCTTTTCCTGGAGGTCCATATCTATAAGGTAGCACATAAAAGCGGGGATAATCAAATGATCCAATAATCAAAGAATCATTTGACTATTATATAAGCATATTCGTATATTCAAACCAAGGAGCACACCATGAGCCATGATTTTTATAGCGCCGTGAAGGCCCGCAGGACCGTCTATACCCTCAGCAAGAAATCCACCCTTTCCGATGCCCGCATCGAGGAGCTCCTCAAGGAAGCCCTCACCCATGCCCCCTCGGCCTTTAACTCCCAGTCGGGCCGCATTGTCCTTCTCCTGGGCAAGCACCATGACGAGCTCTGGGAAGCGGCCAAGGCCGCCCTGAAGCCCCTGGTTCCCGCCGAGGCTTTTCCCCAGACCGAGGCTAGGATAGACGGCTTCAAGGCCGCCTACGGGACTGTCCTCTTTTTCGAGGACCAGGCCGTGGTCAAGGGCTTCCAGGAGAAGTTCTCGGCCTTTAAGGACAACTTTCCCATCTGGTCCGACAACGGAGCCGGGATCCTCCAGTATGTGGTCTGGACGAGCCTTGCGGTGGAAGGCATGGGTGCCTCCCTCCAGCATTACCACCCCCTTATCAACGAGTGGGTGAGCCAGAAGACCGGCGTGCCCGCCTCCTGGAAACTGACCGCCCAGATGCCCTTCGGGGTCCCCACCGCCCCCGCCGGGCCCAAGGAGTTCTCTCCCCTCGATGGCCGATTTAAAGTGATGTAAGTGCCACCAAGATTGTGTATATCTTTGGCTAAGTTTATGTGTGATAGCTATTTAGAACCGAAGGCCCCCAGTCCCGGTCGGGCCCTAGGACGATTCTAGCAGCTAGCTATGCCAAGCCCAGCCTCTGGCTTTAAACACAATCTTGGTTGCATAACCCCGGGGAAGGACACCTTTGGCGATTCAAAGGTTCGCCTTCCCCAAACCATTTAAGGAAGCAGCCGCTTCATCAAAGAAGCTCTTCCTCTTCTCCTCGCCTTTGGAAGGGTGGGGACCGGGGAGGGGAATCCCGTTGGCGATTCAGAGGTTCCCCCAATCCTGACAGCCCTCCTCGCTTTGGAAAAAGAGGGGCCCGGGGAGGGGAAACCTTTGGCGATTCAAAGGTTCGCCTCCCCGAAATCATTTATGGAAGCAGCTGCTTAATCAAAGAAGCTCTCCCTCTCCTCCTCGCCTTTGGAAGGGTGGGGCCCGGGGAGGGGAATCCTTTGGCGATTCAAAGGTTCCCCTCCCCGCAAAAAAAAACAGCCGCTCCATATGAGCGGCCAAGCGGGAAAAGGTCGATGTCCTGCCTTCGTTCGATGTGCCGGCGCTTGAATCCATGGTGCCGCGCGCCCAGGGCGGCAGGAGCCTACGTATCGGCTCCGTAGTGAACACAGTTCGGGACCCTTTTCCCAACTTCCATGTAGAATCATAGCGCCTTTCCGCGAGAAAACAAGCCCCCGTTTGCGGGCCCTGGGGGTATAGTCCTCCTGCGCAAAGGGAGGTTCCATGTCCGCCTCGACTGTCCTTTCCCTCTACCTTGTCCTGGCCGGCCTCGACCTGGCCTGGGCCCTCGTGCTGACCCTGCTCAATTACCGTTCGGCCGGCTCGGCTCCCCTGCCGCGACGGGTGGCCGCTGATCTGGATTCCGGGCAGGAGGCCAAGGCCCGGGGCTATTCCCGGGCAAGGTTGGCCTTTGGGGCCCTGGAGTCCTCGGTCACTACGCTGATTGTCCTCACGGTAGCTGTCTCGGGGGCCCTGGGCTCGCTCCAGGCCGGCTACCTGGGCCTGGGCCTGGCTCCCTTCTGGCGGGGCCTCCTTTTTTTAGCCACGGTCCTGGCGGCCTCGTCCCTCCTGGGCCTGCCTTTTTCCCTCTGGTCGACCTTCCGCCTCGAGCGGCGCTGGGGCTTTAGCACCACGACCTTCAGGACCTGGCTCCTCGATGGCCTCAAGGGCCTGGGCCTTGGGGCCTGCCTGGGGGTCCCTCTCCTGGCCCTCCTCTACGCGTTCATGGACGCCGCGGGGGGAGCCTGGTGGCTCTGGGCGGCCGCGGCCTTTTCCGGGATCCAGGTCCTTTTGTCCGTCGTCTATCCGGTCTTTATCGCCCCCCTGTTCAACAAATTCGCGGCCCTGCCCGAGGGCGAGCTAAGAGACGCGATATACGATCTAGCTAGGGGGCTGGACTTCTCCGTGGGGGGGATCTACGTGATGGATGGCTCAAGGCGGAGCCGCCACTCGAACGCCTACTTCACCGGCCTGGGCAAGGGGAAGCGCGTTGTCCTCTATGACACGCTTGTGGCCCAGCTGGGGACCCAGGAGGTCCTGGCCGTCCTGGCCCACGAGATAGGCCACGAGAAGCGCCGCCACATACTCAAGGCTACCGTGGTGTCGGTCATCGCGTCCTTTGTCGCCTTCTGGGCCCTCTTCCTCCTGGCATCCTGGCCGGCGGCCTACGGAGCCTTTGCCTTCCAGGGTCCGAGCAGGGAGGCCCTCCTCGTGGTCTTTGGCCTCGTCTCCGGGCCGGCGACCTTCTTTCTCACGCCGCTTTTCTCGCTCTGGTCCCGCCGCCACGAGTACGAGGCCGACGCCTTTGCCGCCCGGGCCGTGGGAGGGCCGGCGATGGCCCAGGCCCTGGTCAAGATCGACCGGGAGAACGCCTCTAACCCCTCACCCCATCCCCTCTACTCCTTCTGGTACTATTCCCACCCCAGCCTCGGGGAGAGGCTGGAGGCGATAGACCGGGCGGGGGGCCAGGCTGACTAAAGGCCGGCCCAGCCCTCTAGGAGCCCGCCTAGGCCTTTGCCGAGGCCCGACCCCGGAGCCCCCGGCCCGGGAGGAGCCAGGATAGGCCAAAGCCCAGGACGAGGAGGCCGAGGCCAAAGGCGAAGGACAGGGTCGAGGCCGAGCTTGGCCACCGGTCCTTGATCCCGGCCACAATCTGGGGACCCACGATGCCCGCCACCGACCAGGCGGTGAGGACGGCGCCGTAGACGGCGGCCATGCGCTCGGTGCCAAAGACCTCGCCGATAAAGGCCGGCATGGCCCCAAAGCCGCCTCCATAGCAGAGGAGGACGTAGCATACCAGGGCTCCAAACAGGAGGGGCATGCCCATGCCGAGGCTCATCCCGAGGAGGCCGGCGAAGGCGAGGATCTCCCCTCCCAGCATGATGCGGTAGGTCCAGGCCCCGCCCAGGCGGTCGATCAGGGCCCCCCAGAGGAGGCGGCCCCCGCCGTTGAAGAGGGAGGAGATGGCTATGAGGGTGGCGCCCAGGGCCGCCAGGGCCGGGGCCGAGAGGCTTGTGCCGCCCTTGCGGAGGAGGTCCTGGAGGAGGGGGGACTGGAAGCCGATCAGGGCTATGCCCGCGGTGATGTTGCAGAAAAAGACGAGCCAGATGAGGATAAAGTCCCGGGACAGGAGGGGGGAGCGGGTGGGGACGGGGGCTCCTGAATGGGGCGGGACCTGGGCGGATGGGCGGGGTAGGGCCTGGCCCTGCCTGGCCGGGGGAGCCCAGTCTGTGGGGGGATTCCTCAGGAAGGAGGCCCCGACGAGGGAGAGGACCCCCAGCACGAGGCCGAGGTCCCGGAAGACCCGGGGGAGGTCCCGGGCCTCGAGGCCCAGGAAGACCGGTGCGAGGATCTTGCTCATGAGGAGAGCCCCGAGCCCAAAGCCCATCACGACCATCCCCGTGGCTAGGCCCTTGCGGTCCGGGAACCAGCGGGAGACCGTCGCCACCGGGGTGACATAGGAAAGGCCCAGGCCGGTGCCGCCCACCACGCCCATCCCGATGTAGAGGAGGGGGAGGGAGGCCAGGGAGAGGGCCAGGCCGGAGACTAGGTAGCCTGCCCCAAAGAGGCCCGCGCCCAGGAGGGCGAGGCGGCGGGGGCCAAAGCGGGGGAGGATACGGCCGCCCAGGGCCGCCGCCGCCCCCAGGAAGAAGATGGCCAGGGAAAAGACCCAGGCCACATCCACGTTGGACCAATGATAGAGAGCCTTGAACTCCCGGACGAGGAGGTCCTGGAAATAGGACCAGGCATAGATGGTGCCTAGGCAGAGGGTGAGGAGGGTACCCATGGCGGCGATAAGCCAGCGGCCTCCAGCCTTGTCCTGTCGAGTCATAAAAAGCTCCTTAGGGCGGCGGTCCCGCCCGCGGCCCAGGGGCATTATAGCCGAGAATTCAGGAATTCAAGGATCAGCGTGATCGCTTTCCGACCGTCCTCGTTGTTGAGGATGAGTTCGTAGTTGAGGCTCCCCGTAGGATCGCCATGCGCCTCGACTTCGAATCCAGGCCCAGCAATCTGGGCAGCACGGGCTTGGCTTGCCAGCTTGGACGAGGTGGGGGAGAATCAGTATCCCATGGAAGTCTCCAGTCTCGACTATTGTCCTTATTACTGCGAGGAGAACGTCTGGCGTCTCCTGGCCAGGCCGGAATTCGCTGGCGCCGAGACCTGGGCCCTCGCGGTCTTTGGGGCCGGGACCTCGGTGCCGGTCCTCCACCAGAGGCTCGGCCGCCCCGGGGATGGACTTGTCTACTGGGATTATCACGTCCTGGCCCTGGCTCGGCAGGCTGGGGAAGTACTCGTCCTCGATTTTGACAGCGACCTGCCCTTTCCCTCGCCTGCGGCGGACTATCTGGGGGCGGCCTTTCCCCCGGCGCCCCGAACCGTCTTTCGCCTTATGGACGGCAGGGCCTATTGCCACAGCCTAGTCTCCGACAGGAGCCACATGCGCCGGGCCGACGGCTCCTGGCTGGCCCCACCCCCGGCCTGGCCCTCCCCTGAGGCTTCCCCGGGAGTCCGGCCCTGGTTCCTCGCGGCCATCCTCGACCCCAACCTAGCCGGGATCGGGAGCCTCCTCGACCTGGAGGGCCTCCTCGCGAATCTGGCTCGAGGCTAGGCCACGGCTATGGGTGGGAGACTAAGGGGCTCAGAGGAGCTATCCTAGGTTCCAGGAAGTACCCATGAGCCATATCCTCGATCCCCTGACCATACATTCCCTGCGCCTGTCCAACCGCCTCGTCCTCCCGCCCATGGCCACGGCCAAGGCCAGTCCCGAGGGCAGGGTTACCCAGGCCGTCCTCGACTGGTATGCCCAAAAGTGCCCAGGCCTGGGACTCGTGATCGCCGAGCACGCCTTTGTCCTCCCGGAGGGGCGGGCCGGCCTGGGCCAGCTCTCGGTGGCCAGCGACGAGACCCTGGACGGCCTGGGCCGCCTTGGCCGGGTCATCCACGAGGCGGGCTCGGCCTGCGCCCTCCAGATCAGCCATGCG
This sequence comes from Spirochaetota bacterium, assembly GCA_029778945.1. GTDB lineage: Bacteria > Spirochaetota > Spirochaetia > Treponematales > Rectinemataceae > JANYKC01. The sequence continues at coordinate 35,262 of JAKPBN010000128.1, forward strand.
GGCTCCCGGACCTCTCCGGCCATCTCGGGCTCGAGGCCCCGGGCTCCCTCGGCCGTCGCCCACCCAGCCTCGGCCTCGGGGGATGTCCCCCAGGAGCTGGACCGGATGGGCATGGCCACGATCCTCGAGGCCTTCACCTCCGGGGCCAGGCGGGCCAAGGTGGCGGGCTTTGACGCGGTGGAGCTCCATGCCGCCCACGGCTACCTCCTAGACCAGTTCCTGTCCCCCCTGACCAACCGGAGGACCGATCTCTATGGGGGCTCCCTGGTGGGCCGCATCCTCTTCCTCGAGGAGGTGGTGCGGGCCGTAAGGCGGGCCGTGGGCCCGGGCTACCCGATCTTTGTGCGCCTGGGGGTGGCGGACTTCCTGGAGGGAGGCCTATCCGCCGAGGAGGGGGTCGAGGCCGCGGCCCGCCTCGTCGCGGCGGGGACAGACCTCATCGATGTGTCCGGGGGCTTTGGCTACGCCCTAAAGGCCCCCGAGGGCTATTCGGGCCAGGGCTTCCTCTCCCCCCTCTCAAGGGCGGTCAAGGCCGCCGTCAAGGTGCCCGTGATCCTCACGGGAGGCGTCACCGAGGCCGAGGCCGCGGCGGCCCTGCTTGAGGCCGGGGCCGCCGACCTCATAGGCGTGGGCCGGGCCATAGCCGCGGATTCCCGCTGGGCCCGGAAGGCCCTCGAGGCTCAGAGGCAGAGGCCGCGGTAGCGCATGTAGAGGAATAGGGTGGCGGTCATCAGGGCATGGCCGTAGTCCTCGGCCCCCACGAGGTCGATCGCCTCGCTCTCGGGCACGAGCTCGACCTCGATCTCCTCGTGCTCGTCCAGGACCTGCTCCCGGTCCATCACGCAGCCTTCGGCGACAAAGGCGTGGAAGGTGTTGGTCATAAAGGCCGGGTTCGGCGAGAGGAGGCCCAGGGGCACGATCATCTCCGCCCGGTAGCCGGTCTCCTCAGTGAGCTCCCGGCCCACGGCCATGGTGGGATCCTCGCCCTTTTCCACGGCGCCCCCGGGGAATTCCAGGCAGAGCCGTCCCGTGCCGTGGCGATACTGGCGGATCATCACGATCATCCGGCCCGCGGCGGTGTCCACCACGGGGATCACCCCGGCCCAGTCCAGGGAGTTGACGAGGTAGAAGGTGCCCTTCTTGCCGTCCTCGGACTCTCGGTCGCTCGAGGAGACATCAAAGATGCGGTAGTCGGCCAGGGGCCGCGATGCGCTTTCCTTCCAATGCCCGGCTCTTCCCATGCCCCTAGCCTAACGCGTAACCCGCCGCGGCGTCCATGGCCGCCACGGGGCCCGGTCAGCCCGGGCTAACTAATCTGGGACTTTTCTTGACCCGTCTCCGGGCGACAGCTATTTTGTGCGCTAGGAGGCACGAAATGCCCACTGTCCTGGATTCCTTCATGGCCGTCCTCGCCCTCTTTCCCTATTTCCTCGAGGCCCTGGCGATCCTCTTTATCGGAAAATTTGCCTTTGACCTCACCACCCCGGGCATCAAGGACGACAGGGAGCTTTCGGAGTCGCGCAACCCGGCCTTTGGAGTCTTCTGGGCCGGCTACATGGGCGGCCTCGCCCTGGCCATCGCCGGGGCCCTGGGAAGCCTCGGTCCCTCCATCCTGGACAACGTCGTGGACCTGGCCACTTCCGGCCTCGCGGCCATTGTCCTCCTCAGGCTCAGCATGGCCCTGGGCCAGTGGGCAGTCCTCAAGGGCTTCAATGTGAGCAAGGAGATCGTCGAGGACCGCAACCTCGGCGCGGGCTTCGCCTTTGCCGGCCTCTTTCTCTCCTCGGGCCTCGTGATCGCCGGGGTCATGTCCGGGCGCAGCGACACCTGGGCGACCATGGCCCTGGACATCCTGGTCTACTGGGCCGCCGGCCAGGCCCTTCTGGGCGGGGCCTGGCTCGTCTACCGCCTCTTCACGGGCTATAACGTCCACCTCACGATCGGGGAGGGCAACAACGCCGCCGCGGGGCTCTCCCTCGGGGGCTTCTTTGTGGCCATGGGCGTGATCCTAAAGGCGGCCCTGACCAATGCCGGCAGCGAGCTGGGGCCGGAGCTCCTCATCACCCTTGTGGTCGGCGTCGTGGGCATCCTCCTCCTCGCCCTGGCCCGCCTCCTCACCACCCTTGTCCTCCTCCCCAGGATCAAGCTTGCCGACGAGGTCTCGAGGCAGGGGAACCTGGCCGCCGGGGCGGTCTCGGCGACCGTCTACATCGCCGTGGCCCTCCTTCTGGGAAGCCTTGTGGCTTCCCAGCTCATGTGAAGGGGGCGGATACCAGAATGAAAACCATGCATAGGCGCCCGGGCTCCCGCGCGGCGGCCCTTCTCTGCCTCGCCTTCCTTCTCGCCCTCGGTCCCCAGGCAGCCTGGGCCAGGGGCGGGTTTAGGGGCGGCGGCTTCCGCTCGGCCCCGTCCTTTAGGCTCTCCAACTCTTTCAGGTCCTTCACGCCCTCCCGGGGCTGGGCCACAAGGCCGTCGGCAACCATGCCAAAGCCCAGCCTGGGCTCCAAGGGCTGGGGCTCCTCCACTAGGCCCCTCTCCACGGCCCCGGCCTCGACCCCCCGCCTGGGCTTTGGAGCCGCCGCCGGGGCGACCGGAGCCGCAGGCTCCCCGGGCCTGTCCCGCTCCTCCTATACGGCCCGGCGCAGCGTCTACGACACCGCCCGGCGCTCGGGCACCCTCTACTCGACCAAGGCCGAGGCCCAGTCGGCATTCTCCAGCCGCTACGCCTCCCAGTACGGCTCGACCTTCCAGTCCGAGCCGGCCACTAGGCCCAACTGGATACCCCAGTCCACCCTCGTGGGGGGCCAGAGCGTCAACGTGACCTACAATCCGGGCCTGGGCGGCTACGCCTACCTCCACCCGACCCTGGGAACCTGGATGCTCTACAACGCGATGAGCGACGCCATCATGCTGGACAGCCTCATGAACCATCACAACTATTACTATGGGGCCCCGGTCTACATGAGCCATGGCCAGTCCTGGATCAATTTCGCCCTTTTTCTCCTCGTGGCCCTGGTCGTGGCCAGCGCCCTGGCGAGGGTGGTGAGGAGGGCCAGGTGGCGGTAAGGGCCCCGAGGCCCGGCTCGGGCCTCCCCGCAGGCGGGGCTGGAAAGGGTGAGCTCGCCTATTGGCGGGCCATAAAGGCCGGGGACTACCTCTCCCTCAAGGACTTCCAGTCCCTGGCCGAGGCCGGGGCCGAGGGCCTTGACTGCAGGGTGGCGGAGATCCGGGACATCGTCGTGGGGGACTCCGCCACGGGCCGTGCCCTCGCCTCCTACCGCCTCCACGAGCTGGAGCGGGTGGGCCGAGGTCCCCTCTTCCTCCTCGTCCTCTCCGCCGGGGAGGATTTTGAGCTTAGGACCTATTTCGCGCCTCCCTCCCTGGTCCCGGGCACGAGGGACCAGCTCGTGGACCGGGGGGACACCTGGCTCTTCCTCCCTCCGCCCGATCCCGAGGACTTTGTCTCCAGCGATCTTGAGCTCGCGCCCTTTCCCGACCTGCCGGCCCTCCCCGAGTCCGGGGGGGCCGTAAAGCGGGTCTGGGAAAAATCGGGCTTTGGCCAGACCCTCTATGGGGCCTACAAGGGCAGGCAGGGGGAGGTTCCCGTGATCCTCGCGGAATACGAGACCAAGGAGGAGGACGCCCCCAGTCCCCTCATGCTCGTCCTCGAGGAAAACTGGCTAGACGCCCGGGGCAGGCCCCTCTCCAGCGGGGGCCTTGTCACGGTCCTCCTGGGCTCCCCCCTCGACCCGGGCTCGATAGAGGTCTGGCCGGCCTAAGTCCAGCTAGCCTGGAGCTAGTACCGGGGCTTGCGCGGAGAGACCGTGCCGTCCTTCTTGAGCAGCTCGAGGGCGCCGGCCAGGTCCTTGCGGTCCAGGAAATTCCTGTGGTGCAGGGGCAGGACGGCGGTGGGGCTGTCGAGGTGCTTGAGGGGGCACCAGCTCGACTCGATCTGCTCCAGGTTGGTCGATAGGGTCTGGGCATAGATCTTGGCGAAGCGCAGGAGGATCCTCATGGGAGGGCTCCAGCCGCCGGCATAGTTGGTGGCGCGCAACTCTTCCCTTGTGGCCTTGGTCGAGGCCCAGTGATAGCCCAGAAAGAGGGCTATCACGGCAAAGAGGAGCTTGCTGAAGATGAAGTTGAAGGCCGAGAACAGCGCGAGGAGGAGGGCATAGACTCCCACGACCAGCTTGCGCAGGAATTTTCCCTTGCCCAGGCTGGCTGCGGCTAGGGCATCGAGCTGGTCGCTCCAGAGCCGTGCCGTGCCGTTGGCGTAGCCGCAGAATTCGCAGTTGAGCCTGTCCAGCCAGGTCATGCCCTCGATCTTGCCCCGGTCGAGGATGATGTAGTCCCGGATCCGGAATTCCCTCAGGCCAAAGAAGGGCGAGAGCATCCAGCGCCATAGGACAATTATGGACGTGAGGTGGATAAAGATGAATTCCAGGAAGGAGAGGTACATGAGGCCGCCGCCGATAAAGGTCCGGGGAATGCCGATGCGCCTCACATGGGTGTTGAAGATCGAGCCCACAATAGTCTTGGGGGCCTTGCCGCCGTCCTTGCTTTCCACGCTGGCTCCTTGGGATAAACTAAACAAGGGAGCCGCCCTGAGAGGACGGCTCCCTGCTTTCTAGCCGACTGGCTATTTGGTCTTCTTGATAAGCTTGGCCTTGGGCTTGGCCGCAGCCTTTTCCGGTACGGCCTTGGGCTTTGCCTTGGATGCCGCGGCCTTGGGTTTGGCCGCCGCCGCCTTGGGCTTAGTCGCCACCGCCTTGGCCTTGGTTGTCGTGGCCTTGACTGCCGTGGCCTTGGCGGGTGCGGCTTTCTTGGCCGGAGCCTTCTTGGCCGCGGCCGCCGGGGCTTTCCCGACCGTGGCCTTCTTGGGCTTAGCCGGAGTTTTTTTTGCCGAGGCGGCTTTGCCCGACTTGGAGGCGCCCTCCTTGGGGGCAAGGCCTTCGGAGACCCAGACCCCATCCCGGTAGACCGCCCTCCAGCCCGATGGCTTGCCCTCGAGCTCGGACTGGACAAAATGCTCGGCGGTCTTGCGGCTATAGCGTATGACCGTTGGCCTGCCCTCGGGATCGGCCGCGGGGGCGTCGAGGAGGAAATGGTACTTGGAGGCGATCTCCGCCCGGTGGGGCACCAACTCCCGGACAAGGGGGGCCCGGGTCTCCCGGTTCTTGGGGAACATGGAGGCCGCGAGGAAGAGGCCGGCGGCGCCGTCCCTGAGGAGGTAATAGTCGTCCACCTTCTCGCAGCGGAGCTCCGGGAGGGCCACGGGGTCGCTCTTGGGCGGGGCGGCCTGGCCGTTCCGGAGGAGCTTGCGGGTGTTCTTGCAGTCCGGGTTGGTGCAGCCAAAGTACTTGCCAAAGCGGCCGGACTTGAGCTGCATCTCGTGGCCGCATTTGTCGCACTCGAGGACAGGACCCTCGTAGCCCTTGAGCTTGTACTCGCCCTCCTCGATCTCGTAGCCCGGGCAGTTGGGGCTGTTGCCGCAGACATGGAGCTTGCGGGTGGAGTCGATGAGGTAGGAGTCCATGGCGGTCCCGCACTTGGGGCAGCGGCGGCGGGAGCGGAGCTGCCGGCCCTCGGCCTCGTCGTCGTCCTCGGCTATCTCGTCCCCGGGCACGAGGTTTAGGGTCTTGGTGCAGCGCTCCTTGGGGGGGAGGGCATAGCCCGAGCAGCCCAGGAATACCCCGGTGGAGGCGGTGCGGATCTGCAGGGGGCGGGAGCAGGTGGGGCAGGGCAGGGCGATGTCCACAGGGTCGTTGGGCCTCATGCCCTTCTTCTCGTCCTCGGCCTTGCAGAGCTTCTTGGAGAAGTCCTTGTAGAATTCGTCCAGGACGGCGGTCCAGGCCTTCTTGGCCTCGGCCACCTCGTCCAGGGACTCCTCCATGGAGGCGGTAAAGCCGTAGTCCATCAGGTCCTGGAAGGACTCCATGAGGCGGTCGGTCACGATGCCGCCCATCTTCTCCGCGTAGAGCCTGCGCTTCTCCAGGCGGACATAGCCCCGGTCCTGGATCGTGGAGATGATGGCCGCGTAGGTCGAGGGCCGGCCTATGCCTCGCTTTTCCAGCTCCTTGACGAGGCTCGCCTCGGTGTAGCGGGCGGGGGGGCTCGTGAAGTGCTGGCTGGGCCTGAGTTTCTGGAGGGCCAGGATCTCGCCGACCTTGACCTCGGGGAGGACCCCCTCATCCTCGCCCTCCTTGGCGCCGCCGCTTTGCGGCGGGAGGACCCTAGTCCAGCCGTCAAAGAGGATGACCCGGCCCCGGGCCCTGAGGCCGTAGCTGCCGGCCTCCACCTCGATGCGGGTCGAGGTGTAGCGGGCGGCCTGCATCTGGCAGGCGACAAACTGCTGCCAGATGAGGGCGTAGAGGCGCTCGGCGTCCCGCTCCACATCCCCGAGGCCCGAGGCGGTGGTGGCCACATTGGTGGGCCTGATGGCCTCGTGGGCCTCCTGGGCCCCTTCCTTGCTCGCATAGACGTTGGGCGACTCAGGTAGGTAGTCGGGGCCGAAATTCTCCCCGATATAGGCCCGGACGGCCTGGATGGCGTCCTCGGCGAGGTGGGTGGAGTCGGTCCGCATGTAGGTGATAAAGCCCGCCTCATAGAGGCGCTGGGCCATGGCCATGGTCTTCTTGACCCCAAAGCCCAGGCGGGTCGAGGCGGCCTGCTGGAGGGTCGAGGTTATGAAGGGGGTCGGGGGATTGGAGCGGGTGGGCTTGTCCTCCCTCTGGACGACCTTGAACTGGGCCTTGCCGAGGGCCTTGACCGCGGCCTCGGCCTGGGCGGCGCTCACGGGGCGGAAGGCCTCTTCTCCATCCTTCCTGACCTCGAGGACGAGGGCCTGGCCGCCCTTGGTCTTCGTGTCCGCATGGAGCTCCCAGTACTCGTCGGGCTCAAAGGCGTGGATCTCCCGCTCGCGCTCGACCACGAGGCGGACGGCGACGGACTGGACCCTGCCGGCCGAGAGGCCCCGGGCCACCTTCTTCCAGAGGAGGGGGGAGATCATGAAGCCCACGACCCGGTCGAGGAAGCGCCGGGCCTGCTGGGCCTTGACCCGGTCCATGTCGATGCTGCCCGGCTCGGCGAAGGCGGCCTTGATGGCCTTCTGGGTGATCTCGTTGAACACGACCCGGCGGAATTTGGACTCCTCGCCGCCTATGACCTCGGCGAGGTGCCAGGCTATGGCCTCCCCCTCGCGGTCCAAGTCCGTCGCCAGGTAGACGACATCGGCGCTCTTGGCGAGCCTGCGCAGCTCCTCGGCCACCTTCTCCTTGCCCGGGAGGATCTCGTAGCGGGCCTTCCAGCCATGCTCGGGATCGACCCCCATGCGAGTGATGAGCTGGGACTTGGCCCGGGCCTCCCGATAGGCTTCCTTCTCCGCCGGGGACATCTTGCGGGTGAGGGCGGCCTGGGCGCTCCGGGCCTTGGGATCCTGGAGTTTTTCCCCGCCCCCCGAGGGCAGGTCGCGGATGTGGCCGATGGAGGACTTTACGACAAAGTCCTTGCCTAGGTACTTGTTTATGGTCTTGGCCTTGGCCGGAGACTCGACGATAACCAGGGATTTTCCCATTGCTTCCTCATGAATAGTTCGGGGCCCGGGCGCCCTAGGGCGCGGGACACAGGCAGGGGAGAGGCTATTCCTGACGGGGCCCTCTGTCAAGATCGGGCGGCGAGGGTATTTCCGTCGCCCTCCCATGCGGCTACAATCCCTCCAGGGGCCGCGCATAGCCAGGCCCGCGAGGAGGCACACAATGGAAGCTGTACGCTGGGGCATTCTCTCCGTTTCCGGCCACTATACCCTCAGGATCCACCACCCCCTTTCCCGCCTGGAGGAGGCAAAGATACTGGCCATAGCCAGCCGGAGCAAGGAGAAGGCCGCCGCCGCG
>JAKPBN010000146.1 GCA_029778945.1 Spirochaetota bacterium
CTGTGGCTTGCTATCCTTTACTCTAGATCAGAACGGGGCGTCGGGGACGTAGAAGTCCTTCGCGTTCGCCTTGGTCACGAGCTCCGAGGGGAGGATGACGCGGCGGGGAAGGGCCCGGACCTGGTAGACGTTCGGATTGAGCTTGTCGCCCTTGACGCCGATCACGGCGTAGGAGATGGAGGTGGCGATGACGGAGGGGGAATAGGTCACGTCGGCCTGGACGAGGGGAGTGGTCCCGTCCATGATTCCCTTGATCACGTCCTTGAGGCAGCCGCCGCCGAGGAAGTACTTGATGTCCTTGCGGCCGGATTCCTTGTACGCCTGCATGGCGCCAAGCATCATGTCGTCGTCGGCGGTGTAGACGGCGTCGATCTGCTTGTACTTCTGGAGATAGTTCTCCATCACGGCGAGGGACTTCTGCTTGTTCCAGTCACCGGGCTGCACATCGAGGATGGTGATGCCGGGGTACTTCTTGATGGTCTCCTTGATGGTGTCCGTGCGGATGGTGTCGATGGGGCTGGGGGCGCCGGAGATCAGGGCGAGGTTGCCCTTGTAGCCCATCTGCTTGGCGAGCCACTCGGCGCCCTTGCGGGTGTAGGCCTCGTCGTCGTTGGTGATGTAGATGTCGTATATGCCTTCCTTCGACACGCCGCGGTCAAGGACGACCGTGTAGACGCCGGAGTTGTAGGCCTTCTCGACAATGCTCGTGACCGAGGTGTCGTGGGGGAAGACGACTATGGCGTCGACTTTCTTCACGAGGAGGTCCTCGATGTCGGAGACCTGCTGGCTGACGGTGCCGGAGAACTTGAGCTCGATCTTGACGGTCTTGTCCCTGGCTTCCCAATCGGTCTTGGCCCGGTTGGCCCACCAGTTAGCGTTGGCCATCCAGCCATGGGTCGCGCTCGGCATCGATACGCCGATCTTGTACGTCTTGGCCTGGGCAAAGCCGAAGCCCGTGACCATCGTCACAATGAGGAGAGCCAAAAGCAGCTTCTTCATCATGTGCCTCCTGTCTAGCACTTGTGATACTGACGCTCCCTAGGGGAGCGCTTGAGAGACCTTGTGTGGGGCGGCTAGGACTGCCTCTGCCGCTGGATATACACGGAGCCGATGATGACCACTCCCTTGACCACGCCCTGGAGATAGGGAGATAGGCCGGCCATGTTGAGCATGTTCTGGATTATCTGGAGCATGAAGACGCCGATGAGAGTGCCCCAGATCGAGCCCCGGCCGCCGGCCATGGCCGTGCCGCCGATGATGACGGCGGCTATCGCGTCCATCTCAAACGATAGGCCGAAGTTGGGGGTGGAGACGGTGTTGAAGCGGGAGGCGAGGAGGGCGGCCGAGAGGCCGATGCAGCCGCCGATGATCACATAGGCCCAGAAGCGGACCCGGTCGACCCTCACGGCCGAGTACTGGGCCACCCGGGAATTCGAGCCCACGGCGCAGAGGTAGCGGCCATAGCGGGTGTTGTTGAGCACAAAGGAGAGGACAAAGGCGAGGACTATCATCACAAGGACGGGGGTGGGCAGGGAGATCTTCGCCCCCGAGACCTCAAAGGAGAAGACCTTGGACATGCCAAAGTTGCCAAAGACCTGGCTGTGGGAGGCAAACTCCCCGGCGTTGGCCATCTGGAGGGAGACATAGCGGAAGATGGACATGGTACCCAGGGTCACGATAAAGGGGACGATCTTTCCCTTGGTGATGAGGAAGCCGTTGATGCCCCCGCAGACGAGGCCCAGGAGGACCATGGTACCGATCCCGAGGAGGATGGGCAAAGTCTCGTTGCCGTTGGCGGTCTTCATGAAGTGGTTCATCACGATCACGCCGCAGGAGGCGACGAAGGCGGCCATGGCGCCGACCGAGAGGTCGATGCCGCCGGAGATGATCACAAAGGTCATGCCCAGGGCGATGATGCCCGTGTAGGAGGACTGGCGCATGACGTTGATGAGGTTCTCAGGCTGGAGGAAATAGGGCCAGCCGATGATGGAGGCGAGGATAAAGAGGCCGCCCAGGGCGAGGAGGGAGCCGTGCTTCTCGAAATCGAGCTTCCTGGCTGTGGTGGCGGCGCTCACGACGCGGCCTCCTCATGGACTCCGGTGGCGTGGAACATTATCTCCTCCTCGTTTATGTCTTTTCCCTCAAGGGTGCCGACGATGCGGCCCTCCCGCATGACCACAACCCTGTTGGACATGCCTATGATCTCCTCGAGCTCCGAGGAGATGAGGATGCAGGAGGTCCCCCTGCTCGCTAGCTCGTTGATGAACATGTAGATCTCATGCTTGGCCGAGACGTCGACGCCCCGGGTGGGCTCGTCGACGATGAGGACCTCGGGGTGGGTGTCTATGGACTTGGCCAGGGACACCTTCTGCTGGTTGCCGCCGGAGAGGTTTTCCAGCCTCTTGTCCAGGGACTCGGTCTTGATCTTGAAGGAGTCCACGTAGCTGTTGACCTTGGCCTTCTCCGTCTTCTTGTCGATGAGGCGGAGGAGGGACTTGCAGTAGGAGCCCAGGGACACGAGGGTGATGTTCTTCAGGACCGAGAAGCCCGTGACAATGCCCGCTCCCTGGCGGTCCTCGGAGAGGTAGGAGATGCCCGCGGCCACGGCGTCGGCGGGCTCGTGGAGCTCGAGGACCTTGCCGTCCCTGAGGAAGTCCCCGGAGCTTTTTTTGCGGAGGCCCAGGACGGTCTCAGCCACCTCGGTGCGGCCGGCGCCCACGAGGCCCGCAAGGCCCAGGATCTCGCCCTTGTGGAGGCTGAAGGAAATGCCCTCGAGGACCCCGGGGACATCGACGCCCCGGGCCTCAAAGACCACCTCCGGGCCCGGGACAACCTTGGGCGGGAAGATCGAGCCGAGCTCCCGGCCCACCATGCGCTGGGCCATCTCGAGGACGCTCACCTCTGAGGTGGGGGAGTCGAGGACGAGCTCTCCGTCCCGGAGGACCACGACCCGGTCGCAGAGGTCCTTGACCTCCCGGAGCTTGTGGGAGATGTAGACGATGGTCATGCCCTCGTCCCTGAGCTTGCGCACCAGGGCAAAGAGGATGCCGATCTCGTGCTTGGTGAGCATCGTCGTGGGCTCGTCCATGATGAGGACCTTGGACGAGAAGGCCAGGGCCTTGGAGATCTCGACCATCTGCTTCTGGGCCGCCGAGAGGCTCTCGATCCTGGACTCGGGGTCGATCGTCACGTTGAGCGAGGCCAGAAGCTCCTCGCTCCGCTTCCGCATCGCCGCCTTGTCGAGGAGGCCCGTGGGCTTCTGGAGCTCGGCCCCGAGGAAGATGTTCGAGTAGACCGGCAGGTCGCGGATGAGGTTGAATTCCTGGGGCACGAGACTGATGCCGAGGCGGCGGGCCACGAGGGGATTGTCTATCCTCTCCGCCTTGCCCTCGACGACCACCCTGCCCGAGCTGGGCTGGTAGATGCCGGCCATGATCTTCATCAGGGTGGACTTGCCCGCTCCGTTCTCGCCTATTATGCCGAGGATCTCCCCCCGGTGGAGCTCGAGGCCCACGTCTTTTAGGACCGGGACGCCCCCGAAGTCCTTCCAGATCTTCTCTACCCTGACCACAGCGTCAGCCATCATGCCCTCACTTTTTCATCGCCGCGTCAAAGGCGCGGTCCGAGGTCGGAAAGTCCAGGTCCCGGGCAAAGGCTAGGGCCTCCCGGGCCCCGTGCTCCCGGTCCATCCCCGCGTCCTCCCATTCCACCGAGAGGGGGCCCGAATAGCCTATGGAGTTGAGGGCCCGGATGATGGCCTCGAAGTCCACGTCGCCCCGGCCAAGGGAGCGGAAATTCCAGCCCCGCCTGATGTCGCCAAAGGCCAGGTGGGAGCCAAGGAGGCCCGCCCGGCCATCCAGGGTGACCGCCACGTCCTTGAGGTGGACGTGGTAGATCCGGTCCGGAAAGTCCCGGACAAAGAGGTCGGGAACCATGCCCTGCCAGAGGAGGTGGGAGGGGTCGAAGTTAAAGCCCAGGGTCTTGCGGCCCTTGAAGGCCTCGAGGAGTCGCTGGGCGCTGTAATAGTCAAAGGCTATCTCCGTGGGATGGACCTCGAGGGCAAAGCGCACCCCCTCGGCATCGAAGACATCGAAGATCGGGGACCAGCGCTTGACGATCAGGGCGAAGGCCTCCTCGACCATCTCCTCCGTGGTCTGGGGGAAGGAGTACCAATAGCGCCAGACCGGGGAGCCCATAAAGCAGGTCACGACCTTGGCGCCCATGAGGCGGGCGGCCTTGGCGGTCCGCTTCATCTCCTCGGTGGCCCAGGCGACTATCTCCTCGGGCTTGCCCTTGACCGCAGGGGGCGCAAAGCCATCCAGGCGGGGGTCCCAGGGGTCGCCTACGCACTGGCCCGAGAGGTGGGCGGCCAGGGCGTGGACCTCGAGGCCGTGCTTGGCCAGGATGCGCTTGCGGCCTTCAACATAGGCGGGGTCGGACACGGCCCGGGAGACATCCATGTGGTCGCCCCAGCAGGCTATCTCGAGACCGTCATAGCCAAAGGCCTTGGCCTTGGCGCA
>JAKPBN010000158.1 GCA_029778945.1 Spirochaetota bacterium
CCTCGCCTTTGGCCTTGCCTGCGTGGCGGTGATGCTCGTGTCCGCCCTGGCCCACCTCGCCTTCAAGTCCCGGATATCCGACTCCGGAAGCATCGCGGGCCTCCTCGTGGGGGTCTACACCGGGGGTACCCCCAACATGGCCGCCATCAAGACCGCCCTGGGCACGGACATGACGAGCTACCTCGCGGTCCACACCTCGGACATGGTCCTCTCGGCCCTCTATTTCCTCTTTGTGCTGACTGTCGCCCGGCGCTGCTTTAGCCTCTTCCTCCCGGCCTTCAAGGACTCGGCCGCCGGCACGGCAAGCCCGATGGGGACTAGGAGCGAGGCCGATGGGGAGGCCGGAGCGCCCAGCTCCGCGGCCACCCAGGCCGTCGAGGAGACGGCCTTCTCCTCCCTCTTCAGGAAGGGCAGAAGGGGCCCCTTAGGCCTCGCCCTCCTCCTCGACCTCGGGATCGTGGCCCTGGTCCTAGGCCTTTCCCTCCTCGTGGGCGCGACCTGGCAGACCATGGTGGCCATCCTGGCCATCACGAGCCTGGCCCTGGGCGCGTCCTTCCTCAAGCGCGTCCGGTCCACCCAAGGTACCTACGCCGCGGGGGAATACGTCCTCTATATCTTCTGCCTGGCCGTCGGCGCGATGGGCGACATAGGTAAGCTCATCGGCTCGGCCCCGGTCTACTTTGTCTACGTGGCGGTCGTCCTCTTTGGCTCTTTCGCCCTCCACGCTGTCCTCTGCGCCGTCTTCAAGGTCGATGTGGACACCTTTCTCGTCGTCTCCACGGCCACGATCAACTCGGCGCCCTTCGTGGGCCTTACCTGCGTGGCCCTGGGCAACAAGCGCCTCCTCGTGCCGGGCATCACCGCGGGCATCATGGGCTATGCCCTGGGCAATTACCTCGGGATAGGCCTGGCCCAGGTCCTCCGCCTCCTCTCGTAAGGGGCCGAGGGCCGGCCAGCCGAGGAATTGACCGCCCGCCGAGGCTGCCCGCCGGCCTCGGGCCTACTCCCGGCCCGCAGCCATCGCGGCAAAGGCCGCTTCCGCCCTCTCGACGGTGAGGGCAATATCCTGCTCGCTGTGGGCCAGGGAGATAAAGCCGTTGTGGTGGGGATGGATAAAGACCCCCCGCCTGGCCATGGCCGAGCCAAAGCGCTGGTTGAGCCAGAGGTCGGGATCCTCGTCGAAGGTGATAAAGGGTATGCCCGCAGGCCCCGTGACCCGGGCGCCAAAGCCCGACTTGCGCCCCGCGGCCTCGATGCCTTCCTTGAAGGCCCCGCCCAAAGCCTCGAGCCTAGCCACTCCGCCCAGCCTCTCCATCTCGTCCAGGCTGGCCAGGGCCGCCGCCATGGGGCCTGCGGACATCCAGTAGGTCCCGGTGATAAAGAACGAGGAGGCCACGGCCCTAAGCTCCTCGGTCCCCATCAGGACCGAGATGGGATAGCCGTTGGCCAGGGCCTTGCCCATGCACCAGAGGTCGGGCTTGGCCCCAAAGCGGGCATGGGAGCCCGCCTCGTGGAGGCGGAAGTTCGCCCTGATGTCGTCCATCACGAGGAGGGCGCCCTCGCTGTCGCAGAGGCGGCGGGCCGTCTCGTACAGCCTGGGGTCGGGCTCCTCCTGGGGGGCAAAGGTCGGGTGGTGGTAGGGGGTGAGGAAGAGGCAGGCGATCCTGCCCTTGTTTTCCCTAAAGAGGGCCTCAAGGCCCTC
>JAKPBN010000188.1 GCA_029778945.1 Spirochaetota bacterium
TGTCCTATTTCGACCAGGGCTCCACGAGCCTGCGCCAGGATGCCAGCGTCCTCGAGAGTGTCCAGGAAAAGGCCGAGGTCCTACGCCTCAAGGACGGGACAACGCTTTCGGCGGAGCTCCTGCTCGAGCGCTTTCTCTTTCCCCGGACCATGCAATCCCTGCGCATATCCCGGCTCTCCGGCGGGGAGAGGCGGCGCCTCGAGCTCGTCCGCCTCCTCGCGGAGTCGCCGAATTTCCTCCTCCTCGATGAGCCCACCAATGACCTTGATATCGAGACAATCGAGCTCCTCGAGGATTTTCTCGAGGCTTTTCAGGGCTGTGTGGCCGTGGTTTCCCACGACCGGGCCTTTCTCGACCGAGTGGCGGCCTTCCTCCTTGTCTTCGATGGCAAGGGCGGGCTCAAGGAATATCCGGGCAGCTATTCCGAATGGCGGGAGGACCAGGCGGCCGAGGCCGAGGAAGCCCGCCTAGCCGCCGAGCTCGAGCTTAAGGCCCTGCGGGAAGCCCGGGCCAACCAGGGCTCGGGGACCGGGGCCGCGGCCTCCTTGGCCGGCAAGAAACTCAGCTGGGCCGAGCGCAAGGAGTTCGACGGCCTCCTCGACGAGATCGATACCCTCGAGTCCGAGAGGCGGGACCTGGAAGCCCATTTCTCGACGTCCGCCGGCGGGCCTGAGCTCGAGGCCCGGACGAGGCGCTATGCCGAGCTTGCCGCCCTGATCGAGGCCAGGACCCGGCGCTGGGAGGACCTCGCCGAGCGGGCCTAGGCCTGGGGCCTGCACAAAGGTTCAGGCAAAGCCTGGCGGGGGGAAAGCCAATTTTCATTGACAGGGGAGGGCAGGATTGCTAGGCTCAGGAGCACCCCGTCGGCGAAGGGAGATCCAATAGCGATGCCCAGCTCCCCCCCTCCTGTCCTCGAGACTCGGAAGATCACCAAGGTCTTCTCTCGGGTCGTGGCCAACAAGGACATATCCATCCAGCTTGCGAAGGGCGAGATCATAGCCCTCCTGGGCGAGAACGGCGCCGGCAAGTCCACCTTGATGAATGTGCTCTTCGGCCTCTACCAGCCGAGCTCCGGGGAGATCTTCCTGGATGGCCGGAAGGTGGCCTTTTCCTCTCCTCGGGAGGCCATAGCCCAAGGCCTCGGAATGGTCCACCAGCACTTTATGCTCGTGCCCACCCTCAGCGTCACCCAGAACGTCATCCTCGGGGACGAGCCCACAAGCCTGGGCCATATCCGGTATCGGAAGGCCCGGGCCCGGGTCGCCGAGCTCTCCCGCCGCCATGGCCTCCTCGTCGACCCCGATGCCCGGGTCGAGGATCTCTCCGTGGGTCTCCAGCAGAGGGTCGAGATCCTCAAGGCCCTCTACCGGAACGCCCGGGTCCTCATCCTGGACGAGCCCACGGCCGTCCTCACTCCAGGGGAGGTGGAGGAGCTGTTCTCCGTCCTCCGGGGCCTTGCGGCCTCGGGCACCTCGATCATCATAATTACCCACAAGCTTGAGGAGGTGAAGAGCCTCTCGGAGCGGGTCTATATACTGCGGAAGGGCGAGGTGACCGGGGAGCTGCGCACCGCCTCGGCCACGGCCTCGGAGCTGGCCAAGCTCATGGTGGGCCGGGACGTGATCCTGGAGGTCGAAAAGCCTGCCCCCGCCCCTGGGGCCGGCCCCGGGGCTTCGGCCCCTGGCCCGGTCCTGGCCCTGGAGGCCCTCGTGGCCCGGGGCAGCCGGGGCATGCAGGCCCTCAAGGGGGCTAGCCTTTCCGTGGGCGCCGGCGAGATCCTGGGTGTAGCCGGGGTCGAGGGCAATGGCCAGAAGGAGCTTTGCGAGGCGATCGCGGGCCTCCTTTCCCTGGACTCAGGCAGGATCCTCTTCCAGGGCCAGGACGTGGCCACCTGGTCACCCCGGCGCAGGATGGAGGCGGGCATGGGCTATGTGCCCCAGGACCGCCGAGGCTCCGGCCTTGTCCTGCCCTTTACGGTCGAGGAAAACCTGGCCCTGGGCAGGAGCGACCGCAGGCCCTGGTCGAGGGCCGGCCTCCTCGACTTTCAGGCCATGCGCCGGGCGGCCCTGGACCTCATGGGCGTCTACGACATCCGGGCCGCAGGCCCCGAGTCCCCGGTGTCTACCCTCTCCGGAGGGAACCAGCAGAAGGTGATCCTAGCCCGGGAATTCTCCCGCCAGCCCTCCTTCCTCCTCATCTCCCAGCCCACCCGGGGCCTCGACGTGGGAGCCATTGAGTATGTGTACCGGCGCATCCTCGAGCTCCGGGAAAGGGGCACCGCCATTATCCTGGTCTCGATGGAGCTCGATGAGATCTTTGCCCTCTCGGACCGCATCATCGTCCTCCATGGGGGCCGGACTGTCTTTGAGGCCGGGGCCTCGGCCACGAGGCCCCATGAAATCGGGGAGTACATGATCCGGGGGAGCAAGGCATGAGCAAGCTAGCCTATGGAAGGGCCCTCACGATCCTGGCCTTTGCCGCCGGGGCCTGTGGCCTCGTCCTCTACCTGGCCTCCTATTTCTGGGGGGGCCTCCTCCTCCTTGGGGCTATCCTTCTCTACGGCCTGGGCAGGATCCTGGACCACCAGGCCCTGGACCTGCGGGCCCTGGCTCGGGCTGCCCTTATCCCCTTCCTGGGGATCGGCTCGGCCTTTGTCCTGGGGGGAATCGTGATGCTGGCCACGGGCTACGATCCCCTGGCTTCCTATGGGGCGCTATTCTATGGGGGCCTTGTGCGCAATTGGCACATCTCGGTCCTCAACGCGACTCCTCTCATATTCACGGGCCTGGCCATAGCCCTTGCCTTCAAGGCCGGCCTCTTTAACATCGGGGCCGAGGGCCAGTATTTCATGGGCGTCATGGTCGCCACCTGGCTTGGCCAAAGGCTTTCCCTTCCGGCCGCCCTGGGCATCCCCCTCATCTTCCTCGCGGCCATGGTGGCCGGGGCCGGCATGAACGCCATCCCCGCCTTCCTCAAGGTCAAGACCGGGGCCCACGAGGTGGTCACCACCATGATGTTCGCCTACGCGATCAGGACCCTCTCCCCCATGTTTATCCGGGCCAACGGCGGGGATCCGGCCCTCACAAGCCATCCCTATACGACAGACCCCATCAAGGAAGCCTACTTTCTCCCCCTCTTCAAGGACTTCCTCTCCGGGGCCAACTACCGCCTCCACATAGGCATTCTTGTGGCCATCGTCGTGGCCGTCCTCGTCTCCCTCCTCCTCACCCGGACCGACCTGGGCTTCAAGCTCAGGGCCGTGGGACACAATCCCATCGCCGCCAGGACCCAGGGCATCTCCGTGGCCTGGATCTCCACCTTGGGACTCCTCAGCTCCGGAGCCCTGGCCGCCCTCTCGGGGGTTGTCCACGGCCTGGGCCTCGACCACAGGATGGTCCAGACCCTCAACGCAGGCTATGGCTGGAATGGTATCTCCATCGCCCTCCTCGCGGGCAACAACCCCCTGGCCATCATCTTCACGGC
>JAKPBN010000189.1 GCA_029778945.1 Spirochaetota bacterium
CGGACCCATCGTGATGAACACCCGGGCCGAGCTCGAGACGGCCTTCGAGGAGCTCGAGGCGGGGACCTTCATCAAGACCCGCCCCGGGAAGCCCTAGGCAGGGGGCAGGGCCGCCTCCAGCCCCTTGCGCCGGGTGATGTCTTCCTTGATGTCCACAAGGAGGACCTGGACCCGGGACATGTCGGCCTCATGGCCCTTCACGGCGTTCAGGTGGAGGAAGAAGTGATCCATCCCGCCCCCGGCCCTGGGCACCGGGACCACGCACTCAAAGCTGGTCTTGCCCTGGGCTATGGCGCACAACTCGTCCGTTAAGAAGAGCCTGGCCTCGGGGCCCATGAAGGGCCGCAGGGTCGCGGGGGCCTCCTCCCGGGAGGCCAGGCCCAGGACGGCCAGGGCCGCCCGGTTGAGGTCGAGGACCCTGATCAGGTCGGCCAGCTCGAAGATCCTGGAGGGATACTCGTCGACCCAGGCCCGCAGGTCCTGGCCGGGCAGCCTGGCCACCCGGGTGAGCTCGGCCTTGAGGCCGGAGAAATCCTCGATCCAGACGGGGCCGAAGAAATTCTCAAAGAGGGAATGATAGTGGGACTCCTGGTCCCGGAGCCTCTGGCGGGCCTCGAAGAGGCGGAAGGCCATCCGGATCGAGGCCAGGAGGACGGTCTCCCCGGAGTTCTTGACGATATAGCCATAGGAGGTGATGCCCTCGGTCTTCTCCACAACCTGGGGCTCCGTGTGGGCGGAGAGGAAGACCAGGGGCAGGTCCCTCTGGGACAGGATCCGCCGCGCCGCCTCGGTCCCGTCCATCCCGGCCCCCAGGTCGATGTCCATGAGGACGAGATCCACCCTTGCCCCGGTCTCCACGAGGGCCACGGCGGCTTCCCCACTGTTGGCCACACGGACCTGATAGCCATTGCGCTCCAGGGACCGGGCCTCGGCCATGGCTATGATCGCCTGGTCTTCGACGAGGAGGATAGCCGTCTTTGCGCCCGATTCTGCCACGGGCCAAGTATCCGCCCCAGGATGGACCTGAGTCAAGGGAAGGCAGTCCTAAAGGCCCCTAGGCCCCAAAGACAAGCTCCACCTTTGTGCCCTGGCCCCGCTCGAGCCTGATAGTCCCCTGGAGCTGCCTGGTCAGCTCCCTCACAAGCATGAGGCCAAAGCCTCCGCTGGCCCCAAAGTCGACCCCCTCGGGAATGCCCACCCCGTCGTCCTCGATGCCCAGCCTGACCTGGGTCCCCTCCAGGGAGGCGGTGACCAAGATCCGGCCCGTGGACCGCCCCAGGAAGGCGTACTTCATCGCATTGGTCAAGAGCTCGTTGACCATGATGCCCAGGGGGAGGAGGATCCGCGACTCCAGGGGAAAATCCTCCACCTCCATGGACAGGGCCACGATCCCCCGGTTGGGGAAGTCCGCGATGATGCCCTCCGCGAGGGAGCCAAGGTAGTCCCGGATGGACATGGAGCCGAAGATCGGGGACTGGTAGATCCTCTCATAGAGGACCTTCATGCTCCGGACCCGCCGGCTTGCGTCCTCCAGGGCCTCCCTGGCCGCCGCATCCTTCATGGACATGGCCTGGAGGGAGAGGAGGCTCACGATCGTGTTCATGTTATTCTTGATGCGGTGATGGACTTCCCGCAGGACTATCTCCTTTTCCCTGAGGAGGGCGGCCACCTCCTCCTCGGCCAGCTTGCGGTCCGTCACATCCCGGGCGGCGGCGTAGATCCTGTCCCCCTCGGGCCGGGACCTCCACTCGATCCAGCGGTAGCTCCCGTCCTTGCGGCGGTAGCGGTTCTCAAAGCTCAGGACCTCGCGCTGGCTTTCCAGGACCGATAGGGCCTCGAGGGTCGCGGCCAGGTCGTCCGGATGGACGAGGTCGAGGAAGGAGGCACCCATGAGCTCGGGCAGGGTGTAGCCGAGGACCTTTTCCCACTCCTGGTTGACCCGGAGGAACCTTCCCTCCGTGCTGGCGATGCACAGGAGGTCCAGGGCCGTGGTGAAGTAGCGGTCGAGCTCGGCGCTCTTCGCGGCCAGGGCATCCTCCATCGCCTTGCGCCCCGTGATGTCCATGAAGGTGACCACGGCCCCCACGGCCTTGCCCTCCCTGAATTGGGGGTAGGACCAGTATTCGGCGGAGAAGGATGAGCCATCGGCCCTCCAGAACACCTCGTTGTCCACATGGGCCCCGACGCCCTGGCTGAAGGCCTGGAAGATGCGGCAGTCCTCCACGGGAAAGTGGGATCCATCCGCGTGGCGCCCATGGATCTGCCAGTGCATGTTCTTTCCGATTAGCTCCTCGCTGTCCCGGTAGCCAAGGAGGTTCAGGCAGGACCTGTTGCAGTAGGTGCAGTTGCCCTCCATATCTAGGCCGTAGATCCCCTCGGCGGTGGAGTCGAGGAGGAGGCCGATCCTTTCGGCGCTCTCATGGAGCTCCTCTTCCGTCTTTTTCCGGTCTGTGATGTCGACGGCTACCCCAAAGACTCCGGCGAGCTGGCCGTTGCCGTCCATCAGGGGCAGCTTGCAGGCATCGACCCAGACAAGCTTGCCGCCCTCGTGGTAGGAATACTCATGGTGCAAGAGGGGCTTGCCGCTCTCCATCACCTGGCGGTCCGTGGAGCGGTAGAACTCGGCGTCGTGGTCCTTCCAGCCAAGCTCCCGATCGGTCTTGCCGATCACCTCGGAGGGGCTCGCCGCCCCGGAGGCCCGGGCCTCGGCGGTGTTGCAGCCCAGGTAGACCGAGTTCCTGTCCTTCCAGAAGACCGAGCCCGGGAAGTGCTCCAGGACATTCTCAAGGAGCTGGTGCTTTTCCCGGATGGCCCGGGAATCGGCCCGGATCTTCTGGTTGGCCTCGAAGAGCTTGAAGGACATCTTGATCGAGGCGTCGAGGACGGTGATCGAGGAATTCTTGACCACATAGCCATAGGAGCTGATGCCCTCGGTCTTTTCCACGATCTCCCGCTCGATGTGGCTGGACAGGAAGACTATGGGGAGCTCATGGCCCTCCAGGATCCGCTCCGCGGTTTCCGTCCCGTCGATTCCCCGGCCCAGGTCTATGTCCATCAGCACGAGGTCGACCTTTGCCCCTCCGGCCAGGAGGTCCAGGGCGGCCTCCCCGGAGGAGGCCTCGAGCACCTTGTAGCCATAGCCCTCGAGGGACTTCCTCTCGGCCATGGAGATGAGGACCTCATCCTCCACGAGGAGGATCGTCTTGGTGTTCGCTTCGGGCATGGAAACCTCATGGACTGACCTTGGTGTGGGCCCGCCGATCCGGGCATCATCCAAGTCTAGAATATCCTGGGAAAAGGTCAATCGCATTATTGCCCCCTGCGCGATAAGGGACTAAGCTTGCCTGATGGGTCTTCGGCTCGCGCCTCCATTGCTTCTCATGGCCCTCCTTTCCTCGCAGGCTCCGGCCCAGGCCCCGGAGGAGGGCCCGAGGTCCTTGGTCTTCCTTGGGAACCAGGCCCTCCCGCCCATGGTCTACCTCCAGGACGGCAAGGCCAAGGGAGTCGCGGTCGACCTGGTAAAGAGACTCTCCGAGGAGATGGGTCGGCCCGTCGATATCCGGCCCGCGAACTGGGCCGAGGCCCAAAAGGACCTGGCCGAGGGCAGGGTCGACGCCCTGGTCCAGATCAACCCGACCGAATCAAGGCTGCTTGTCTATGACTTTTCCGGACCCTTCCTGGACTCCCGGTTTTCCATATTTGTCCGCCAAGGAACCGAGGGGATACAGTCGGCCGGGGATCTCCAGGGACTCCGGGTGGGAGTCGAGCCCTGGAGCTATCCGGAGCTCGCCCTCATGGCCAAGCCCCTCATCGCCCTCGTGCGGGTATCCACCATCCTCGATGGCTTTCACCAGCTCCAGGCCGGGGAGATCGAGGCCCTTGTGGCCGACCAGTGGGTCGGCCAATACATCCTTGCGGCCAACCGGCTCAGGGGCATCGAGATTGTGGGTGAGCCCGTCGCGGTGAGCCAGTCGGCCATAGCGGT
This sequence comes from Spirochaetota bacterium, assembly GCA_029778945.1. GTDB lineage: Bacteria > Spirochaetota > Spirochaetia > Treponematales > Rectinemataceae > JANYKC01. The sequence continues at coordinate 3,986 of JAKPBN010000189.1, forward strand.
CAAGAAGGGGGACCGGGCCCTCCTGGACGGCATCAACGCCGGCCTTGAGCGGATGAGAAAAGACGGGAGCTACCAGGCGATCATCGACCGCTGGCGTCCCAAGAGCATCGTCTACGAGACCGAGGAGCAGGTCGAGGCCAGGCAGATCCGCTTCCTGGCCCTGGCCATAGGCCTTGTCCTCGTCCTGTCCCTGGCCTTTATCATCGTCCTCCTGCAGCGCCTGGCCGCCGAGCGCTCCCTCAAGGCCGAGCTGGACTGGAAATCCGGCCTCCTCGACGAGATCGGCGACGCGATCGTGGTGGTCGACCTGGAGGGGAGGATCGTCTATGTCAACCCTTCCGCCCCCCGCCAGCTCGGCTACTCGCGGGAGGAGCTCCTGGGCCGCAATATCGCCGAGCTGAATGACCCCGAGACCTTGCCGGCGATCTTGGACCACAAGGCCGCGATCATCGCCGCAGGCTCCGGGCATTTCACGATCCGGCGGAGGCGGAAGGACGGCTCCTTCTTCCATGTGGACGTGAGTGCCCGGCTTTTCTCGGGCAGCAAGGGCGAGCTGATCATCGGCATCGACCGGGACATCACCGAGATGGTGGAGCTCCGGGAAAGGCTCATGGAGAGCGAGGCCAAATACCGGGACCTCTTCCGCGCGGAGTCAGACGCCCTTTTGCTCGTCGAGCGGGCCACGGGCATAATCCTCGACTGCAACGAGTCGGCCCTGAGGATGTACGGCTACTCGAGGGAGGAGCTCCTAGGCCTGCCCAACACGGTCATCTCCGCCGAGCCGGAGTTGACCGTGGAGACCACCAGGGACCCCCAAAGCCTCGTGCCCCTGCGCCAGCACCGCAAAAAGGACGGAACCGTCTTCCCGGTGGAGATCACCTTCTCGACCTCCCGCCTCAATGGCGTCGATGTGGTCATCAGCGCGGCCCGGGACATCACCGAGCGGGTCGAGGCCAGCCGGAGGATCACCGCCCTCCTCCGGGAAAAGGACCTGATCCTGAGGGAGGCCCATCACCGGATCAAGAACAACATGGCCTCGATCATCGGCCTCCTCGCCTTCCAGCGCCAGGCCCATGCCGATAGCCCAGCGGGGGCGATCCTCCTTGATGCCATGGCCAAGCTCCAGTCGATGGGCGTCCTCTACGACAAGCTCTACCGCTCGGAGGACACCGGGACAAGCGATGTGGGCGAGTACCTGAGGGGCTTGCTGGAGCAGGCCTTGGAGCTCTTTGGGCGCAGGGCTTCGGTGGCCCTGAGGGTCGAGGTGGAGGCGGTCACCATGGGCGCCGCCCGCCTGGCCCCCCTGGGCATTGTCCTCAACGAGCTCCTGACGAATTCCCTCAAGCACGCCTTCGAGGATTGTCCGGCCCCCCGCATAGAGCTTGAGGGCAGGCTCTCGGGCTCCGACCTCATCCTGGTCTACCGCGACAATGGCCGGGGCCTTCCCGAGGATCCAGCCTTGGAGAAGCCTGGCGGCTTTGGACTTCAGCTCATAGCCGGCCTGGTCGCCCAGCTTGACGGGTCTTACGAGGTCGGGCGCGCCATTGGAGTCAGGTTTACCCTGCGGATCCCGGTCTAGTCTCCAGGCTGGATGGCCGACTAGGCCTGCAGGCCTCGAACTCCACTAC
>JAKPBN010000065.1 GCA_029778945.1 Spirochaetota bacterium
CTCTCCATAGAGGCCTCGGGGGAGCATCCCATGGCCCTGGAGACCCTGGGCCGCTCCGTAGTCCGGGTACGCTACACGGCGATCGTGGCCGGAGGCGTCCTCTGCGGACTTGCGGGGGCCTTTCTCTCGATCGAGAATTCCAATTCCTTCACCGAGGGCATGACCGATGGCCGGGGCTTTATAGCCCTCGCGGCCAACATAGCCGGAGGCTGGCGGCCCGGTGGGGTCTTTGCGGCCTCCCTCTTCTTTGGCCTGGTGGATGCCCTCCAGCTCAGGCTCCAGAGCCTCGGCCTCGTCCACCTCCCCTCGGAGATATTCCTCGTCTTCCCCTATGTGGCCACCCTTGTCGCGGTGGCGGGCTTTGTCCGCAAGTCCAGGCCCCCCGCCGCGGTGGGCAAGGATTTTCGCGTGGAGGGTGGGGGAGACTAGCCTGGGCCTAGCGCTGTTCATCCCCCCGCCGGCCCCAGGCCGGCCGGGACGAGATAGGCGCCCCCTGGTGGGCGCCCCAAGACCTTTTCCTGGAGGAACTTGCCCATGAAGCGCATTGTCATCGCAGTCCTTGCCCTCGCTCTCGTGTTTACCCTGGGCCTCGGCGCCCAGTCCAAGCCCTACGTGGCCATGACCACCGACGCCAATGGTCTCGGGGACGGCTCCTTCAACGACGGAGTCTGGGCCGGCCTCCAGAAGGCCCAGAAGGATGGCCTGGCCACGGTCAAGGTCCTTGAGGCCCACGCCATGACCGACTATATCCCCAACCTCTCGGGCCTCGCCGAGGACGGGGCCAAGCTCGTCTTCGGGGTGGGCTTCCTCATGGTCGAGCAGATCCAGGAGGCCGCCAAGGCCAATCCCAAGACCTTCTACGCCGGGATCGACCACAGCTACGACGGGGCCATCCCTGCCAATCTGATTGGAATCTCCTACAAGGAGCAGGAGGCCGGCTACCTCGCCGGCATAGTAGCGGGCTACATGACCAAGAAGTACGCCTCCAAGTCCCCCCTCCTCAACGACAAGAACGTGATCGGCGCCGTCCTCGGGATGGGCATCCCCCCGGTCGAGCGCTACCTCGCGGGCTATATCGCCGGGGCTAGGTCGGTCAACCCGACGGTCGATGTGCGCTACATCACGGTGGGCAGCTTTGGCGACCGCGCCAAGGGCAAGGAGGCCGCCCTGGCCCTCGCCGACCAGGGCGCGGACATCGTCCTCCAGATCGCCGGCCTCACGGGCATGGGCGTGATCGACGCCGCCCGGGAGCGCAAGTTCTTTGCCCTCGGCGCCGACGTGGACCAGAACTCCGCCGCCCCGGACTACGTCCTCACCTCCGCCCTCAAGGGCACGGGAATGTCGGCCTACGTGACCATCAAGGACCTGGCCGCCGGCAAGCTCAAGGGCGGGGTCAACCGCGTCTTTGGCCTGGCCGAGGGCGCCATCGACATCGCCCCCTTCCACCAGCATGACGCCATCGTCGCCGCCGAGGTCAAGACCGCGGTGGACAAGGCCAAGGCCGACATCGCCTCTGGCAAGGTCAAGGTCCCCGCGCCCCTGGCCGAGCTCGGGATCAAGAAGTAAGGCTAGCGCAGGCCCGGCCCGGACTGGCCCTAGGCCGGCCCGGGCCGGGCTAATCCGGCCTAGGCCTTTTCGAGGGAGGACCCTGTGAGCGCAAGCATGATCGTCGAGGCCGCGGACTATATCCGAGAGAGGACGGGGCCGGCCCCGCGCATGGCCCTCGTTTTGGGCTCGGGCCTCGGAGGCCTCGCGGAGGAGATTGAGGATCCCGTCATCATCCCCTATGGGGAGATCCCGCATTTCCCCGCCTCCACGGCTCCGGGCCATGCGGGCCGCCTCGTCTATGGCGGCCTAGCGGGGAAGAAGGTCCTCGTGATGCAGGGCCGCTTCCACTATTACGAAGGCCACCCCATGGAGCGCATCGCCTTTCCCGTCCGGACCTTCAAGGCCCTGGGAGTGGAGAGGCTCTTCCTCACCAACGCCGCCGGCGGGGTCGATATTGGCTTTGTGCCCGGGGACTTTATGGTCATCACCGACCACATCAACCTCACGGGCCAGAACCCCCTCATCGGCCCGAACGACGATGCCCTGGGCAGCCGCTTCTTTGACATGACCAAGGCCTATGACCCCGGCCTTGCGGACCTGGCCCGCCAGGCCGGGAAGGATCTGGGCCTGGAGCTCCGCCAGGGAGTCTACGCCTGGTTTACGGGGCCCAGTTTTGAGACCCCCGCGGAGATCCGCATGGCCCGCGTCCTGGGCGCGAACGCGGTGGGAATGTCCACCGTCCCCGAGGTCATAGCCGCGGTCCACTGCGGCCTCAAGGTCCTGGGCATCTCCTGCATCACCAACCTCGCGGCGGGCATCCTCGACCAGCCCATCTCGGGGGATGAGGTCCTGGAGATCTCCGCCAGGCGCAGGCCGGAATTCTCGGCCCTGGTCCGGCGCATCGTGGAGCTTGGGGCCTAGGCATGGGCCTCCTCCTCCAGGGCGCCTTGCTGGGCGCCTCGGCCACGGATATCAGGATCGATGGGGATCGCATAACCCGCATCGCGC
>JAKPBN010000198.1 GCA_029778945.1 Spirochaetota bacterium
GTCACCGGGGGGAGCGAGGCGGCCTTTACGGGCGTCTACAAGCTGGCAGCGGTCGAGCCTGCGGGGAGCGGCCTTGGCGGCGCCGGGGGCTCGGGCCTCGCGCCTACGATGAAGTTCAGCGACAATCCCGAGACATCGACCAATCCCGGAATCAAGCAGGTCTGGCGCCTCTATGACGCCGATGACCGGCCCTTCGCGGACTATCTGGGCCTTGTCGAGGAAGAGGCCCCCCAGGCCGGGGCCGACCTCCTCCTCCACCATCCCTCGGGGGACTGGCGGGAGACCTGGCGTCGGCCGGCTCGGGTCGAGCCCCTCCTCTCCAGGGTCATGGCGGGAGGCGCGATAGCCGGCACCGCGCCGGATCTCGCCCAGATCCGCGGAGGCCTCCGGCAGAGGCTCGAGGCCTTTGACTCGACCTACCTGCGCTTCCTCAATCCCCACGTCTACAAGGTGTCCATCTCCACGAGGCTCAGGGACCTGAAGCTCTCCTTTATCGCCTCCCACTTCAAGGGCGGCCGGGACCAGGCCAGGAGCAGGGACTAGGCCGGCCTGCCCTCCGGCCCGCCTCCCGCGAGGTTCCTGAGCCACCTCTCCTTCCGGAGCCACCAGCGGGCCACCAGGGCCTTGGGAATGTCCGAGATCTTGGCCAGGCCAAAGAGGGCCACGGGCCCAAGGGGGGTGAGGAAGGCCAGGGCAAAGGCGGCGGGGATAAAGACGAGGTAGGTGACTCCCACGTCCACCCAGACTCCCATGGCCGTGTCCCCACCCGCCCGGGAGACCGCAAACTGGGCGTTGAGCAGGGCCCAGATCGGGAGGTAGAGGGCGATCACCATCACAAGGCCCCGGGTGACCACCCGGGCGGCCGGGGACAGGTTGAGGAAGACCAAGGGGATGGCGAGGGTCGAGGCTACGGCGGCCAGGCCCGCCGCCACGCCAAAGAAGATGGCCCCGGTGCTGATCCATCTGGCCTTGACGCGGGCCTCGTCGAGGCGGCCCGCCCCCAGGGTCGAGCCCACGATGACCCCCGTGGCGGCGTGGATAGCCGGGAAGATCAGGAAGATCAGGTTGGCGATGGTCCAGCCAGCGGCCATCCCGGCCACGGTCTCCGCCCCGCCCCGCCCGTTGTAGAGGGCGGTGATGATAGTCTCGGAGATGACCCAGGCGGTCTCGGAGAAGAGCATCATCGAGGAGGACCGCAGGATGGCCTTGAAGAGGCCCCTGTCCACGGCCAGGAGCCTCGAGGGCCTGAAGGCAAAGGATGGGCGGCTGCGGGCGATCATCCAGGCAAAGGCCCCCATCTCGATGAGGCGGGCGATGTCCGTGGCCAGGGCCGAGCCCACGACCTCCATCCTGGGCATGCCCAGGTGGCCGTAGATAAAGATCCAATTGAGAATGGTGTTCAGGGCCGCGGCTCCCGAGGAGACCACGAGGGGGACCTTGGTCACCCCGATGTCCCTGAAGGACGTGGACATGGCCGAGGCCAGGGCCATGGGGATAAAGGACGGGGCGACCGCCCGCATGAAGCGGGCCCCCTGGGCCACGATCTCCTCACCCTCCCGGTTGCCCCCGAGCATCACCCGGATCAGGGGCTCGGAGAAGAGGAGGCAGACGGCCGTGTAGGCCAGGGAGAGGCCCACGGCCACTAGGAGCTTGAAGCGGAAGGCCTGGGCCATGCCCTCCAAGTCCCCGGCGCCCCGGTGCTGGGAAAGGTAGATGCCCCCGGCCATGGATACCGTGTTGAGGATGACGATGTAGATGAAGTTGAGCTGGTTGGCCACATTGACCCCGGCCATTTTCGCGTCCCCGAGGCCCGAGACCATAAAGTTGTCCACCAGGGACACGAGACCCGTGAGGAGGGACTGGAGCATGACCGGAATGACTATCGCCAGGGCTTCCCGGTAGAAGCCTGGGGGCCCGAGGCGGCGGGTGCTGGGGTCGGTGGAATCCATCCCTCAAGTTGTACCCAAGGGTCTGGGGGAGATTCAAGCCCGCCTGGACTTTCCCTTGAATGCCTTGTTGGCCAGGAGCTTGGCCGCCGCCCCAAGGGCCATCAACACCGCCCAGGGCCAGCGCCGCCTTTCTGGAGGCCCCAGGCGCAGGTCCGTCGCGGCCTGGGGCAGGAAAAATTCCGAGGCCGGTGGATTGACCGGCAGGAGGCCGTAGGCATCCTCGGCGAAAAGCACTCCGTCGATTGGCCTCGGCCTTTTTCCGCCTAGGGGAAGGCTTGTGAGGAAGGCTGGGGGGAGGTTGGCCTGGAGTACGCCATCGTAGACCAGGGGAAGGTCCTCATTGGCCAGGGCCTCGGGGCCCAGGGAGAGGACGAGGTCCACATCCCTTCCAGGGCCTGTTCCGGCCCGGGCAGGAAGGCCTGTGAGGATGGGCCGGGCCCCGGTGAGCCCTGGATCGAGGTAGAGCTCCGAGCCCCGGTCCAGAAGCCAGGTTCCCAGGACGAGGCCTCCTCTGGCCCTGGCTTCCCGGGCAGGGCGGGAGAGGCCGGGATCGGGTAGGTCGGCCAGGAGGACCTGGGGTCGGCTTGCGGGCACAAGGAGGGGAAAGGCCCGGAGCAC
>JAKPBN010000218.1 GCA_029778945.1 Spirochaetota bacterium
GCGCCACCGAGCAGGCCTCGTCCATGGAGGAGGTCTCCAGCTCCATGGAGGAGATGGCCTCCAACATACGGCAGAATACGGACAACGCCCACCAGACCGACCAGATCGCCCAGAAGGTCTCCAGGGACGCCGAGCAGGGCGGGACCAAGGTCTCAGAGGCCGTGGTGGCCGTGCGGGAGATCGCCTCCCGGATCCTGATCATCGAGGAGATAGCCCGGCAGACCAACCTCCTGGCCCTCAACGCGGCTATCGAGGCCGCCCGGGCCGGCGAGGCCGGGAAGGGCTTTGCCGTGGTGGCCTCGGAGGTGCGCAAGCTGGCGGAGCGGAGCCAGACCGCGGCCGGGGAGATCAACGCCATTTCCCAGCGGACGGTAGGATCGGCGGAGGAGGCCAACAGGATTATCGATGCCCTTCTGCCGGACATCAAAAAGACCGCCCAGCTTGTCCAGGAGATCACCGCCGCCAGCCGGGAGCAAAACCAGGGGGCCGACCAGATCAACCAGGCCCTCCTCCAGCTCGATACCGTGGTCCAGCAGTCAGCCTCCATGTCCGAGGAGCTCTCGGCGACCGCGGAAGAGCTCGAGGGCCAGGCCCAGACCCTCAAGGACGCCGTTGCCTACTTTAAGCTAGGCGGGGAAGCCGCCTCCAAGGCTCCCCCGGCCCCCAAGGCAGCCACGGCCCCTAAGGCTCTCAAGCCCCAGCTTGTCGCCGCCGAAGCCCAGCCCCGGCCGAGCCCGCCCAAGCCGGCTCCCCAGGCCAGATCGACCAAGATCAAGCCCGTGAGCGAAGACCCGGACTTTGAGGAATTCTAGGGCCGGGCCCGGCTTCGATTGAGGCGAAGGAGGCCCAGGAGGACTCCCGCAAGGAGGACCGGCACAAGGAGGTAGGCGGGCCTTATGCCCAGGAGGTCCGCAAGCCCCCCCAGGAGGAGGGGCAGGAGGAGGATAGCCACGCCCGAGGCGATGCTTGCCCGCGAGCCGGCCTTTACCTCCTGGCCCCCCGAGGCTCCGATAGCCAGGGAGAGGAGGAGGGGGTAGAGGCTGGCTATGCCGAGGCCGGAGATGAGGAGGCCCGCGAGCACGGGCAGGGTTGTCGCGGGGAGCCAGAAGAGGGCAAAGCCGGCCAGGGCGACCAGGGCCGAGGCGGGTATGAGGGTGGAAAGGGGGACGCGCCGCACGAGGCGGCTCGAGAAGAGGCGGCCCAGGATCATGCCCCCAAGGAAAAAGGCGATCGCCTGGGCCGAGTCGGCCTTGGACATGCCAAGCCGGGCGGTGAGGTATTCCGAGCCCCAGTAGACGATGCAGAACTCCGCGGAAACCGAGAGGACAATGAGGATCCAATAGGCCCAATACCGGCGGGGGAGGGGGCTACTGGCCTCGGTCCTCTGGGCCTCGTCCTCGAGGCCCTGGGGCAGGGGAATGCGGCCAAAGAGGGCAAAGAGGATAAAGGGCACCAGGGCGGTGAGGCCGACGGCTAGGCGCCAGCCCAGGCTCGAGGCGGCCGCAAAGCCCACCACGAGGGGAGCCGCGGCGGAGATCACCGAGGCAAAAAGGGTGTACTCCGTCAGGGCCGCCGAGCGGGCTTCCCCCGCATGTTCGGAGAGGACCGAAGGCAGGATGGAGAGGATCAGGGAGCAGAAGAGGCCCAGGAGGAGGCAGGCCCCGATAGTCTGGACGGGGTTATGGCCCAGGACCAGGATGATGATGCTGGCGCTCATGCCCAGGCCGCCCGCCCAGAGGGCCCGCCGGGCCCCGGTAAGCCTGATCAGGCGGTAGCCAAAGAGGCTCACGAGGAGGAGTCCCAGGGCAAAGGCGGTGAAGTGGAGGCTGCCCAGGGTATAGCTCAGGCCCAGCTCGGAGCGGAGAAAGGGCGTAAGGGGCCCCAGGCCGTTCAGGTAAAAGGCAAAGGACCCATTGAGGAGGAAGGCCATCCATACGAGGCTGTCGCGGCGATATCCATGCATGGCTCCAGTATGGCGAGGAGGGGCCCTCCTGTGCCATGGGGGCCGGCCTTGCGGCCCTAGAGCCTGACTTTCAGCCCCGCGGTGATGTAGTGGAAGAGGGCAAAGGTATAGACCTTGCCACCCCCGTCAGAGCCCCCCTCCAGGAGCCGATAGCCCAGCCTAAAGGTCGACCGGTCCGAAGGATGGTACTGGAGGGCCAGGAGGACGTCCTCGGCCCGGCCAAAGGGCGTGACCAGGGCATCGGCCTCGGCGAGGAGGCTGAAGGGCCGGGCGAAGCTCCACTCGACCATGCCGTGGAGGAGGGGCACGACCCCTAGGTCGCTGCGATGGGCATAGGCCGTGGCGTCCATGAGGGCTATGTCGGCGCTCCTGAGCTTGCCGGTGACGCCTGCCGCCAGGACGAGTCCGTCGTTCTTAATAAAGGCATAGCGGTAGGTGAGGCGGAAGGAGTCAAAGCGGTAGAGGGAGGAGACCTTGGAGCCCTGGGCGAAGCTTGTGCCCTGGTAGCTCACGGGCCGATCGAGGGTGGAGGAGCCATAGACGCTCAAGGGGGCGAGGAGGACCATAAAGGTATGGCGCTCCCCCAAGGTGTAGCCTGCCCGAGCCCGGAGGGCAAAGGCTGGAGCCGAGGCTATGTCGGTCTTCAAGGATATGGTCGTCCCCGTCTCGCTGGGGATCCGCACATCGTTATAGCCCGTGAAGGCGACCCCGCTCTCTAGGTCCACGAAGCCCTCGGCCCCGAGGGCCGAGGGAAGAATGCTCAAGGCAGCCGCAAGGATCCAGGCCATGGTGCTTGTTGTGCGCATTCCTGAAGTCTCATCCTTTGCCCTTCCGGGCGCAAGGGGATCCTAGATTTTTGGGATGAGAGTCTCGAGCTGCCTGGGGTCAAAGCTGGCCCCGCAGCCAGGCTCATCCCCGAGGTAGAGAAGCTTGCCCCGGATCTCGGGTCCCCGGGCGTAGTTGCCCTCGATAAGGTCGTAGGCGTTGAGGTCGGTGCTGATCACCCCGGGGCGGGCCAGGGCGGCCACCATGCCCATCGCCGCCCCGTAGGACGATTCGATCATGGAGCCGATCTGGCACTTGACCCCATAGCCCGCCGCCAGGTCGATGAGGTCGATGGCCCGCAGGGCGCCCCCGGTCTTCATGAGCTTGACATTGATGTAGTCGATGCCTCCGAGCTCGAGGAGGGTCCGGGCCGAGTCATAGCCATGGACAGCCTCGTCGGCCATCAGGGGCACCCCGGTCTTGGCCTTGATTTTAGAAAAGGCATGGAGGTCCCCGGCCACGGTGGGGGACTCGAGCCAGTCGAGCTTGCCCTCGACGGCCTTGCAGAAGGCCACCGCGTTGTCCACGGTGCGGAAGCCCTGGTTCGCGTCGGCTATGAGGAGGACGTCCTTGTGGAGGCCCTCGATCAGGCGCCGGACCTCGAGGACGGCGCCTATGTCCCGCTGGTAGCCCGGGAGGCCGCCTGAGCCGGGCCGGCCCACCTTGAGGCGCATGATCCGGAAGCCCTCGGCTATGCCCTCGGCGGCCCGCTCGACCGTCTCCTCCACCGAATGGATGGAGAGCGTCTTGGTGAACTCGATGCCCTGGTTCTCTCCGCCCAGGATGCGGTAAAGGGGGAGCCCGAGCTTCTTGGCCAGGGCGTCGAGCATAGCCTGCTCGATGGCGGCTATCGCGGAGGGATTGCCGTAGACCAGGCGAAGGTCCTCCTTGGGCTCGAGGACGTCCATCACCGCGCGCACGGCCTCGAGGCTGCCGATTTCTTTGCCGAGGAGGGAGTATTCCACGAGGCCGGCATCCACAAAGAGCCTGACGCAGGCCATCACGCTCTGCCGGGTCTCCCCGGTGACCTCCCAGGCGGGGATGGCTTCCCCCCAGCCAACGATGCCCTCGTCGGTCTCGATCCTCACCATCACGAACTGCATGGCCTCCATCACCACGTTGGCGATGACAAAGGGCTCCTTCATGCGCAGGTCTAGGGGCAGGGCCTCGACTCGGGTGATTTTCATCGCTTACTCCTGATTGCCTTTTGGACCCGCCTTGGCCTGGCCCTTGGTCTTGTGGAGGAAAAAGAGGGCCAGGGCCAGGCCGAGTATCGAGAGGGCCAGGTAGACCATGTCCAGGGGGCTCGTGAAGGACTCGTACATCGAGAAGATCATCTGGAAGAACTTGATCACCAGGGCCATGATGAGCACCTGGGAGAGCTTGTCCTTGAGGCTGTCCAGGCTATGGATCTCCAGGATGCCCGAGGTCTCCGAGCCCTCGGCCTCGTCGATCCGGGAGATGAAGAGGGTGTAGAGGCCAAAGGAGAAAATGAGAAGGACGATGGCGATCAGGTAGATGTCGACGGCCCCGATGATCTCGATGATCACCCGGGTGTGGAGGTCCCCGTCCCCGGTGGCTCCGGCCGCATAGGCTATCGAGTCGATGACCACCCGGACGACATCCACCGAGCCAATTATGAACATCACCAGGGCCCCGACAAGGGAAAAGATGATGGGGAGGAGGACGATAAAGCGGGTGTCCCAGAGCCTTTTCTCAAAGCCGCGCTCCACTCGCCGGCCCCTTGCCTTCTGCCCGCCTCCCTGGTCCTGGGGATTACTCATCTTCGTCCCTCAGGCCTGTCCAGATGTCGCTGGCTGAGTCGAGGGCCTCCCCATAGTAGCCGAGGAAGGAGGACAGGTCGCCCGCGAAGAGCACCACGAGGCGTCCCTGGCCATAGCGGTCGGTCCAGGTGAAGGCGAGGACCCGCTCGGCTAGGACTTCGACCTGGTTGAGGCTGCCCCTTGTGGTGGCCTCCCCATCGACGAACTCATAGGAGCCAAAGAGCTCCCCGGCGTTATTCAGCTTGAAGACAGTGGTGATGTCCGCGAAGTCCCCGCCTGAGTAGACCGAGCCGGAATAGCCGCCAGCGTAGTCCGCGAGCCCGGCCTGGGCCGTGGCCCCCAGGAGGGTCCCCAGGGCAAGGGCCAAGGCCATCAAGAATCTCCTGCTCAAGGGATGCCTCCTGTCTGCGCGTCCGTCCCAGCCCGGGCCTCGAGGAGCCTGCGCAGGACCTCGATAGTCATGGGGGCCGAGCCCTCGTAATGGTTGTTGACACTTATGATCACAGAATTGCCCCGGTATTTCAAGTCGATGGACATGTCGGCGATCTTTTCCTTGCCTTCCTTGGGCTCGACGATGCGGTTCCACTCCCCCCCAGTCCGGGCCTCGATCTCCTTCCGGTCCCCGCCTAGGAGCCTCAGGATCGCTCCATGGCGCACCAGGGCCCGGTGCTCCCCGTAGACCTCGTGGATCGGGGGCATGTAGAGCTTTTCCGAAAAGACGGGCATGAGGCCCCGCTCGTCCAGGAAACGGAAATACTTATCCGTGAGATAGGCCTTGTTGCGGGTCTCGATCGCCAGGGGATAGCCCTTGCCGACGCCCTCGACAAAGGTGTCCAGGCGGTCCAGGAAGACTGTGAGGGAAGGCATCTTGTCCTTGTTGAGGTACTCAAACTCGAGGATAAGCCCCTCGGTCCTGGGCAGGATCTCCTGGATCGAGTCCGCATAACGCTTAAAAAGCTCGACGGAGAGGAAGCTGGGATTGGCCTCGAGGCTGGCCGGGCTAGGCTGGCCCCAGGCCCGCCGGTGGGTGAGGCTGATCTCCTCAAAGACCTTGCAGGTAAAGCTGAAGGTCGCCGGCACCTCCGCCAGGTAGTCCCGGGCCTCCTGTGGGCCAGGGATCTTGTAGAACCAGGAGTCGGTCTCCACGGTGTCAAAATGGCCGGCGTACTCCCCAAGGTATTCGGCGGCGCGCTTGCGCGTGCGCGAGTAGACCAGGGGAACCCAGGAGGGGTAGTTCCAGGAGCAGGTGCCCAGCTTGATCCCTTCCAAGGAAGGCCTCCTTCCACGAGATTGGCGCCTGCTTTTAGTATAGGGCCTCTTTGTTTATTGACAAAGAAAAATCCTTCTGCTAGATTTCCGTCGCCGCGTAGCAACAAGCGTAAATCCAGGTAAAGGATTTGCGCTTTTTTTATTTTCCCGGCAATGGTCGGGGAGCTGCGCGGATCCCATACAAGGATGGTAACAGTTTGCCCACAACCCGTTTCCAGAGATTGGTCTTTGCCTTCTTGTCCGTTGGAATCACCGTCCACGTCTTTGTGTTCTACAACCTGGCCATAGCCATGGGGGGCATGTCCAACCGGGTCTTTGCCGCCGCCCGGTCGGTGGTGGGCATCGAGTTCGCGATCGCCTTCCTCCTCGAGGTCCTGATCGCGGGCCTACTTTCCCTCAAGCTGGCCTTCAAGGTTGTGGATCCCCGGGTGGACAGGCCCTTTATAGTCATGACGGCGATAATCTGCGCCACCGTGGGTCTCATGTGCCCCATGATGAGCTTTGCCGCCACAATCCTCTATGACGGGATCACGCGAGAATTCCTGGCCCAGTGGATGCAGAAACTGGCGTTTAACTTTCCCCTGGCCTTCTTTTCCCAGCTCTTCTTTATCCAGCCCCTGGTCAGGTTCCTCTTTGGACTCCTGTTCCGCACGAGGCTTCGCGGCCAAGAGGCTGTCGCCTAAGCGCCGCGGCCTGGGGAACGCGGCGCCTAGGCTAAAGGCCTAGAGCTTTTTCTGGAACCAGGACGTGGTCGCGTCCATGAGCTCGTTGAAGGACTTCATGTCCCCGGTGAAGATGTTGAAGGTGTGGTCGGCGCCCTTGAGGAGGAGCTTGGCCTTGTCGGCGCCGCCAGCGGAGGCGACGATGGTGTCCAGGTCGGAGAGGGGCACGACGGTGTCAGCGGTGCCGGCTATCGCGAGGACCGGGCCCTTGAACTTCCTGAGCTCCGTGGCCAGGGAGATCGTGCGGGCGTCCTCGAACCAGGCGAGGGAGAGGTTGAGGGGGCCGCGCCACTCGAAGGTCATCTTGGTATAGCCCTTGGCCTTGGCCTCGGGGTACTGGTCCTTGACGAAGGGGAACATGTCCAGGGCGCCGGCCCAGGTGAGGAGGGCCTTGAAGCTCGGGTTGCGGGCGGCGGCGAGGATGGCGACCGAGCCTCCCTGGCTCCAGCCCATGACGCCGATCCTGGCGGGGTCGACCGCCTTGAGGCGCTTGATAAAGTCCGCGCAGGCCCCGGCGTCCGAGGCGCCGGAGGTCCAGGTGTACTCGACATAGTCGGCCTTGGAGTCCCCGGAGCCAGCGAAATCGAGGCGGATGGAGGCTATGCCCCGCTCGGCCAGGTAGGGGGCGAGGAGCTTGTAGCCGTTGCCCGCCTCATCCCGCTGGGAGCCCGTGCCGTGGAGCATGACCACGGCCGGGAAGGTCTGGCCGGGGGCGCCTTCGGGTAGGCAGACCGTGGCGGGGATGAGCCTGCCTTCGTTCGGCACGAGGGCCAGGAATTCCGCGGTCTTGAAGGGCGCCGCGGTCGCCACCAGGGTGGCAAGGGTGAGGAAGATACAGACAAGGGCGAGGGTCTTGGTTCTCAACAGTAGCCTCCATTTACGAATCTAGAGGCATTGTACTGTCAAGAAGTAGCAAGTCAAGGCAAACTTGGGCCCGTATCCTAGACCTTCAGGCAGGCCCGGAAACCTCGGGCCGCATAGTAGGACGAAGCCCCGTTGTGGTAGACAAAGACGTGGCCATAGCGGTAGTCCGCAAAGAGGGCCCCGTCGAGGCTCCGGATGTCCGCGGGGGTCTTGATCCAGCTGGAGGTCTTCTGGTCAAAGGGACCGAGGGCCTGGAGGTCCCGGTACTGGGCCTCCGAGAGGAGCTCCGCGCCCATGGCCTCGGCCATATCGAGGACCGAAGTCTGTGGCTTGTTTTCCTTTCTCGAGTCCAGGGCCGCCCGGTCGTAGCAGAGGCTCCTCCGGCCCTGGGGGCTCTCTGGAGAGCAGTCAAAGAAAAGGTATTCCCCCGCAGCCTTGTCGAGGCCGACCACATCGGGCTCGCCCCCGGTCCTCTCCAGCTCCTGGAGGGCCCAGAGCTTGCCCGGGCGGCTCCGGAGGCGCTCCTCCACCTTGGCCCATTCAAGGCCCTTGTGGCGGCCCGGATTGGCGGCAAAGCGGGCCTTGAGCAGGGCGAGGAAGTCCTCGGCCTCTTCCTTGCCTAGGGCCTTCGCGCCCCCAGTGGATACTTTTTGACCGGAATCATGCTTGGCTTTCATGGCCCCTGCCTCCCGGGGGCCCGTAGGCCCCTGGAGCTAGAACTTACTGAGGCGGGGCGCCGGGATTCAAGCCAATCCGCTTTTTGAGCCCGCTAGCCTCCTGCGGATCCTGGACAGGGACTCGGGCTTGATCCCCAGGTAGGAGGCGATCTGGTACTGGGGGATCCTCTGGAGGAGGTCTGGGCGCCGGGCCACCAGGTCCTGGTAGCGCTCCTCGGGCTTGGCGGTCTTGTAGCGGGCCAGGGACTCCTGGAGCT
>JAKPBN010000224.1 GCA_029778945.1 Spirochaetota bacterium
GCTTAAGCACCTCGGCCCGGATCGAGGGGGAGTGGCCCAGGGCGACCAGGCTGGGCTCGATGATCTCTTCTGGCCAGCCCGCGGCCTTGAGGTTGTTCTTGAGGGTCTTGCGCCGGGTGGCAAAGGCCGAGCGGCAGAAGGTGGAAAAGGCCTTGCGGTCCGCCCCGCCTATGGGCTTGGGCTTGGGCTTCATCACCACCAATGTCGAAGTCACCCGGGGGGCCGGCCAGAAAGAGGAAGCCCCTAGGTCAAAGGCCGGCGTGACCTTGCAGGCCGAGGTGCAGAGGACAGAGAAGGCCGAGTAGTCCTTGGACCCGGGCTTGGCGGCCATGCGTATCCCCGCCTCCTTCTGGACCGTAAAGGCCATGGGCGGGGTGGGAAGGCCGGCCTCGGCAAAGCCCTCGATCATCACCGCGACAATGGCGTTGGCCACATTGTAAGGCAAGTTGCCAAAGACCAGGGCCGGAGGCCCCGAGGCCGCGAGCTCGGCCCTCCAGGTCTTGAGGAAGTCCCCCTCCACAAGGCGGAAGTTGGGCCTTTCCCCAAAGATGCGGGACAGGAGGCGGGCAAAGCCGTGGTCGAGCTCAAAGGCCGCCACCTGGAAGCCCGCCTCCAGGGCCAGCTCGGTCATCGAGCCTATGCCGGGGCCTATCTCCCAGATCCTGGTCTCGGCCTGGGGCTGGGGGGAGAGGCCCGCCAGGCCCAGGGCCGCCGCCAGGATCCTCTCCCGGGCATTGCGGTTCACCAGGAAATTCTGCCCCAGGCGCTTGGACATGGCCAGGCCCTCGGCCTCGAGGAGGAGCTTGAGGGCCGTGGGAGCGTCGTAGTCGGGCGTGGTGGGCATGGGGCAGAGCATACACGAAGCCAAGGATGAGGACAACGGAGGCGGTGGCCAGGGTGAGGCCCAGGCCCCCCAGGGCCAGGCCCGGGGCCCGGGCAAAGAAGTCCACCCCCTGGCCCAGGGCCCGGTGGAGGAGGAGGCTGGGCAGGCTGAGGACCGGGGCCAGGACGGGGAGGAAAAGACAGAGGATCGAGGCCCCAAGGCCCCACCAGATAAAGGCCGCCACCAGGGGGCCCGTGGCCACCGAAGCCAGGAGGCCCACGGGATAGACTATCCCGAAGCTCGACCCCGCCAGGGGCAGGGTGACGAGGAAGGCCGCGAAGGAGGCGGCCCCGGCCTTGGCCAGGAAGGGCGGCAGGACGGGCAGGAAG
The DNA here is from genome assembly GCA_029778945.1 of Spirochaetota bacterium. Lineage (GTDB taxonomy): Bacteria > Spirochaetota > Spirochaetia > Treponematales > Rectinemataceae > JANYKC01. The sequence goes on from JAKPBN010000224.1 coordinate 1,213, forward strand.
AGGTACTCGAAGCGGGGGGAGAGCACGACGAGGCCCCCCAGGGCGAGGTAGGAGAGGCAGAAGGAGAGGCTGCGGGCGGCCTCGGGATCGAGGACAAGCTGGAGGACAAAGGAGAGGCCCAGGATAGTCCGGCCGTCCTGGGGCCGGTCCGTGAAAAGGGCCAGGGTGGAGAGGCCAAACATCAGGAGGGACCGGAGGAGGGCGGGCTCGGGGCCGGCCACAAAGACAAAGACTATGGACAGGGCTAGGGCCCCCAGGCGGGCCCGGTAGGGGCCTCCCAGGGGCTTCAGAAGCAGGGCCAGGGCCGCCGCCAGGATCGAGAGGTGCTGGCCCGAGAGGGAAAGCACGGCCACGCAGCCGGCCTTGGTGAAGGCCTCGGCCTCCGCGAGGTCGAGGCCGTCCCGCCGGCCCTCGAGGAGGGCCACGAGGAGGCCCGAGGAGGCCCCGCCCCCCCCGGCCGCCTCCAAGGCCCGGTGCCAGCCCCCCTTGAGAAAGGCCCGGAGGCGCCGCGCAGGATCCCTGGCGGGCCGGACCGAAAGGGATCCGGGCTCGCACAGGACCAGGTCCTCCCCCAGGACCCTCAGGTCCGAGGCCACGAGGCCGTCCCCGGCCACAAGGAGCGGAGCCTCCTGGACAAGAAGGGTAAGCCTGCCCCCCCGCCCGAGCCTGGCCGTCGAGGCTTCCCCTTCGAGGACCAACTCGGTGAGCTCGATGGGGTAGAGGCGGTAGCCCTTGCGGCTGGTCCGGGAATCGGAGGAGAGGACGCCGGAGAGTCCCGCGACCCGGTAGCCGCCCCCCTGGGCCCAGGGAGCCAGGGCAGGGGGCCGGCCCATCCAGTCGAGGCTCAAACCCAGGCCCAGGGCTAGGCCCAGGCCCAGGGCCAGGGCTTCAGCGGCCCAGAGCCGCCAAGCATGGTCCCGGGCCTTAGCCAGGCCGGCAAGGACCAGTCCCAGCCCTGCGGCCAGGGCGGCGAGGCCCAGAAACACAAGGGGACGGGAGGGGCTAGGATAGAAGGCCAGGGCCGCCCCCAGGGCCAGGCGCCAGGGGGGAGAGAAGATCCGGGGTGGGGCCATGGCAAAGCCACGCCCGGCCCCAGGCTTGGCGCTTGAGTGCCTAGGCCTTGGGTCCCTCGGCGGGCTCGGCCTGGATATTGTAGACAAAGGAGCGTATGGCGTTCCTCGTCCTGGGGCTGGGCAGGACGGCCTCCACGTGGAGGATCGAGCGGTTGTTGTCCCCGTCGAGGTCGACGCTCTTTACCTTGCCGCTCATCACAATCTGGCGCTCCCCCAGGTAGAACTGGACCTTGACCGGGATGCCGGGCTTGCCCTTGCCGCCTATCAGGACGGAAAAGCCGTCCTCGGAGAGGTCCTGGACCACACAGCGGAGGCCCGTATCCCTCTCGGTCTTCTCAAAGGCCCCCTCGATGCGCTTGAGGATGTAAAGGTAGCCGTTGATCTTGGCCTT
>JAKPBN010000228.1 GCA_029778945.1 Spirochaetota bacterium
CGTGGAGTTGATGATTTATGATAATTATAAATTCATAAATATTTCTATTCTTGCTATTTGCAGTCCCTTTGCGCCTTTGCGCTTACCCTCTTCCTCTTCCCGCTTCACCCTGGAGATAGAGGCAATAAAAAAAGAAGGGCCATCCAGGGATGGTCCTTCTTCGTAGTACACGGCGCCGTGGCGCCTAGAGGAAAAGAAACCCTAGCAGCTTCCCTGGTACTCCGAGAGCTCCTGGAGTTCCTTCAGCTTCTGGATGGCCTTTTCCTGGATCTGGCGCACCCTCTCCCGGGTGATCCCAAGAAGCTTGCCCGTCTCCTCAAGGGTCCTGGGGCCTTCCCCATTGAGCCCGTAGCGCAGCTGGATGATCGTGATCTCCCTCTGGGAGAGGTTCTTGAGCACCGAGGAAAGGGTATCCTGGAGGGCCATCGAAAAGACTTCCTCGAAGGGCTCGGCGACGCTCTCGTCCTTGATCAGGTCCGAGAGATGAGTCACGTTGTCCTCATCCACGGTCGTGTCGAGGCTGGCCGTCTCCTGGGAGAGCTTCATGATCTCCTTGACCTTGCGGGGATCCATCCCGAGCTTGTCGGCCAACTCGTCGGCATTGGGATCCCGGCCGAGCTCCTGGGTGAGCTGCTTGGCCACAAAATAGCATTTCTTGATCGTGTTGAGCATGTGGATGGGTATTCGTATGACCCGTCCCTTGTCGGCGAGGCTCTTGATGATAGCCTGGCGGATCCACCAGGTGCCGTAGGTGGAAAAGCGGCAGCCCCGGGTGTAGTCAAAGCGCTCCACGGCCTCGATGAGGCCAATGTTGCCCTCATCGATAAGGTCGAGGAGGGAAAGTCCCCGGTGCTGGTAGTTCTTGGCGATGGACACCACCAGGCGGAGGTTGGAGGAGATCATCCGGTTCTTGGTGGCGATGAGTTCCTTGTCCGAGCGGAGCTTTTCCTTGCGGTAGGCCTCGTCGTCCATGGCTCCGGCCTCATACTCGGCCTGGAGGGCCTGGATCATGGACCTTTCCCGCTGGATGAGCTCCCCGATCTCGAGCTCCTCCTCTCCGGTGAGGAGGGAGTAGCGGCTAATCTGCTTCAGGTAAAGGGCGAGGGGGTCGGTTTCCTTGCTGTGCTTGGGCTTTTTTCTCTTGATCACAGGAAGGGTTTGCCTGGTCTTTTTCTTCTTTAGCTGCACGGATTTGGAAAAAGTGCCATCACTCATCGCGTCCCTGCCTTTTGCCGTCGTTCAACCTGGCTGGTCCAAGGGGCCCAGGCCAGAATAAAACCCACAACGCGCCTTGCCTAATCTGACCCGGTGCGTTAGACGAATTGTACTCGGGTTTTCTGAAATTTCAACACAAAATCTCCAATAAATTGAAAAAATCTTTTCTTATAGTATTTATTGGGACGATTGGAGCCCAAAAGGTCTCCAAGAGACCCGGACTAAGGGTTGACGCTTGCCGGATCGAGGGAAATTCCGTCCTTAAAGACCAGGAAATAGGCCGCCGGCCGCCCTTCCCGGGCATCAAAGCCCACTTTTCCCAACTCCATGCCCGGGCTGACCGAGTCCCCCACTTTGACCGCCAGGCTGTCATTTCCCCCATAGACGTAAATATATCCCCCCCGGCCTTCAACAAAAGCCACCAGGCCAAAGCCCCGGTAAGGCCCCGCAGAGACAACCCGGCCCGAGGTCACGGCCTTTGAGACCGAGCCCTTGTCGCAGAGAATTATGATTCCGTCTATCTTGCCGTCGAGGTAGCGGGCCTCCCCGGCGCAGGGCAGGGCTAGCTTGGGGCTTATCTGGCGGGAGGAGGTCTTGACGAGGGGGGGGAAGGCCGGTCCCGGCCCAGGAGCCTTGTCGGGGGTCTTGTCCGGAATTTTGGCTGGCGTCTTGACCGGGGCCTTTTCCCCGGGCTTGGCCGGATCGGGCTTGGCCGTGGCCACGGTCCCGCCGGGGAGCAGGAGGACTTGGTCCACCTTGAGCACGGCGCTGGGCCCCAGCTTGTTGAGAGCCAGGAGCTCGGCCACCTCGATCCTATACTGGCGGGCTATCCCGTAGAGGGTTTCACCTTTTTTTACCACATGGGTCTTGGGAGCCGGGCTAGGGGCGCTGGTGGCCTGGGGTATGACCAGGCGTTGGCCAAGCTTGACCTTAGTCGGATCGGTGATCCCGTTGGCCGAAAGGATAGCCTCGGGACTGACCTTAAAGCTTTGGGCCACGGAATAGACCGTCTCGCCCTTTTGCAGGACGTGATAAAGAGGCTCGGCCCCCAAAAGGGGGCAGAGGAGGAGGAAAAGGCAGACGCCGAGCGCAATGGTTACTCTCATCCCCTCCGAGTATCGGCTAGGGGGGCCCCGGGTCTTGAGCCAGAAGCCAGGCCTTTCGGGCCTAGGCCTTGGGGGCCGCCGGGGCAGGGGTCTCAAAGAGCCAGGTGCCCGCGTCATCGATCAGCTTGGAGAGGATGACAATGTGGATCTCGGCCTTGGCCCGCTCAACCTCCCGGGTCCAGCGATGGGGGGGGAAGCGCTTGCGCAGGGAGGCCCGGCAGGCGTCGGCCTGGGCTACCAGGGCCGCGGCCTCATCGGGCTGAGGGGCGGCCGTGGCCACCAGGGAACCCAGGAGGTAGGCCGAGAGAAGGGCGAGGACGGCGTCCTTTGAGGAGAGGCCCTCCTTGAGGTAGGGCGAGGCATCCCCAAAGCGCCGCTGGAGGACCAGGCTAAAGGCATAGTCAAAGCGGAGCCATTCCCGGTTGTCCGCGTCCCTGGCCCCAAGATAGGGCAGGAAAAAGGCCTCGGCCTCGGCGCTCTTGTTCTGGAGGAGGCGGGTTACCCCAAAGAGGAGGGCGTTCTTGCGGAGGAGGGCCGGCCTGCGGGCGAGGAGCTCGGCCTCGAGGAGGCCGATGCCCTTGACGTCAGACTGGAGGAGGTAGGCGTTGACCAGGAGGGCCACATGGCGGCCGGTAAAGCGCTTCTTGGTGAAGATCAGGTCCACAAGATGGGCCGAGAGGCCTGACCAGTCTTCCCTCTCCACGAGGACAAAGACCTTCCAATTGATGATAAAAAACACATTGAGGGCCGCGAGGACCGCGAGGAAAACCAGGGCGAGGTACCAGTTGCCCTTCCAGAATTCCAGGGAGTTGCCCGGCCCCAGGAGGAAAAAGGGCATGAAAAAGACAAAAAGGAAGGAGATAAGGACCACAACATTGAAAAGGATGTAAATTGTCCTAAATTTCATGTCGTGGCGCTCCTATAATATAAAGATGGGATATGTTTAATCCCGCTTAGGGCGACTCGAGTTTAGGCGAGGGCCCAAGAAGGGGTCAATGGGTGGGACATGAACGGAATCGCGCTTAGGGATCTGCAGGCGAACACCTTCTTCACCAAGTTCCTCTACCTAGACGGCGGCTTTGTCCTCCTCGCCCCCGAGACCCCCGTGACCCAGGAGCTGATCAACCGCCTGACCCGCTGGGAATTCCGGGAGCTCCATTCGGAAGGGGTGGCTGTCGAGACCGTCGAGGACGAGGGCCCCGGGGCAAACGGGGACGGGAGCGAGGCGGGCCTGGCCGAAGGCGCCGGGGAAAACGAAAAGCTTGAGTCCGTGGTCGCCTATTACGGCCGCTACGCCGAATACATCGAAACCGTCTATAACCGTTTTGTGACCAAGAACACCCTGGACTTCAAGGAGCTCCTCGAGCGCATGAAGGGCCTCTACGAGCTGGTCATGGAAAACAAGAAGCTTGTGCTCCGGGCCCAGTCCATCGTCCCCGCCAACTCCAACTACCTGGTCTCCCATGCGGTGCGGACTTCCATTGTCTCGATCATCCTGGGCCTGACCCTCAAGCTGCCGGCCTTCCGCCTGATCGAGCTTGGGGCCGCCTCGGTCCTCCATGAGATGGGCATGGTCAAGCTGCCCCCCCAGCTCTATATGGCCGGCCGGATCCTCACCCCCGTGGAGAAGCGCTCCGTGACCACCCATACGATCCTGGGCTACAACCTCCTCAAGGAGCGCCAGGTCCCCCTGGCCGTCTGCATCGCGGTCCTGGAGCACCACGAGCGCATGAACGGCTCGGGCTATCCCCGGGGCCTGCCAGGGGACAAGATCTCCCTCTATGCCCGGATCATCATGGTCGCCTGCTCCTATGACGCCCTCACCTCGGTGAGGCCCTACAAGGAGGCCAAGGATGGCTATGCGGGAATGGTCGACATGCTGCGCAACGAAGGCAAGCAATACGACGAGACCGTGATCAAGGCCCTGGTCTACTCCCTGTCCATCTACCCCATCGGCTCCCACGTCCTCCTCACCAATGGCAAGCGGGCCCTCGTGATCGATGTCAACTCCGACAATCCCCGCTACCCCGAGGTCCAGGTCATCGGCCAGCGGACTCCCGACGGCAAGGAGATCATCGTCAAGACCTCCGAGACCGGGGTCAGAGTCCTCCGCCCCCTCTCCAAGTCGGAGATCGACGAGCTGGGCCAGAAGGCCACGACCTAGGCCTCGAGGCTTCACCCTCCGGCGTACTTAGGTGTAGAATCCGTCCATACCTAGCTCCAAGGAGTCCGTATGGATATCTCTCCCCTCCAGAAAGCCCGCTACGCCTATAGCCCCAAGCTCCCCCCCGCCCTGCGTGGCCCCGTATCCGGCCTCGGCCTCGAGACCGGAGCCCCGGCCCTTCCTGAAGCCGCCTTCCAGTCCAGCCTAAAGGCCCTCTTTCCCCTGAGCTATGGCCAGGCCCGGGTCAAGTTTACCCGGCCCGCCAAGGCCGGAGACCGGAGCCTCGCCAAGGGAGCCTCGGCCCTCAAGGTAGGGGTCATCCTCTCCGGCGGCCCTGCCCCGGGGGGACACAACGTGATAGCCGGGCTCTTTGACGGCCTCAAGGCGGGCAATCCCGCCTCCACCCTCACGGGCTTCAAGGGCGGCCCCGGAGGACTCGTGGACAACAAGACAATCGAGATCACCGCCGAGCTTCTGGCGCGCTACCGCAACACCGGGGGCTTTGACATCATCGGCTCGGGGCGGACCAAGATCGAGACACCCGAGCAGTTCGAGGCGGCCTTCGCGACCGCCCAGGGGCTCAAGCTCGACGCCGTGGTCGTCATAGGCGGCGACGACTCCAACACCAACGCGGCCCTCCTCGCGGAATTCTTCGCCGCCAAGAAGTCTTCCATCGCCGTGATCGGCGTGCCCAAGACCATCGACGGGGACCTGAAGAATGAGGACATCGAGGCCTCCTTTGGCTTTGACACGGCGACCAAGCTCTACGCCGAGCTCGTGGGCAACATCGAGCGGGACTCCGCCTCGGGGCGCAAGTACTGGCACTTCGTGAAGCTCATGGGCCGCTCGGCCTCCCATATCGGCCTCGAGGTCGCCCTCCAGACCCGGCCCAACGTGGCCCTCATCTCCGAGGAGATCGAGGCGAAGAAGTCCTCCCTGGGGGACATTGTCAACGAGATATGCGCCTCCGTCAGCGCCCGGGCCGACGCGGGGGAAAACTTCGGGGTTGTCCTCGTGCCCGAGGGCCTCATCGAATTTGTCCCGGAGATGAAGGCCCTGATCTCCGAGCTCAATGAGCTCCTGGCCCGGCACGACGCCGAGTACAAGGCCCTCCAGGGCGTGGAGGCCCAGAAGGCCTTTATCTCAGGCAAGCTCAAGTCCACCGAGGCCGGCCTCTTTAAGAGCCTCCCCGGGGAGATCCAGGCCCAGCTCCTTTGGGACCGGGATCCCCACGGCAATGTCCAGGTGTCGCGCATCGAGACGGAAAAGCTCCTCGCCGCCATGGTCAAGGCCCGCCTCGCCGAGCTGGCCAAGGCCGGCGCCTACAAGGGCAAGTTCGATTTCCAGACCCACTTCCTGGGCTACGAGGGCCGCTGCGCCTTCCCCTCGAACTTTGACGCCGACTACTGCTATTCCCTGGGCTACACGGCCTTTGCCCTTGTGGCCTGCGGGCTCTCGGGCTACCTCTCCTCGGTCAAGAACCTGGCGGCTCCCGCGGACCAGTGGATCGCCGGGGGAGTGCCCCTGGTGTCCATGATGAACATCGAGCGCCGCCATGGCCAGGACAAGCCCGTGATCCGGAAGGCCCTGGTCGAGCTCGAAGGCAGGCCCTTCAAGACCTTTGCCGCCGCCCGGGCCGCCTGGGCTGCGTCCTCGGACTTCCGGGTCCCCGGCCCCATGCAGTATTTTGGCGCCCCCGAGGTGACCGACCGGCCCACGGAGACCCTAATCCTCGAATCGTCGAAATAATTAGGACTCAAAGAAAATAGAGAAAGGCAACCACGGAGACACGGAGACACAGAGGAATATCACAGAGGGAGAAAATTAGGGATAAGGGATCAATAGAAAGGGGCAAATGGATCTATCGAATGAGGAAAAGTTCCCCCTTTCCATTGCCTCTTCCCGCTTTTCTCTATGCCTCTGTGCCTCTGTGTTTCCGTGTCTAAGGCTTCGCTAGGCTTCGCCCCGTGGTGAAATATTCTCAGGGATGCAGAGGCTTGAGGATCCGGGGGTCGAGGCGGAGGACTGAGCCGTCCACGAGGCCAAGCCTGAGCTCACCCTCCCAGGCCAGGGGCTTGGCTGAAAGGGCTGCGGGCAGGCGGAGGATAGCCCGGGCCTCGAGGGTCGAGCTCTTGGCCTCGACAAAATGGCCGGTGAGAAGGCCATAGTACAGCCTGCCCCGGCTGAGCAGGGGGGGGGCGCAGACGGCCCCTATCTGGGGCCCGGCCACTCCCTCGAGAGAAAACTCGGCGAGATAGCCCTGGCCCCAGACCAGGATGCCCGAGTCATCGATGGAGGGCTCGGCCTGGGGGGCAAAGTCCAGGGGAAGGGACCAGAGTTCCTCCAGGCTCGGGAGGCGATAGGCGACAAGCTGGCCCTGGGACTGTCCATCCTCGGGCAGGCCCGCCAGGATCGCCAGGTCCCCGTGGGCGTTGAGCCAGGGCGAGACCGGCCCCGAGGCCTCGGCCAAGGTCGCCCCGGTCCTGGGATCGAGGAGGGCCAGGCCGCCCGAGGCCCGGGCTATGAGAAGCTTCTCCCCCTGGACGAGGGCCGTCAGGCTCCCCTCCTTGAAGGGCAGGATTTCCCCGACCTCGGCCGAGCCCGAAGGAATAAAGGTCAGCTCCTCCGGGCCCGCGGCCAAGGCCCCCCCAGGATAAGGCAGGACCCTGGCTCCGTAGCCCAGGCCTGGACCCCGGGCATGGACAACCCCCGACTCGGCCTCGAGGACGAGGAGCTCGGCCTCCCCGGGCAGATAGAGGTAGCCCTTGGAGAGGACCGGTGGGACGGTGGTGCCGACCTCGGCCTTCCAGGCCTTCTCCAGCTTAGGCGTCAAGGCCACAAGGTCCAGGTCCCCGGAGGCGACAAGAAGGCTCCCGGCCCGGAGGAGCAGCCGGACAGGGGTGTCCCCAAAGACCTGGGCTCGGCCGAGGATCGCCTGAGGGGCCTCCCGGGCCGGAGCCTGGGCAGGCTGCGCAGGGGTGGGACTTGGAGGGGCTGGGCTAGCCATCGCCGGCGAGGCCGGGGCCGGAACGGAGCTGACCGGCGCGGGGCCGGGAGACCTGGGCTGGCAGGAAGCGAGCAGGAGGAGGGAGAGGAGGCCCAGGATAGTCCCCGGGTGGCCCTTAGTGGTTGCAGGCTTGCTAAGCACGGCTCTTCTCCTTTTGTCATCTCCGCAAGGACAACTATACCCCAGGCTTAGGGGAAGATCGAGGTCCTCCACCTTGCCCTCGGATTGGAAAAACCGTAGTATCTTCCAGAAATGAGCCCTGTCCTCGACCTGGTGCGCAGACTCTTCAGGAAAAAGCCCAACCCCGACTCGGGAGCCCTCGTGGAGGAGCTCTGGCTTGCCGCCCTCGAGGGGGAGGAAGGCGGGGGCTTTATCGAGGCCGACCGGGGTGACTATGCCTCGGCCTATAGGGACAAGGGCCTCGACCTCGAGCTAAGGCGGGGGCGGCTCTTTGCCTGGACGGAAAGCCCCTCCCGATCCCTGGCCGACTTTGCCCTGGAGGGGGAATTCACCCTCCCCGGAGGCCCGGAGGCCCCCTACTCCGCCTGCGGCATCCTCTTTCGGGGGGGCAATGACTCCAACTTCTATAGCCTCCAGGTCTCCAACCGGGGCTTCCTGCGCCTCGATGCGGTCTTTAACGGCAGCCCCCGGCCCCTGATAGCCTGGACCGAATGCGGTCCCAGGGCCGAGGAGGGAGAGCCAGGTCCCGGACCCAGGACCTTTGCCCTCCGCCTCATAGCCCGGGGGCCCCACCTCCTCGTCTTTGTGGATGGCCAATGGGTGGGAGAGGCCGAGGACGGGACCTTCCGCGCGGGTTGGCTGGCCTTTGCGGCCCAGGACTATGACGAGGCCCCGGCGACCTTCCGCCTCCGGGCCCTCATGACCGAGTCCCGGCCTGTGGAAGTCGAGGCCTGGTATTACCGCTACAACTATCTGGAGCCTCCCCTGGCCCCGGCCCACATAGCCCTGGCCAAGACCTTTATGGCCATGGGGGAATGGCTCCTCGCCGCGGTCCAGCTGCGCAAGGCCGAGGCGAGGCAGGCCCTAGGGCCCGAGGAGCACTTTCTCAAGGCCGAGATAGCCCTGAGGCTCGAGCTCTACGATGAGGCTGAGGAGGCCCTGGAGGCCTGCCTGGCCGACAAGTCTGGCGCCCTCCCGGCTAGCCTAGCCCAGGCAAGGCTGGAAAAGGCCAATCTCCTCTACCTCAAGGGGCGCTATCTGGAGCTCCGGGACTACGCCGAGGGCCTCCTGGCCGCCGATCCCAGGGACGCCCGCCTCCTCACCCTCGTGGGCCATGCCCGCTTTAACCTGGGGGACTACCTGGGGGCCGCCGAGGACTATGGCCGGGCGGCGAACCTCGAGCCCGACCAGCCCCTCTTCCGGATGAACGAGGCCAGGGCCAGGGAGCAGGCCGGAGACAAGCCCGGAGCCAGCCGAGCCTATGTCCTGGCCGCCCGGGGCTTCTTTGCGGCCGAGGCCGATGATGACCTGGCCCTGGCCCTGGGTCGCCTCTCCGACCTCGACCCCCGCAACCCCGAGCTGGCCGCCTACCGGGCCAAGCTCCTCTACCGCCAGGGCAAGCGCAAGGAGGCCCGGGAGGCCATGGCCAGCCTCATAAAGGCGGGCACGATGGACTCGGCGATCCACTACCTGGCCGGCCTCCTCGAGCTCGAGGGCGGCCGACGCAAGGAAGCCCTCCCCCACCTGGCCCGGGCCCTCGAGCTCGAGCCCGGCTACCCCCTCTATGCCTTTCGCCATGCCGAATGCCTCTATCTCCTGGGCAGCCCCGAGGCCAGCGAGGCCATAGCCAGGGCCAGGATCCTCGCCCCGACCGATGGCTGGACGGCCAATCTCGCGGCCCAGGCTATCCTGGCCCGCTGCCAGGCCCGGGCCTTGCCCCAGGGCCCGGAAGTCGTCTGTGGTACCGAGGATCCCGAGCTTGCGGAGGCCCGGGCCCTCCTCGAGATAGCCCGGGAGGCCCTCCCCGGGGAGGCCGCCGTCCGGGTCAACCAGGCTGCCCTCGAGGGCCTAGCCGGCAGGCCCGAGGCCGGCCTTGGGATTCTCAAGGGCCTGGCCGACTCGGGGCCGGCCCGCAATGAGGCCGGAAACCTCCTGGCCGCCGCAGGCAGGCTCGAGGAGGCGGAAAAGGAATACCGGGCCGCCCTGGCCCTGGAGCCCCAATCCCAGGAATACCTGTGCAACCTGGCCGCCACCCTCCTGGCCCTGGAGCGATATTCCGAGGCCGAGGCCAGCCTCCGAAAGGCCCTGGACCTGGAGGAGAGCCCTCGGGCCCTCCTACTTGCGGGCAACCTGGCCCTGGGCTATGGGGAATGGGTCCGGGCCGAGGCGGCCTCCCG
>JAKPBN010000233.1 GCA_029778945.1 Spirochaetota bacterium
AGACCTTGGAGCCCTGGGCGAAGCTTGTGCCCTGGTAGCTCACGGGCCTGCCGAGGGTGGAGGAGCCGTAGACGCTCAAGGGGGCAAGGAGGACCATGAGGGTATGGCGTCCCGCGAGGGTGTAGCCCGCCCGTGCCCGGAGGGCAAAGGCCGGCGCCGAGGCTATGTCGGTCTTCAGGGATATCGTGGTCCCCGCCTCGCTGGGGATCCGCACGTCGTTATAGCCCGTGAAGGCGACTCCGCTCTCCAGGTCCACGAAGCCCTCGGCCACGAGGGCCGAGGGAAGGATGCTCAGGGCAACCGCAAGGATCCAGGCCAAGGCTCTTGTTGTACGCATCCCTTAAGTCTCGTCCTTGGCCCTGGCGGGCGCAAGGGTACCTAGGCTTTGGGGGTCAAAGCTGGCCCCGCAGCCAGGCTCATCCCCGAGGTAGAGGAGCTTGCCCCGGATCTCGGGGCCCCGGGCGTAGTTGCCCTCGATGAGGTCGTAGGCGTTGAGGTCGGTGCTGATCACCCCGGGGCGGGCCAGGGCGGCCACCATGCCCATCGCCGCCCCGTAGGACGACTCGATCATGGAGCCGATCTGGCACTTGACCCCATAGCCCGCCGCCAGGTCGATGAGGTCGATGGCCCGCAGGGCGCCGCCGGTCTTCATGAGCTTGACGTTGATGTAGTCGATGCCCCCGAGCTCGAGGAGGGTCCGGGCGGAGTCGTAGCCATGGACGGCCTCGTCCGCCATCAAGGGCACCCCGGTCTTGGCCTTGATCCTCGCAAAGGCATGGAGGTCGCCGGCCACGGTGGGGGACTCGAGCCAGTCGAGCTTGCCCTCGACGGCCTTGCAGAAGGCCACAGCGTTGTCCACGGTGCGGAAGCCCTGGTTCGCGTCGGCGATGAGGAGGACGTCCTTGTGGAGGCCCTCGATCAGGCGCCTGACCTCGAGGACGGCGCCTATGTCCCGCTGGTAGCCCGGAAGGCCCCCTGAGCCGGGCCGGCCCACCTTGAGGCGCATGATCCGGAAGCCCTCGGCTATGCCCTCGGCGGCCCGGGCGACTGTCTCCTCCACCGAATGGATGGAGAGGGTCTTGGTGAACTCGATGCCCCGGTTCTCGCCGCCCAGGATGCGGTAGAGGGGCAGAGCGAGCTTCTTGGCCAGGGCGTCGAGCATGGCCTGCTCGATCGCGGCTATCGCGGAGGGATTGCCATAGACCAGGCGGAGGTCCTCCTTGGGCTCGAGGACGTCCATCACGGCGCCTACGGCCTCGAGACTCCCGATCTCCTTTCCCAGGAGGGAGTATTCCAGGAGGCCCGCGTCCGCAAAAAGCCTGACGCAGGCCATCACGCTCTGCCGTGTCTCCCCGGTGACCTCCCAGGCGGGGATGGCCTCCCCCCAGCCGGTGATGCCCTCGTCGGTCTCGATCCTCACCATCACAAACTGCATGGCCTCCATCACCACGTTGGCGATGACAAAGGGCTCCTTCATGCGCAGGTCTAGGGGCAGGGCCTCGACTTTGGTGATGACCATGGACTACTCCTGATTGTTTTTGGGATTTTCTTTCGGATGGCCCTTGGTGCGGTAGAGGAAGAAGAGGGCCAGGGCCAGGCCGAGGATGGAAAAGGCGAGGTAGACCATGTCCAGGGGGCTCGTGAAGGACTCGTACATCGAGAAGATCATCTGGAAGAACTTGATCACCAGGGCCATGATGAGCACCTGGGAGAGCTT
>JAKPBN010000243.1 GCA_029778945.1 Spirochaetota bacterium
CGCCAACTATTTCGCCAACCGGGAGGGCATAGGCTTCTCCGGCAATCTCTATCCCGACAAGCCCGGCCTCGAGGTCTACGGACTCCTCGACATGGAGAAGTCCATGCTCGAGGAGCTCGAGGACCCTGTCAACGCCGAGATCGAGAAGGCCAAGGTCTTCCTCAAGCTCGGCTGATCCTACAAGGAGAGCACCGTGTTCAGCATGACTATCTGGGGCTCCCGGGGCTCCATGCCCACTCCGGGACCGGACACCGTCGTCTTTGGAGGCAATACCTCCTGTCTCGAGATCCGGGCCGATGACCGCCTCGTGATCGTGGACGCCGGCTCGGGGATCCGGGGCCTCGGGGACAAGCTCATGCGCGAGGACATCAAGCGCGGGCCCATCGACGCGGACATCTTTATCACCCACACCCACTGGGATCACATCATGGGCTTTCCCATGTTCACCCCCATCTATGTGCCCGGCACCAAGCTCCGCCTCCACGGCCCCATCACCTACGAGGAGGACTCCCTCGAGAAGGTCATCGGCTCCCAGCTCTCCTACCGCTACTGGCCCGTGCGCCAGGACGAGCTCTCCGCGAAGATCGAGTATGAGCAGATCAAGGAGACGGGCATGGACCTGGGGGGTGGGCTCACGGTCAGGACCAAATACCTCAACCACCCCGTCCTCTGCCTGGGCTACCGCTTTGAGTACGAGGGCAAGGCCTTTGTGACCGCCTACGACACCGAACCCTTTCGCAACCTCTTTCCCACCGACCCCGCCGACCCGAGCTATGACGAGGAAGCCTGCCGGGAAGGGGAGGCCGCCGCGAAGGAGGAGAACGAGAAGCTCCTGCGCTTTTTCCAGGGGGCCGACCTCCTCGTGCACGACAGCCAATACACGGCCAAGGAGTACACCCAAGGCGGAAAGATCGGCTTTGGCCACACCTCCTATGAATATGCGATCAACGCGGCCCACAAGGCCGGGGTCAAGAACCTGCTGCTTTTCCACCACGACCCCAACCGAAGTGACGCCGAGCTCCAGGAGCTGGAGCTCTTCTACCAGTCCAAGGTGGGGGGCAAGAGCAGTCTCAACCTGGAGATGGCCCGGGAGGGCCGGACCTATACCCTGGGCTCCCCTTTGCCCGGACGCGGAGCTTAGAATCTCAAGGGATGTCCAATAAAAAATTGGCCACGGAGGCACAGAGACACGGAGGTGATTAAGTTGCGAGGGGAAATGAAAAATGGAAAGGAAAATAGCCTTTTCTATTACGAAGAAGCAATTACTCATCTCCTGCCTGCCTTTTTCCTTCTCGTTCTTTGCCTCCGTGCCTCCGTGTCTAGCGCTACGCTAGACTTTGTTCCGTGGTTGCATTTTTCTGGCCCATTGACCGTCCGGAGCTTCCTCTCCGATACTCGCGGCATACTATGAGCGACAAAACCACCAAGGGAGGCGGCATGAAGGGCCCCCAGAAAAAGCCTGCGGCCAAGGCCGCCAAGTCCAGCCAGAAAAAGGCCTCCGAGGCATCCTCCGCGGCGGCCTTTGATCCCTCCAGCCCCGTCGTGCGCCGGCCTCTCGTGGCCTGCCTGGTCTGGCTGGCCGTCCTCCTCCTCGCCCTGGTCCTCCAGGGCCTTCCGGGGTTCAGCCTCTACTGGATTCTCGACCTCGTCGTGACCCTGGGCCTCGTGGCGGCGGAGCTGCTGTTTCTGCGGGCCCTCTACCGCGGCGGGCGGCCGGACCTCCTCCCGGCCTGGAAGAAATTCTCAGGCTATGCCATGGTCCTGGTCTATGTCGTCCAGGCCCTGCCCCGCATAGGCTGGAAGAACGATGGCCTGATCGGCGACGGCCGGAATGTCTTTATCTTCTGCCTGTCCCTGGCCAGCCTGGTTTCGGGCATCGTGGCCTTTTTCCTCGCCGGCCGCCCCGGCGTCCTCGGGGCCTTTGGCATCCTGACCAAGGAAGAGGTGGGCGACCGGGCCCTCCGCCGCAAGAGCCGGAGCCGGCGCCAGAAGTCGGGCTTTGTGCCTGTCCTCCTCGAGTGGGTGGATGCCATCGGCTTTGCGGTGGTGGCCGTCGTCCTGATCGACATCTTTATCTTCCAGCTCTACGTCATACCCTCGGAGTCCATGGTCCCGGGCTTCCTGGTCGGGGACAGGCCCTTTACGGTCAAGCTCACCATGGGCCCTCGGATCCCCCTCACGGAGTGGCGCCTGCCCATGCTGTCCACGATCAAGCGGGGCGACATCGTGACTATCGCCAATCCCCGCTATCCGGAAAACCAGCAGGTCAATGTCCGCAAGCAGCTGGCCCAGTTTGTCTACATGCTGACCTTTACCGCGGTCAACCTGGACCGGGACGCGGCGGGCAACCCCAAGGCCGATCCCCTGGTCAAGCGCGTCGTGGGCGTGCCCGGGGAGCAGCTCATGATGGTGGACGACGTCCTCTACTCCCGAGCCTCCCTTGGGGCGGACTTTAGCCCGGTCCTCGCGGATGCAGGCTGGGCCAAGATCGACCTCTGGAAGGAAGCCCCCGCGCTCAGGGCCAAGATCAAGGATATCCAGGTCGACGAGAGGGGCCGATCCATACTCGCGGCGATCGACCAGCGCAAGAATGGCCTGGACCTGGCCGCCGCCGCCCGGGAGCTCGAGGCTACGGCGTCCCGCATCGCGTCCAAGGTAGAGGCCGCCCGCCGCAAGGCCGAGCCGGTGACCACCTCGGCGATCGCGGCCATGCGGGACGAGGCCCTCCGGGGCTTTGTCCCCGGGGATCCGGGCGCCGGGGCCGCCTACCTCGCGTCCCGGGGCGCCGAGGCCGAGGACCTGGCCCTGGCCATGGCTGCCCGGCGCTCCCCGGACGCCGTGGCCGCCCTGGTCGCCTATGCCCAGGGCGGAGCCGTCGCGGCGGCCAAGGCTCCGGTGGATGCCTATGCCCGAGGCTCCCGGGCCCTGGACCTCATGGTCAAGCAAAACCTCCTGTCCAGGATCGAGCGCAACCTCGACATCCTGGCCACGGGCGCGGGCTATGAGGCCATCAGCCAAGATCCTCAGCGGGTCCGCCTCGAGGCCGATGCCCAGCAGCTCCACAACTCCCTCTACTATTTCTATGACGCCAGGAAGTTCCCGGCCTTCCCCGCCGGCAAGGTCCTGGGGCCAACGGACTATTTTGCCATGGGGGACAATCGCTACAACTCCCT
>JAKPBN010000261.1 GCA_029778945.1 Spirochaetota bacterium
CGCAGGGAGGGCCGGACCGCCCTGGCTGTTGTGGCTCGGCCCGAGCTGCCGGGCCCGCGGGGCCTCAGGGGAGGGGCGATAGCCGCCATGGAGCTAGGCGCCGAAAGAAGGATCCTCGCCCTGCCCTCCCCCGCCACCCGGGCCGGGCCGGGCCCTTTGGGCTGGGAGGCGATGGATCTGGGGAGGCTCATCGGGACTATCCAGGAGACTAGGCCAAGCGCTCCATGACAAGGAGGCTCACGTCGTCCTTGAGCACCGCGGCCGGGAGGCCGCCCATCGCGAGGTCTCTCAGGGAGCCCACAAAGTCCCCAAGGTCCTCGCTCCGGTGGGCGGCCATAAAGGAGAGGACAATGCCCACGGCCACCTCAAGGTCGATCCCGCCGGCCGCCTCGAGGTAGCCGTCGCTCATCACGACCAGCCTGTCCCCCGGCTCGAGCCTGCCCGAGGCCTCCTCCACGTCGATATGGGAGAGGACCCCCAGGGCCCCGCCCCGGGAGTCGACAACCCGGCCGGGACCGGCCCGGGGCAGGACCAGGACCGGGGGATGGCCGGCCCTGACTAGGCGCCAGGCCCCGTCCTTCCCGTCCAGGATCCCAAAGACCATGGTGAAGAAGGGCTTGCCCTCGCCCTCGTTCGCATAACTTTCATTGAGAAGGCCCACGAGGCCGGCCGGGCTGGGCGGGCCGCCGTCGCCGGGAGACCGGAGGAGCTCCCGCACAAGGCCCCGGGTCGAGTAGGCCACGAGGGAGGAGAAGGTGCCGTGGCCCATCACGTCCAGGCCCAGGAAGGCCGAGAGGCTGCCCCGGAGGTGAAAGGCCTCGACCAGGTCCCCGGCCCCGGAGACACAGGGGTCCAGGAAGGCCGCGGCGGCAAAGCCCGGAAGCTCCGTCGCCTCGCCGGGCAGGATCGAGGCCATCGCGGCGTTGATGGCCTCGACGCTCGTCTCGATGTGGACCCTCTCGTTGCGGCTCATCCGGTCAAAGGTCACGAGGCTGCCCAGGAGGCGGCCATCCCTGCCCTTCAAGGGCTCCCGGTGGACAAAGGCCAGGGGCCGGGAGCCATCGAGGGCCTGGATCGTGGAGAATTCCCTGGCCTGGCCCTCGTCGCCTGAGTCGGACTGGGCCACGAGGTCGTCGAGAAAGCGGCCCTCAAGGCTGGCCCCGGTGCCGTCCAGGAGGGACCTGGCCAGGCCGTTGCAGTGGACTATGCGGCCCTGGCGGTCCGCCACAAGGGCGGGAAAGGCCATCACGTTCACCAGGGGGAGGCTGCCCTCCAGGGCCCGGGACTCCAGGGTCCTGGCCTTGATCCTGGCCAGGGCCATCCGGATATTGGCCACAAGCTCGCGCTCGTTGAAGGGCTTGAGGAGAAAGGCCTCGGGCTCGGTGATCGCCGCCCGGGCAAGGGTCGCCTCGTCGGAGTTGGCGGTAAGGTAGAGGATGGGCAGGCCCGTGGCCTCCTTGATGCGCCGGGCCGCCTCGATGCCGTCCATCCCGCCCTTTATCCTGATGTCCATGAGGACAAGGTCGGGCCTGTGCCGTATCACGGCCTCGAGGGCATCGTCGCCCCGGGAGACCACGGCGGGCACCCGGTAGCCCTGGGCCAGGAGATCCTCCTTGATCTCCATGGCCACCAGGGTCTCGTCCTCGACGACGAGGATGCTTTCTCCGCTCAAGCCCAGCGGACCAGGCCCTGGACGAAGGGGCTAGCGAGGTCCTTGTGCTTGGGCAGGACCCGGGCCGCATAGCCCTGCTTGCCGGTGTTGGTGCAGTCCACGGCGAGCCGATAGAGCCAGGCCGAGCCCCTCGACTCCACGGGAGCCATCTCCCTCCGCTCGGCCTTCCCGATCGCGTCCTGGCTGTTGAGGGAGCCGTAGTAGAGCTCCACCAGGGCCTCGGCGGGCTCGAGGCCCCCAAGCTCCACCAGGGCCTCGACGGTCACGGAATCCCCGCGGTTCATCACGGGCCTGGCGTCGGTCTTGAGCTCGGTGACCGCCACCTTCGGCCAGGCCGCCCTGGCCTTGTCCAGGTACTGGGCCACCGAGCGGGCGGGCTCGTACTTGGCCTTGGCCAGGGCGCGGGCGTTCTCTAGGGCCGGGAAATAGAAATTCTCCGAGTACTCCTTGAGCATCCGGTGGGAGGAGAACTCCTTGCCCACGGTCCGCATGGAGCACTTCATCCTCCGGATCCACTCCCGGGGCAGGCCATCCCTGCCGCGCTGGTAGAAGAGGGGGACGATCTCGCGCTCGAGCAGGTCGTAGAGGGCCTCGCTCTCGATGCTGTCCTGGAGGCCCTCGTCGGCGTACATCTCCCCCGAGCCTATGGCCCAGCCTATGTCGGAGTTGTAGCCCTCGGCCCACCAGCCATCGAGGATGGAGCAGTTGAGGACACCGTTCATGCCGGCCTTCATGCCGCTCGTGCCCGAGGCCTCGAGGGGCCTGCGGGGGGTGTTGAGCCAGACGTCCGAGCCCGAGGTCATGTAGCGGGCCATGGTCATGTCATAGTCCTCGAGGAAGACGATGCGCGACATCACCTCCTCGCGGCGGGAGAAGTGCACGAGCTCCTTGATGAGCTCCTTGCCGGGTATGTCGTGGGGGTGGGCCTTGCCCGCGAAGATGATCTGCACGGGCCTGTTGTGGTCCGAGAGAAGGCGGAGCAGCCGGTCGGGATCCCGGAGGAGGAGGGCGCCCCGCTTGTAGGTCGCGAAGCGCCGGGCAAAGGAGAGGGTCAGGGCGTAGGGGGAGAGGGCATCCTCGGCCCGCAGCAGGGCCCCCTCGCCGGCCCCGGAGCGCTTGGCCGCCCGCTTGATCCTGTCCCGGGCAAAGACCACAAGGCGCTCCCGCCGCCTCTCGTGGGTCCTCCAGAGCTCCTCGTCGGAGATGCGCTCCATGCGGTCCCAGATATCCAGGTTGGCGGGCTCCTCGTAGAAGCGGGGGCCAAAGTAGCGGTCCAGGAGCTCGAGCATGGAGTTGGAGATCCAGGTCCGGGGATGGACCCCATTGGTTACGGCGCCGATGGGCACCTCGTCCTCGGTGAGGCCCGGCCAGAGGCCCTTCCACATGGTGCGGGAAACCTCGCCATGGAGCTTGGCCACGCCGTTGGAATAGGCGGACATCTTGAGGGCCAGGACGGTCATGCAAAAGGACTCCCCTGAGTCGTCGGGGCGTTCCCGGCCCAGGGCCAGGAAATCCCTCCACTCAAGGCCCAGGTCCTGGGACCAGCGGCGGAAGTACTTCTCGATGAGGTCTAGGCTAAAGCGCTCGTTGCCCGCGGGCACGGGGGTGTGGGTCGTGAAGATGTTGGTGGGCCAGACGGTCTGGAGGGCCTCGGAAAAGGTGAACTTCCTGTCGGCCATGATCTCCCGGATCCTCTCGAGGCCCAGGAAGGCCGAGTGCCCCTCGTTCATGTGGGTGACCGCGGGATTGATCCCCAGGGCCCGCAGGGCCCTGATGCCTCCGACGCCCAGGAGGAGCTCCTGGCGGATGCGCATCTCCTTGTCCCCCCCGTAGAGGGCGGCGGTGATTATCCGCTCCTCCGGGCCGTTCTCGTCGATGTTGGTGTCCAGGAGGTAAAGGGAGGAGCGGCCGATCTTGACTTCCCAGATCTGGGCCGCCACAAGCCGGCCCGCAAGGTCGACGGC
>JAKPBN010000284.1 GCA_029778945.1 Spirochaetota bacterium
CCGCCCTCCCCGACCCGGCGGGCAGGGTCCCTGAGGCCCGCCGCCTCGACGCAAGGCTGGAGCTGCGCCGCATAGCCTCTCCCATAGGCCTTATCGCCCTCCTCTTCGAGAGCCGGCCCGACGCCTTGGGCCAGAGGGCCGGCCTGGCCGCCAAGAGCGGGAACGCCATAGTCGTCAAGGGCGGCCGGGAGGCCAAGGCCACCAATCGGGTCCTCGCCGAGGTCCTGGCCAAGGCCGGGACGGCGGCGGGCCTCCCCGAGGCCTGGCTTACGGCCCTGGAGACCCGGGAGGAGGTCGATGCCCTCCTCAAGGAGGACGCCTATGTCGACCTCGTGATACCCCGGGGCTCCAAGGAATTTGTCTCCCATATCATGGCCGTCTCCTCCATCCCGGTGATGGGCCACGCCGACGGGATCTGCCATGTCTATGTGGACGACACCGCCGAGCCCGGGATGGCCGCCCGCATAGCCGTGGACTCCAAGGCCCAGTATCCCGCGGCCTGCAACGCCGCCGAGGTCCTCCTCGTCCATTCGGCCTTTGCCCAGCGCCGCCTTCCCGGGGGCAAGTCCGGCCTCGACATCCTCACGGAGGCCCTCGAGGCGGCCAGGGTCGAGCTCGACTTTGCCCCGCCCTCCTGGGCCGTGGAATACCTCGACCTCAAGATGGCCGTTAAGGTCGTGGATTCCCTGGATGAGGCCATAGCCCATGTCAACACCTGGGGCTCGGGCCACACGGACGCGATAGTCACCGAGTCCCCGGAGGCCGCGGCCCGCTTCCTCAGGGAGGTGGACTCGGCCTCGGTCTACCACAACGCCTCCACCCGCTTCGCCGACGGCTGGCGCTATGGCCTGGGGGCCGAGGTGGGGATCTCCACGGGCAAGCTCCACGCCCGGGGCCCCGTGGGCCTTCCGGGCCTCATGACCTACAAGTGGGTCCTTGAAGGCAGGGGCCAGGTGGTGGCCGACTACTCCTCCGGGGCCAGGAGCTTCCTCCACGAGGACCTTCCCCTCTCCGGGGAGGCCCAGGGATGAGGGCCGAGGGCGAGGCCGCGGCCAGGAAGGCCGTGGCCGGGGCGAACCGCATAGTTGTCAAGATCGGCACCAACACCATAGCCCGGCCCAAGGACGCCCCGGCCCCCCTCGTGGCCGGCCTAGGCGACAGCGCCGCGGCCCGGGCCGGGGGCATAGACGTGGAATACCTCCACCGGGTGGCCTCGGAGCTGGCCGAGGTGCTGCGGGCGGGCAAGGAGCTGATCCTCGTCACCTCGGGGGCCATAGGCATGGGGGCCCGGGAGCTGGGGATCACGAGGAAGGTCAAGGACGTGGCCATGCGCCAGGCCTGCGCGGCCATTGGCCAGCCCCTCCTCATGGACGAGTACCGCAAGGCCTTTGGGGTCTTTGGCCTCACGGCGGCCCAGGTCCTCGTGACCCGGGATGTCTGGGACAACCGCTCGGCCTACCTCAACCTGCGGGCCACCGTGGAGACCCTCCTCTCCACCCGCGTGGTGCCCATCTTCAACGAGAACGACACGATCTCCACCGCGGAGATCGGCAACGCCTTTGGGGACAACGACAGGCTCTCGGCCTATGTGGCGAGCAAGATCGACGCGGAAGTCCTCATAATACTGTCTGACGTGGACTGCCTCTATGACGCCGATCCCCGGACCAATCCCGGGGCCAGGCCCATAGCCTATGTGCCCGAGCTGGGGCCCGAGCTGATGGCCGCCGCCGGCGGGGCAGGCTCGGAATTCTCCACCGGGGGCATGAAGACCAAGCTCCTCGCGGTCGAGGTGGCCCGGGACGCGGGCTGCCGGGTGGTGATCGGCCATGGGCGGAAGCCCGGGGTGATCTCAGCCATTTTGGCCGGCCAGGCCGTGGGCACCCTCTTTGACGCCGAGGGGGGGCTCAAGAACCGGGAGCGCTGGCTCAAGAATTCCCGGCCCCAGGGCAGGCTCACCGTCGATGAGGGAGCCCTCAAGGCGATCCGGGAAAGCAATTCCCTCCTCCCCCGGGGCCTCCTCACCGTCGAGGGGAACTTCGAGAGGGGGGCCGTGGTCGAGGTCAACGGGGTGGCCAAGATTGTCTCGGGCTTTTCCTCGCTGGAGCTGGGGGCCATCAAGGGCCTCCGCTCGGAGGCCGTGGAGGCCGCCCTGGGCGCACAGGCAGGCCATATCATCGCCCGGCCCGAGGACATGGTCTTCCTGGACGGACTTTAGATCTTGCCCGCCAGGAAGGGCCGGTATTTCTTGTCCGTAAAGGTGATGTGGCGGGTGAGCCAGGTGCGGAGGAAGACCAGTATGTCCTCCCCGATCTGGGCCTTGCCCACGGCGTAGGCGAGCTGGAAGCTGTCTACCTTGGCCACAAAGGCCGCGTGCTCGGCGATGTGGCTTTTGGCGTCGGGGTAGCCAAAGCGCTCAAAGGCCTCTTCCTCCAGGGCAAAGTGGCGGCGGGTGTAGTCGTCGAGCTCGAGGAGGATCGGGCCGATCTCGGCCTTGGTCTTTCCAGCCTCGGCGGCCTCGCCGAGGCGGTTGATAAGGTCCACAAGGACCTTGTGCTGGGCGTCTATCGTGGGTATGCCCACCCCCAAGCCTTCGGTCCATTCTATCCGGCCCATACTTCCTCCTAGCCTTCCCGGGGTTTCGCGCATCCCGAGCATAGGCCCACACAGGCCAATTGCACAAGCTCGGGGACAAAGCCCGGGTCTAGGCGGGGGCGATATTCGGCCTCGCCAAAGGGGAAGTCGTAGACCCTGCCGCAGCTCCGGCAGCGGAAGTGGCCATGGCTCTCCATGTCGGCGTCATAGCGCAGCTCCTCGCCCTGGATATAGATGGGCTTGGCCAGGCCCAGGCCCAGGAAGGAAGCCAGGGTGTTGTAGACCGTGGTGCGGGAGAGGGTGGGCAGCTCGGGCTGGAGGGCCTGCCAGAGGTCCTCCGCCGAGGGGTGGGCCTTGGTCGCCGCGAGGACCTCGTAGATCCTCACCCTCTGGTGGGAGGGGCGTAGGCCCCTCCCCTCGAGGAGGGCGGCGACTTTAGTCATGCCTTACTTGAAGTAGCGGGCCAGGAGGCCCTTGAAGGCCGCGCCGTGGCGGGCCTCGTCCTTGCACATCTCATGGACCGTGTCGTGGATCGCGTCGTAGCCGAGCTCCTTGGCCCGCTTGGCGATCTTGAGCTTGCCCATGCACGCGCCGGCCTCGGCGTCGGCCCGGAGCTGGAGGTTCTTGCGGGTGTCGGCGAAGACCACCTCGCCCAGGAGCTCGGCGAAGCGGGAGGCATGGTCGGCCTCCTCATAGGCTATGCGCTTGTAGGCCTCGGCGACCTCGGGCAGGCCTTCCCGGTCGGCCTGGCGGGCCATCGCGAGATACATTCCAACCTCGGTGCACTCACCCATGAAATTGTCCTTGAGGCCCTGGACCACCTCGGCGTCGAGGCCCTGGGCCACGCCGATCTTGTGCTCGTCCGCCCAGCCGGCAAAGCTCGCCTTTTCGTTGAACTTTTCCTTGGGGGCTCCGCACTGGGGGCACTTGGCGGGGGCTTCGGCGCCCTCGAAGACATAACCGCACACGGAACAGATCCAGGTTTTCATGGTGGCTCCTTTTGTAGAGGTAGCAAATGTGGAATGATTACAAACTTTATACCATGTTCTGCGGGAAGTGGCAAGACCCATTTTTCAGGCCCGGGGCTTCCGCAGCATCGCAAAATGAGTGGTCTGGCTCCGGGGCAGGGTGCCGGTCTCAGCCAGGGCAAAGCCAAACTTCTCGTAGAGGGCCACGTTG
>JAKPBN010000286.1 GCA_029778945.1 Spirochaetota bacterium
GGGGAGATTATCCTCGCCGATGGCAGCGTGGCCGTGGAGGCCTCGGGGCGCTACATGAAGGTGCCCATCGACAAGATCACCGACATGGACTTTGCCGCCGAGGACTGGTTCCTTAAAGAGGACCCTGCCGACCCCAAGGCTCTCGACCTGCCCGAGCGCGCGCCCGGCGCCTAGGCCCGGGGCTTGCCTAGCCGGGGAGCCCGGGGCTTCTTGGGCTTGGGAAGTGGCAGGGCGGCGGCGGTGGCCCTCACCAGGGTCAGCAGGGCTTCGCGATCCTCGAGCTCGGCCTCGAGGAGGAACCAGAGCCTGGCGCCCTGGAAGGGGGCCTCCTCCTGGACTTGGCCCAGGATAGCCCGGCCGGCCTCGGTGGGCTTGACGAAAAATCTGTTGTCGCAGACCAGGGCCACGACCCTCTCGTCGCAGTAGAGGGCGTACTGGCCGAACATCCTGCGGTAGCGTATGACTCCCGCCCCCGCCACCTGGTCCGCCACAAACTCCATAAAGTCCGCGTCTGATGCCATGCTTATTCTCCCTCTTCCGGGCCTCATGAAAAGGAAGCCCCTTGCCTGAGTAGGTTTTCTCAAGCAAGGGGCGCTGGTTAAAAGCTTCTTCCCTCTGTGTCTAGCGCTTCGCTAGGCCTCCGGCTCTGTGGCAAATCCTTAATAGTTGCCTATTATTCTGTCCAGAGCCGCACCAGCTCGAGGACGGTCGCCACAGTGGCGCCCATCTCGCCGGCGGAGGCCCATTCGAAGCGGCTGTGGTAGTTGTAGCCGCCGGTGTAGAGGTTGGGTGTGGGGATGCCCATCTCCGTGAGGCGGGCGCCGTCGGTGCCGCCGCGGATGGGGCGGATCTCCGGCTCGAGGCCGGCCCGGCGGGCGGCCTCCAGGGCGCGCTCGAGGACCTCGGGCCTCTTGTCGAGCTTGGCCCTCATGTTGATGTACTGCTTGTTGATCTCTAGGGCCACGCTGCCCAGGGGGAACTGGGCCTCGACGGCCTTGGCGATGGCCTTGACCGCCTCGATCCGCCTCTCCATGCCCTCCATGGAAAAGTCCCGGAGGAAGACGTCGAGCTTGGCGTGCTCGAGGTTGCCCGAGATCTCGAGGGGGCAGTAGTAGCCGTACCAGCCGTCGGTGGACTCCGGGGCCTCTGAGCGGGGGAGCATGGACACGAAGGAGGAGGCCATGGCCACGGCGTTGGCGAGCTTGCCCCGGGCCGAGCCTATGTGGATGACCTTGCCCTTGAACTCGGCCTTGACCTCGTAGGCGGTAAAGCACTCGGCCTCGATCTCCCCGGCCTTGCCCCCGTCCAGGGTATAGCAGGCTATCGACTTGAGGGCCGCAAGGGGGAATTTGTCCATGCCCTTGCCGGTCTCCTCGTCGGGGGTAAAGATGATCTCCAGGGGTCCGTGCTTGAGCGCGGGGTTCTGGATCATCATGTGGACAGCCGTCATGATCTCCGCGAGGCCTGCCTTGTCGTCGGCCCCGAGGAGGGTCGTGCCATCGGTGACGATGATGGTGTCACCGACGTGGTCGCTGAGGTCCGGGAAGTCCGCGGGGTCCAGGGTCCAGCCCTCGGAGAGCCTCAGGGCCTTGCCGTCATAGTCCTTGACGATCCGGGGCTTGACGCCCTTGGCGGACACGTCGCTCGCGGTGTCCATGTGGGCCATGAGGCCTATGGAGGGCAGGCCCTCGAGGCCGGGGCTGGCCGGGAGGCGGGCGATGAGGTAGCAGCGCTCGTCCAGGGTGACATCGGCGATGCCTAGGCCCTTGAGCTCCTCCACGAGGAGCCTGGCGAGGGTCCACTGGGTCTGGGTGGTGGGAGTCGTCTCCGCATGGCGGTCGCTCGTGGTCTCGATGGAGGCATAGCGCACGAGGCGCTCGACGACCTCGGTCGTCTCGGGCCTCGACAGGAACTGGTTGTAGGATTTCATGGTTCCCCGAGTATGCACGCGATTGGCCCCCAGGGCAAGCGGAGGATCGCCCGCCTTGCGCAGGGAGGCCTGGCTGGGCTAGGCTGGTTCCTTCCGGGAGGAACGAATTGGACGCTATTTCCGGTCAGGAGGCCAGGGACACGATCGAGGCCGCCAGGGCCCTGGCCGAGGGCCGCCACGAGGCCTCGGGGCCTAGCCACGACCTGGGGCATGTGGAGAGGGTGAGGCGCCTGGCCCTGGCTATTGGCCGGGCCGAGGGGGCCGATCTCTTTGTGGTCGAGCTGGCTGCCCTCCTCCACGACATAGGCCGGGTGAGGGAGGATTCCCGGGGGGCCGAGGGGGACCGCCACGAGGAAGTCTCCGCCGAGCTGGCCCGGGACTTTCTCGAGGCCCGGGGCCTCCCCAGGGAGACCCAGGCCGCGGTCCTGGAGGCTATCCTCTGCCACCGGCACCGCCGGGGCCGGGCCGCCGGGAGCCTCGAGGCCCGCTGCCTCTTTGACGCGGACAAGCTCGACTCTCTGGGGGCCGTGGGGGTGGCCCGGGCCTATCTCTGGCTGGGCGAGCACGGGCGCTCGGTCTGGTATCCTCCGGAGTCCTGGGAGGGCATCGACCCCGCCAACAACTCGACCGAGGTGGACTCCTTCCAGCGGGAATGGCAGATCAAGTTCCGGGGCCTACGGGACAGGATGTATACCTCCGAGGGCCGGCGCCTGGCCGCCCTCCGCCATGAGAGGATGGAGACTATCCTTGGCTGGATCGAGGACGAGGCCTCACTGGACGACGGAAAAGTCCGATAGCCAGACCGTGTCCACCTCCCCCAGGTCGAGGATGCCGTTGAGGGCATCCCTAATCCCGGCCTTGGTGGCGGCCTCAAAGGCCGGGGAGAGCTCCTCGGCGGTCTTGGTGGACAGCCATTTTATGACGGCCTGGCGCAGGGCCTCTTTCTTGGAGTCAAGCTCCTCCCCAAAGGCCCTGTCCCCGGCAGGGTAGGGGAAGGACGGCGTGGCCAGGATGATGGCGGGGGGCTTGTCCCGGCTGGCCGCCCTCAGGGTCCCGAGGCCCGTGTAGACCTTGGAGCCCGCGGGCAGGCCTGCCTCTCCCCGGGCGAGCATCTTGGCCCTTGAGCCCGTGGCCAGGCCATAGATGGTCCCGGCGGCGATAGCCAGGGCCAGGATGATGGCAATGGCCGACAGCACCGACACCAGGCTCCGGCCCCGGGCTTCCTCGTCCTCGATCCTGGCTAAGAGTCCCATGCCGCCTCCTCCGCAGATGTCCTATTCCCATCAAGGGCCATAGCCCACCTCCACGTCAAGCCCGCTGGAACAAGGGGGCTCGTCCATTCTATCCTCGGGGCATCGGGGGGCCTATGGACAATATAGGAGAGCTCGGGCGCTACGAGAGGCGGGAGGTTCGCAAGCTGCTGGTCCTGGGTGTCTTTGCCCTCGTCCTCTTTCTTGGCTTAGTCTGGCTTCGCCTTCCCGCCACCCAGAGCCGCTGGACCCATGTGGAAAGGGAGGGGAGGAAGTACTACCTCCAAAAGGCCCTGCCCGCCTCCCTGGCTCGGGCCCTGCCCGCCGCCTTCCCGAGCCGGGCCGGGGCCTGGCTCGAGTCCCTCGGCCTCGGAAAGGACAGCTACAAGGATCTGCCTCCGACGATCATCGCCTCCTGGGGGTCCTATGCCAGCCTCGGGGCCGACGACCCCCTCCTCGTGAAAACCCTCCTCCCCGAGGCCGCGACGGGCTTCCGGGCCCTCGCCAACCTCTCCCAGAGCCTGCGGCTCAACGAGCCCGTGGTCTCCACCTACGTCACCCCCGATGGGGACTATCTCTTTATCGACCTGAGGCAGGACAGCCTCTTCTCCCAGGTCCATGCCCTGGCCCATGTCCTGGCCCGCAGCCATAGGCCCTCCGCCCCTGCCCCGGCCTCCGACGAGACCAGGGCATGGTCCCTTCTCGACGAGGGGACCGCCCTGTTCCTGGGGGACCTCGCGGCTTCGGCAAATGTGGCCGCGTCGGCCTCGGCAAATGTGGCCGCGTCGCCGGACCTCGAGGCCTATGCCGCCTATCTTGCCACCCGCTACGCCCCCGAGGGACCGCTCTTTGCCGACCCCGAGGGGGCCTTCCTTTTTTCCGATGGCGACACAAGCCCCGAGGACTACAAGGCCCTGGCCGAGCTTTTTCTTGGGCTCTGCAGGTCTAGGGGCCTCCGGGCCGTGGAGGCCTGGGCCCTGGATTTCCTCCAGGGCCGCTATGCCGACATCGAGGGCCACTGCGCGAGCCTGGGCCTGGACTACAGAAATCTGCCCTAGGCCGCGGCCATTACTATATAAAGAATTGTTACGACATATTTGACGCCCGTCCCCCTCGGGGGCTACACTGGCTCAATACCCAAGGAGGACTCCCATGGACCTGCCCTACGCCGAACCATACCGCATCAAGATGATCGAGCCGATCCGGCGCTCAAGCCAGGCCGAGCGGGAAGCCTGGCTTGCCCGGGCCAAGTACAACCTCTTTAACCTCCGGAGCGAGGAGGTCTATATCGATCTCCTCACCGACTCGGGCACCGGGGCCATGTCTTCTGCCCAATGGGCCGAGATCATGCTCGGGGACGAGAGCTATGCCGGGGCCTCCTCCTACTACAAGCTCAAGGAAACGATCGCCGACCTGACCGGCCTGCCCTTCTTCCTCCCGGCCCACCAGGGCAGGGCCGCGGAGAATGTCCTCTTTTCCGCCCTGATCGGCACAGGAGAAGAGGGGAGGGGCAAGGTCGTCCCGGGCAATTCCCACTTTGACACCACCAAGGGCCACATCGAGTCCCGCCATGCCCATGCGGTGGACTGCACGATAGACGAGGCCTTTGACACCGAGCTCGACCATCCCTTCAAGGGCAACATCGACCTCGGGAAGCTCGAGACCGTCCTCAAGGCCCACCGGCGGGAGGACATACCCCTCTGCCTCATCACCGTGACCTGCAACTCCTCCGGGGGCCAGCCCGTGAGCCTTGAGAACATCAGGGCCACCGCCGCCCTCTGCCGCCGCTATGGGATCCCGGTCTTCCTGGATGCGGCCCGCTTCGCGGAGAACGCCTGGTTTATCCAGCAGCGGGAGGCGTCTTGCGCCGGCATGGGCATCAAGGACATAGTCAAGGCCATGTTCGCCGAGGTCGACGGCTGCGCCATGTCGAGCAAGAAAGATGGCATTGTGAACATCGGGGGCTTTACCGCCTATCGCGGGGAGGAGCTCTTCCGCAAGGCCATGGGCTTTAACATCATGTACGAGGGCTACAACACCTATGGCGGGATGGCGGGCCGTGACCTGGGCGCCCTGTCCGTGGGCCTTAGGGAGGCCTGCGAGGCCGATTACCTGGCGGCCCGCATTGGCCAGGTGGCCTGGCTGGGCCAGGCCCTGGTGGACGCCGGAGTGCCCGTCCAGCGGCCCTTTGGGGGCCATGCCATCTTTGTGGACGCCAAGCGCTTCCTCCCCGGGGTCAGGAAGGAGGAGTTCGTGGCCCAGACCCTGGGGGTCGAGGTCTACCGCGAGGGCGGGGTGAGGGGCGTCGAGATAGGCGCCGTCCTGGCCGACCGGGATCCCGAGACAAGGGAAAACCGCTATCCCGCCCTGGAGCTCCTCCGCCTGGCCATACCCCGGAGGACCTACACCAACGACCACATGGCCTACGTGGCCGCCACCCTGATCCGGGTCTTCGAGCGGCGCAAGGCCATAACCCGGGGCTATCGCATAACCTGGGAGGCCCCCATCCTGCGCCACTTCACGGCGGAGTTCGCTCCCCTCTCCTAGAGGCCCGTCGGCGGGGGGCGGGGATCGCTTTGCGCTCCTCCCCCCTTTAAGGCTATACTGAGGCCTGATAGGAGTGATCATGCCCCAGGAGACCTTTATCCCGTGAGCACTAGGCCGCTTTTCCGGGCCCTTCTCGCCCTCCTGGGCCTTGCCGCCCTGGCCGGCCCGGCCCCAAGCCAGGTCCCAAGCCAAGCCCCCCTGCCCAGGGTCCTCATCCTCCAGTCCTACCAGCGCGACATGGCCTGGAGCGTCCGGATGCAGGAGGGCATCGAGGAAGTCCTGGCGGCGGCCCCGGGCGGGGTGGAACTCTGGGTCGAGTACATGGACTCCAAGCGCCACTCCGGGTCGGCCTGGAGGGCCAGCCTCGAGGCCTGGCTCGGGGCGGAATTCCGCAGCCAGGCTCCCGACCTCATCCTGGCCTGCGACGATCCGGCCCTCAGTTTCCTCGTGGACTCCCGGGACAGGCTCTTTTCCCAGGTGCCGGTGGTCTTCTGCGGGGTGAGCGACTTTAATCCCGGCCTTCTTGGGGGCCGGAAGGGGATCACGGGGATTGTCGAGGAGCCTCAGTACTCGGCGACCCTGGCCCTTGCCACGGCCCTTTTTCCCAGGGCGAGGATTGTCTATGTCGCCGCCGACAAGAGCGAGAGCGGAAGGGCTATGCTGAGGGAGTTCCGCGTCCAGCTGGCCCGGGACCTGCCTGCCCTGGCCGTGGTGGAGGTGCCTGAGCTGGGCCTCGGGTCCCTCTCGGCCTGGCTTGCCTCCCTCCCCCGGGATGGCCTCGTGTTTATGCTCAACTACCTCGTGGATGGCGAAGGCCGGGTCCATACCACCGCCGAGGTCGCCACCGCGCTTTCCGCCTCGGGCTTGCCGGT
>JAKPBN010000295.1 GCA_029778945.1 Spirochaetota bacterium
ATATTATCAGTTTCATCGGGATCGCGGCTGTCTTCGGTATCAGCGCCATCGGCAGCGGTATCGGGGCGGGCATCGCGGGCCAGGCGGCCATCGGGGCCTGGAAGAGGAATTACCTGGAGAACAAGCCGGCCTCCTTCCTCCTCGTGGTGTTTGCGGGAGCCCCCCTCACCCAGACCATCTACGGCTTTATCGTGATGACGGCTATGATGAGCTCACCCCGGGAAGCCATGTTCAAGCTTGCCCTGGGCATCCTCGCCGGAATGGCTATCGGCTACTCCGCCGTGGTCCAGGGCAAGTGCTCGGCCTCAAGCTGCGATGCCTTTGGTGAGACCGGCAAGGGCTTTGCCCCCGACCTCATCGTCGTAGGCCTCTGCGAGACTATCGCCATCTTTGTGCTCGCCTTCAGCCTCGCCATCCTCGGCTAAGGCCGGGAGCTTCTGGTCTAAAGCCCGCCCCCTTAGGGCGGGTTTTTTAATGCCCCGCCGCCGCTAAGCCCGCCTTGATGGGCGGAGGGAATCAGGCTAACCTAGGCCCCATGCGCGCATCCCCCTGGGCTTACCCTGTCCTCTTCCTTGCCGTCCTCCTGGTGGCCGTCTCCCCGGGCATCCATGCCCAGGCCGGGACGGGCAAGCGCCTTGCCCTGGAGGAGTGGCGCTGGTCCCCGGACTCTTCCTCCTCCCTGGCCGCTCCGGAGCTTGATGACTCGGCGTGGCCGTCGGCCCAGGGCCAGGCCATCGGGCCCCTAGGCGAGGATGGCGGCTTTTGGCTCAGAATCAGGGTGCCGGCAGACAGGCTTGCCGAGTTGGCCGACCCCTCGGGCGAGTCTAGCCTCTACTTCCTTTCGGGCAAGGCAGGCTGCGTCTTCGACCTCTACGCCAACGGGGAATACCTTGGAAGCCACGGCCGGACCAAGCCTGCCTACGACCTGCGTAGGAGCTTCGTGGACGCCTACCGCATACCCCGGGCCATGATAGGCGCCGCCGGAGGAACAGAGCTTGTCCTAGCCCTCCGCTGCAGCTACCTGGGCTCTTCCTTTCGGGTGGCGGGCTACGAGCTGGGGGACGGGGCCGCGGCGGGCTTTGAAGTGGGAGCGCACAACTTCTGGAGCGGCGAGCTCTACGGGATGCTGTCGGCACTCTGCGCCTTCCTGGGCTTTTACTTTGTCATCCTCTCTGTCTCCAGGCGAAAGGCCGGAGAGAACCTCTTTTTCGCCGCCGCGGCCCTCCTCCTTGCCCTCTATTTCTTCGAGATCGGCAGCTTCTGGCTTCCCGGGGCCGGCCCTCTTTTCCGGGCCCTGGCCAGGGCCTCCCTCGTGGCCTCAACCATGTGCCTCCTCTGCTTCTTCTCCCTGTTCTTCTCCTACCGGGGAGGGCGGCGGCTGCGGGCGGGGGCCATCGGGATCGGCGTCCTCTTCTACCTCCTCTTTGCCCTAAGCGCCTACAACGAGCCCCGCAGCGAGCTCGTCTTTAACCTAGGCCTCCTGCCCATCGCGGCGACGATAGGCTATGGACTCCTGGCTTCTCTGGCGGCGGTCCGACGGGGGGAGAGGGAAGCCCTTCCCCTCCTCGTGGGCATCCTCGCGGGTTCGGCCTTTGCGGTCCATGACATTGTCTGGCAGATGAAGGGCCAGACCCCCTTCGCCTGGCTCCAGGGCATAACCTTCTTTGCCCTCGACGCCGCTGTCTTCATATCCCATTCCATGCGCCAGGCCCGTCTCTCCCGGGAATTCGAGGTTCTGGCCGGGGAGCTCGAGGCAGGCAAGGCCAGGCTTGAGGCCTCCCTCCTCAGGACCGAGAGGGCCGGCCAGGCGGCCTCGGCCATAGGCCTTGAGCTTAAGGAATCCATGGAGGCTACCCAGGCGGCGGCCCTCCGCTCTGAGCTGAGGACGACCGGAGTGGGGGCCGAGGCCGAGAGCCTTCTTGCCTCGGCCCAAGAGGCCGACGACTTGGTTTCCCGCTTCCTCTCCTCGATCGGACGGGTCAACGAAAGCCTCTCCGAGGAGGCTGAGGGCATCGAGAGGACTGCCGCCGCCGCGGCCGAGCTCCAGGCCGGGGTCGAGTCCTCCTCCAGGATCATCGACCGGACCAGCGACTTCGCCGAGGGCCTTGCGGGCCTTACCTCCGGAGGCGAGGCGGCGGCCGAGGCCCTAGGCCAGGCCATGGCCAGGATCGCCGATGCCGCCAAGGGCATAGGGGAGGTTGTGGAC
Organism: Spirochaetota bacterium; assembly: GCA_029778945.1. Classification (GTDB taxonomy): domain Bacteria; phylum Spirochaetota; class Spirochaetia; order Treponematales; family Rectinemataceae; genus JANYKC01. The sequence goes on from JAKPBN010000295.1 coordinate 2,207, forward strand.
GCGGTCAACGACTTTGCCGAGCGCACCAACCTATTGGCCATGAACGCCTCCATTGAGGCCGCCCATTCAGGCCAGGCCGGCAAGGGCTTTGCGGTGATAGCCGGGGAGGTCAAGAAGCTCGCCCTCGCCCAGGGTGAACGGGCCGGAAGGATCTCCCTCTTTGCCTCTGAGATACAGGCTCGCCTGGCCGAGGGGCAGGCCAATTCGGCCGCCTTGGGGGAATCCCTGGCAAGGATAGCCGTGGAGGCCCGGGACGCGGCTTCCCGGATGGAGGAATCCAGGCAGGGAGCCCGGGAGCAGGCCGGAGCCGCCGCCGAGGTGAGGTCGGCCATGGAGTCCCTGGCTCAGGCGGTGTCGGCTATCAAGGCGGAGGCCGCAAGCCAGCTGGAATATTCTTCCAAGGTCAGGGCGTCCGTCGCCGCCATGGTCACCGGCGCCCAGGAGAGCCGGGACTCGGCCGCGGCCATCGCGGCGGAGGGCACAGAGATAAGCCGGGCCATTGAAAAGCTCAAGAGCCTGTCCGAGCGCAGCCTTGGCCTGACGGGCGAGCTCCGCCGGGAAGGGGCCTAGCCCTGGCCAGGAAAGTTGTGCGGCCTCAACATGATGCCGAGGCCGGCCGCCCTGGGCCCCGTCCCTTCGACCCGGAGCTCTTCCTGGCCGAGGGTTCCCTCGCCCAGGCGGAGAGGCAGGCCTTTAGGAGCCTCGTCCTCGACTATTACGCCGCCTTTGGCCGGGACTTCCCCTGGAGGCAGACCGAGGATCCCTGGGCTATCCTCGTGTCGGAGATCATGCTCCAGCAGACCCAGACCGAGAGGGTGGTGCCCAAGTACCTGGCCTTCCTCGAGGCCTTTCCCCTGCCCGAGGCCCTCGCGGAATCCGGGGTAGACCGCCTCCTGGGGCTTTGGCAGGGCCTAGGCTATAACCGGCGGGCCCTGGCCCTGAAGGCGGCCGCCACGGCTATCGCGGCCAGAGGCGGCTTCCCTGAAAGCCTTGAAGGACTTCTGGCC
>JAKPBN010000325.1 GCA_029778945.1 Spirochaetota bacterium
GTTCAAGAGGCCCCCGCCCAGGACGATGAGGCCCGGGTTGAGGATCTGGAAGATATTATAGAGGCCCATGCCGATGTAGCGGGCGAATTCCTCGACCACCCCGTGGCAGAGGGCGTTGTCCTCGTAAAAGCCCTCGGAGAGGCGCTCTCCATTGAGGTCGTCGAAGTCCATGCAGGATGCGGGGAGGCTTGCGCTGGCGCCGCCTTCCCCCAGGCGCTCGGAGACCCTGCGGGCCAGCTCCGGCAGGGCCAGGCCCGAGGCCGAGGCCATGAGGCAGCCTTTGTTGCCGCAGCTGCATTTGCCGCCTCCGGAGGCATCGACGATCATGTGGCCGAATTCCCCGGCCGTGCCCGTGGCTCCCCGGTAGAGCTTGCCGTCGATCACAATGCCCCCGCCCACGCCCGTGCTCACGGTCATAAAAGCCATGTGGGTCGAGCCCTGGCCGGCCCCGTAGCGGAATTCCCCCAGGGTCTGGCCGTTGGCGTCGTTGTCCGCCAGGACGGGCATGCCTAGGACCTTCTCGAGCTCGGCCCGCAGGGGATAGGCCCTGAAGCCCGAGAGGTTGGAGGAGGTGAGGGTCACGCCCTCGGGCCAGCGGATATGGCCGGGAAATAGGACCCCGGCCCCCGCCAGGGCTTCCCGGCCCAGGCCGGCCTGGGCCAGGGCCTCCTTCAGGTTGCGCGACACCATCTGGAGGACCTCGGCCTCAGGCCTTCCGCGGTGGTCGTAGGTAACGGACTCCCCCAGGATGCTTCCCTTAGGATCCACTACCCCCACGGCGAGCTTGGTGCCCCCCAGGTCTATGCCCAGCCTGGCCTTGCTCATAGTTCCTGCTCGGTCCGGGCGATGATGTCGTCCTGCTGGTCCTCGGCCAGGTCGTTGAAGAAGGCCGAATAGCCGGCGACCCTCACCACGAGGTCCCGGTGCTTGTCCGGATGGGCCTTGGCGTCCAGGAGGGTCTGGCGGGAGACGATGTTGTACTGGACATGCCAGCCCTTGAGCTCGTCAAAGAAGGTCCTCACCAGGGCTATGAGCTTGGCCTTTTGCGCCTCGCCCTGGATCGAGAGGGGAGAGAGCTTTTGGTTCAAAAGGACGCCCCCAAAGATGTCCGCCGTGGGGAGTTTGGCCACGGAGCGGAAGACCGCCGTGGGCCCGGAGGTGTCGACCCCCCGGGAGGGCGAGCAGCCCTCGGCCAGGGGGGTCCAGGCCTTGCGCCCGTCCGGCGTGGCCGGGACGACCCCTCCCGAGGGCACGTTAGACGAAATGCTTGAGGTGCCCGGGTAGTAGCCGCCCCCGATGGGGCCGCGGCCAAAGCGGGTGTTGTGGTACTTTTTCATCTCTCCCACAAAGGCGCCGTAGGCCTCCACGAGGAGCTCGTCCACATAGTCGTCGTCGTTGCCGTACTTGGGGGCCCGGTTGAGGAGCTTGAGGCGCAGGGCCTCGCCCTCGGGGCCCTCGAAGTCCGAGGCCAGGGCAGCCATGAGGCGCCCAGGGCTGACCGAGGCCTCGTCAAAGACGAATTTCTTGATCGCCGCCAGGGAGTCCCCGAGGTTGGCTACCCCGACCTGGAGGCCGGAGACCCAGTCGTAGACCGCCCCGCCTTCCTTGAGGTGCCTGCCCCGGCCGATGCAATCGTCGGTCAGGGTCGAGCACAGGAGGTCGGGCACCATCTCCTCCAGGGCAAAGTCCACGGCGGTGTCGATGGCCACGGTGGCCTTGGCGTAGAAGGCCAGCTGGGTCTTCCAGGCGGCCATGAGCTCCTCAAAGCTGGCGAAGGCCGCAAGCCTGCCCGTGCCCGGGAGGAAGGCCCTGGACGACTTGGGGTCCTTGCCGTCGTCCAGGGTGGCCAGGAGTACCCGCATGAGGTTGAGGAAGGACATGCCGGTGGTGCGGTAGCCCCACTTGCCGGGCACGGCCACCTCGATGCAGCCGATCGCCGAGTAGTCCCGGGAGTCCTCGAGGCTCACCCCCAGGCCCTGCATGGCGGGGATCACGACCTCGTCGTTGTTGAAGGCCGGCATCCCAAAGCCCTTGCGGATCACCTCGACCACGGCCTTGAGGAAGTTCTCGTCCATGCCCTTGTGGTAACGGACGCTCAGGTTGGGCTGGGTTAGGCGCATGTCCCCCACGGACTCGAGGATCAGGTAGGAGAGGGGATTGACCGCATCCTTCCCCTCCCGGGTGAGGCCGCCGATGGTGACATTCTGGTAGAGGGGGCCGCCCGCGGAGTAGCGGGTATGGGACCAGGAGCGCACCTTTTTGATCGCCACGAGCTTGAGCCAGGCGCAGGAGAGGAGCTCCCGGGCGAACTCACGGGTTATGCGGCCTTGGGCAAGGTCCCGGGCATAGAAGGGCTCGAGGTACTGATCCATCCGTCCCAGGGAGACCGAGTGGCCGTTGGACTCGATCTGGAGGACGAGCTGGATGAAATAGGTGAGCTGGAGGGCCTCCCGGAAGGTGGCAGGCGCGGGGCCGGCCACGGCGGCGCAGGTGGCTGCTATTGTCTCGAGCTCGGCCTTGCGGACGGGATCAGCGCAGTCCACGGCCATGTTGGAGGCCAGGGCGGCGTAGCGGCGGATAAAGGCGATAGTCCCCTCGAGGACCTGGGCCATCCCCAGGTAGAGCTGGCGCCGCTTGAGGCCCTCGAGCTCGCAGAGGTCGACCTGGGCGTCAGCGGCGGCCACGAGGCCGGCATAG
>JAKPBN010000342.1 GCA_029778945.1 Spirochaetota bacterium
GCTCCTGGACTCGTCTATGGCCACGCGCATTTGGGCGCTGACCTCACTGTTCGCGAGGGTGTTGATATCCCCGATGCGCATCCCGAGGAGCTCCTCCAGGGACCAGCCATAGAAGACCGTGGCCGCGCGGTTGGCGTCGACAATCTGGCCTTCCCTGGGATCGATCACCAGGATGGGATACTTGTTTTCGGTGAAGAGCCCTAGGCAGCGCTCGCCGCAGGCCAGAAGCTCTCGCCGGAGCTGGTGCTCGGAGTCGCCCTGGCCGGAAGCAGGGGCGGGCTTTTCGGCCAGGTGCTCCGGGACTGCTTGGACCAGGCCGGTCGTGGACGGGGCCCCGCTTGAGAACATGGCCCGGGACCGGAGCCGGACTATGCCCCCGTCGCCGGGCCGCACCACGCGGTACTCGACTTCGTAGAGGCCTCCCCGCTCTTTAGCCTGCTCCAAGGCCCGGTTTCGGGCTTCCCGGTCCTCCGGGAAGATAAGATTGCTGTAATAGGCCTCGCTGATGCTCCCCGAGTCCAGGCCCAGGATCTCCTGGGCGCCCTCGGAGAGCTCTAGGCGATCCTCCACCAGGCGCCAGACCCCGAAGCTCAAGAGCCGCTCGGCCTCGTGCTTCTCAAGGGCCTCCCTCCGGGCCAGCCTTTGGGCGTCATGCTGGCCCAGGGCCAGGCTGACCGAGGAGACGATGAGATGGGGCTCCAGGTGCTTGGGCACCAGGCCATAGGGACTTATCGTGCGCGCCATGGCGGCGTCGGCTTCAGAAGAGTGGGAGGAGAGGAAGACGACCGGCAGGTCATGGTCCTTTAATATGGCTGTCGCGGTCTCAAAGCCATTCGGGCCCGGTCCCAGGTCGATATCCATCAGGACGATATCCACCCCCTGGCCGGACGCCTGGATCGCCTCGGCGCCGGACAGCACCCACCGGACCTGGTAGCCTCCAAGCTCGAGGAAGTGTCGCTCAGCCAAGGCAATGATGGATTGGTCTTCCACCAGGAGGGCAACCCGGGCGCCAACGGTTTTCATGCTCTTTCCTTGATGTGGCCCAAGCTGGAAAGCGGAAAGAGCCGGGGCCAGGACAGGTATGGGAGGAGACTGCGAAAAGGATTCACGAAACTGGACAACTATGGTATGCTTTATCAAATATCTCTAGTATTGGGACTTGGCTGCTACCTATCGAATAGACATATTATATGTCTTATAGTTACATGTCAACGAACTATTGCCATAGGATTGACTAGGCCATCCGCCCAAGAGAGCGCCTTTCGAGTACTAGGAGATCCCATGACGGATATTCAAAAATTGTTTGCGGCCAACCTGCGCAATGCGCGCGCAGGCACCGGCCTGTCCCAGGCAGCCCTGGCCGAGCGATGCGAATTGACTTCCAACTACATCTCCGAGCTCGAGGCTGGGCGGCGCTTCCCGTCCCATGAGACCCTCCAGAAGCTCTGCGCGGCCCTGGACTTGCGCCCCTACCAGCTCTTTATCGACACCGAGGTGGACTTCCGCTCCCTCGAGCCCCTGGAGTACCAGGACCTCAAGGAAGGCCTCAAGTCCCGGCTCAAGGAGCTGCTGGACGGCTTGAACTAGGCCCCGCGCCTCTACCTAAGCCCCTCTATCCAGGCCACGACGGAGTCGAGCTCGTCCTCCGAGAACTCTCCCTTGGGCATGATGTCCGGCCAGCCCTTCACCAACTCGGCCCCCGGCTCGAGGATGGCCCGCCGGAGATAGCTGGCATCGATAACGAGCTTCCTGGTCTTGCCCCCGGCCACAAGCTCGACCTCCTGGCCCCCAAGACCCTTGAGACTTGGCGCGGCGCCCCGGCTGCCGTCCACGGAGTGACAGTTGACGCAGCCCTTGGCCCGCAGGAGGGCGAGGACCGAGCCCGACTCCTCCTCCATCCCGGCCATGCCATGGGCTCCGGCGGCCGGCTCCAGGCCAAGCTCGACCTCCTTCCCTGCGTACCAGTCCTCGTAGGTGGCCGGGGGCAGGACGACGAGCTTGGCTATCATGTTCGAGTGGGCCGTCCCGCAGTAGACCGTGCACAGGATGTCCGAGGTTCCGGGGGCCCCGGCCTTGAGCCCGGCCAGGGTCTTCATGCCCGGGACCGTGTCCACCTGGATGCGGTAGTCGGGCACATAGAAGCCGTGGAGGACGTCGTCTGAAGTCAGGGTAAGGCGCACATCGCGCCCTGATGGCACGACAAGGGCGGGCACGATCCGGCCATCAGCGTACTCGAAGGACCAGGCCCACTGCTTGGAGTGGACCGTGACCTCCATGGCCCCGGCGGGGGGGTGGCGGAGGAAATTGTAGCCCGTGAGGCCATACATGAACATAGCCACCGCAAGAAGGGTGGGCAGGGCAATCCAGAGGACCTCGAGCCAGGGGGAGCCGGGGATCTCCGTGGCCACAGGATTCCTTGACTTGCGGTAGCGCACGGCAAAATACACCATCACAAAGATGAGGGCAAAGAAGATCAGGAAGGAGA
>JAKPBN010000357.1 GCA_029778945.1 Spirochaetota bacterium
GCTCCTGGACTCGTCTATGGCCACGCGCATTTGGGCGCTGACCTCACTGTTCGCGAGGGTGTTGATATCCCCGATGCGCATCCCGAGGAGCTCCTCCAGGGACCAGCCATAGAAGACCGTGGCCGCGCGGTTGGCGTCGACAATCTGGCCTTCCCTGGGATCGATCACCAGGATGGGATACTTGTTTTCGGTGAAGAGCCCAAGGCAGCGCTCGCCGCAGGCCAGGAGCTCCCGCCGGAGCCGCTCCTCGGAGTCGCTGGGCCCGGGAGCCAAGGCGGGACTTCCGGCCCCCGGGACTGGGACTGCCTGGATCAGGCCGGTCGTGGACGGGGTACCGCCGGCAAAGACCGCCCGGGACCGGAGCTGGACAATGTTCCCATCCCCGGGTCGCACGATGCGATACTCGACCTCGTAGAGGCCTCCCCGCTCTTTGGCTAGCTCCAAGGCCCGGTCCCGGGCTTCCCGATCCTCCGGAAAGATCAGATTGCGGTAATAGGCCTCGCTGATGCTCCCGGTGCTCAGGCCCAGGATCTCCTGGGCGCCCTCGGAGAGCTCCAGGCGGTCCTCCACCAGGCGCCAGACCCCAAAGCCCAGGAGGCGCTCGGCCTCGTGCTTCTCAAGGGCCTCCCTCCGGGCCAGCCTTCGGGCGTCATGCTGGCCCAGGGCCAGGCTGACCGAGGATACGATGAGATGGGGCTCCAGGTGCTTGGGCACAAGGCCATAGGGACTTATCGAGCGCGCCATGGCGGCGTCGGCCTCAGAGGAGTGGGAGGAGAGGAAGACCACCGGCAGGTCATGGTCCTGAAGGATGGCTTTCGCAGTCTCAAAGCCGTTTGGCCCCGGCCCCAGGTCGATGTCCATCAGGACGATATCCACCCCCTGGCCGGCCGCCTGGATCGCCTCGGCACCCGACATCACCCATCGGACCTGAAAGCCACCGAGCTCGAGGAAATGGCGCTCCGCCAGGGCAATGATGGATTGATCCTCGACAAGAAGGGCAAGCCGGGCGCCATTGGTGTTCATGCTCTTTCCTTAATGTTCCCAGGCTGGCTAGCAGGGGGAATCGAGTCCGGGGCATAGTCTTTGAAGACTACGAAATAAGTTCACGAAATCGGACAACCGTGATATACTTTGTCAAATATCTCTATTATCAGGAATAACGCGATACCTAACGAATAGCCATATTATATGTCTTATAGTTACATGTCAATAAATTATTGCCCTGGGATTGACCTGGCCAGCAGCCCTGTCGAGCGCCCGCGCGTACTAGGAGATCCCATGACGGAAATTCAAAAATTGCTTGCGGCCAACCTGCAAAATGCCCGCGCGAATATCGGCGTATCCCAGTCGGCCCTGGCCGATCGCTGCGACCTGACGCCCAACTATATATCCGAACTCGAGTCCGGGCGGCGCTTCCCCTCCCACGAGACCCTCCAGAAGCTCTGCCTGGCCCTGGACCTGCGCCCCTACCAGCTTTTTATCGACACCGAGGTGGACTTCCGCTCCCTCGAGCCCCTGGAGTTCCAGGACCTCAAGGAAAGCCTAAAAACCCGGCTCAAGGAGCTCCTGGACGGCCTGAGCTAGTCCTGGAAGACCGGCCTATCTCAGGCCCTCTATCCAGGCCACGACGGAGTCGAGCTCGTCCTCCGAGAACTCGCCCTTGGGCATGATGTCCGACCAGCCCTTCACAAGCTCGGCGCCCGGCTCGAGGATTGCCCGCTTAAGATAGCTGGAAT
>JAKPBN010000386.1 GCA_029778945.1 Spirochaetota bacterium
TAAAGATGAGCTTGAGTCCGGCTCCGGCCCGGGCGGCAAAGAAGCAGGCCTCCTCGTGGAGGATCCGCTCCTCCCCCCAGAAGTCCCCGGGGCCCAGGCGGGAAAGGAGGCCTCCCGGGGAGAGGAGCTCGAGGCCGCCGGTCTCCACGATGGATAGCCCCCGGCCCAGGGCCAGGCCGAGGTCGGTCCCCGCCTCCAGACTGTGCTCGGTCGCGGCCAGGGAGAGGAGCCAGCGGCCTTCCTCGGAGAGCTCGACCCCGGAGAGGGAGTCCGTGATGAGGCCGGCCAGGCGGGACCGGCCCAGGGGAGGCTGGACGCGTGGCAGGGGGCCGAGCAGCTCGGGGGCTAGGACCGTCATTTCCCCAAAGGCCGCCACCCGACCCCAGGGACGTTGCACGGCGTCGGGGGAGTCGGTGTGGCTGAGGAGGAGGAGGGCCGAGGAGTCCTGGGCAAAGTCATCGGCATCGCCATGGATCATCCCGCCCCCCACGTCGAGCTTCTTGAGCTCCGCCGCCTCAAGGTAGTCGGCCTTGACCTTGGCGACGGCCTCGGGATCCATGCCCGGGACCAGGGCGGCGCCGTCCGGACTAGGCCTTTGCATCGAGTCGAGGACCCGGAAGGGCGAGAGATCGGCCCAATGGGCATAGGTCTTGCCAAAGGCCCGGAAGCGCATGATCGTGGTCTCCACCGGATGGGGGGAATGGATGGGCAGCACCTCGAGGCCATCCAGGTCCTGCCAGGCCCCCTCCACAAGGTCGTGGACATCGAAGTAGCGGCAAAAGTCCCCCTCGGCTATTCCAGCGAGGGCCGAGAGCTTTTTGGCCGCCGCGGCCCTCACCCAGGGCACGGCGCAGTAGCGCAGGCGGCGCGGTCCCCGGAAGAGGGCGGCCAGGCCTATGAAGTGGTCGTCGTGGACATGGGTATGGAAGATCCCCCGCAGGTCGGAAAGGCCCAGGCCCACGGCCTTGAGGCTTTCCTCGATATCGGGGCCGGCGTCCACAAGGTACCAATCCCCACGGTAGAGGATGGCCGAGCCGATACAGGGGCGGCTAGGATCCCAGCCGTCGCCCTCGCCCAGGTGGAGGATGGCAAAGTCCGCCGGCACCGGCTGGACCTGGGGGAGGACATAGGAAGTCCCGGCCAGGCTGCCCCGGGTCTCGAGGTCGACCTCGGCCCTCTCCCGGCCATAGATGATCGCGTAGCGGTTGTCCCCGAGCCGGTGGACAAAGACCCCGTCCCTCAGCTCGACGGCCCGGGCATCAACAACCCGCAGATCCAGAAGGCCCCGGATGGGCTTGATCGAACCAAAGGAAAAGGAGAGCTTTATGGCCATCCTATCCTTGGCCAGGGCCGGGGACATGCCGGCGGCCTCCATCTCCTCGAGGCTCGATAGGCCATAGTTGCCCAGGTGGATATAGCGGGCCTGGGCCTCGAGCTGCTCCTTGAGCCCGATGAGCATGGGCCTTCTCCCGGTGTTGGCCGGATAGCCGGGCAGGACCATGCCCTGGCGGTAGAGCATCTGCAGCACGGGGAATTCCGCCGCGTTGGCAAAGCGGCCGCCGATGATGGGCCGCTCCGAGAGGAGGATGGCGTTGGGGCCCGTCTCAAAGCGCTTGCCCCCGGCCTCGGTCCAGGATATGGCCCCGGCCTTCATGAGGTGCTTGACCGCGTTTTCTGGACAGCCACAGAGGATGGAGAGCCCCACCTCTGGCACTTCCACTAGGCTGATGCCGGGAGCGATCTTGATGGTCCTCATGGGGCCTCCGGTAAAATGCGGCCGCCCGGCTTGGAGGACGGACGGCCGCTGGACTGCCCCTGCCAGAAGGGGAGGGAGAAGCTCTAGTGCGCGGCGGCCTTGGCCTTGCCCCGGAAGGAGCGATAGGCGACAAAGGAATAGACCGCGATGAGGGGCACCCCGACCAGGGCTATGATGAGCATCACGAAGAGGCTCTTGTCCGGGCTCGCCGTGGCCGCCACCGTGAGGTCCCAGGCCGGGTTGACCCGGGAGGGGATGAGGACGGGAAAGAGCAGGCAGGCCAGGCCGCCCGCGGTGGAGACCACCCCGATAAAGGAGGCCCAGAAGGAAGCGGCTATCCGCTTGGCCTTCAGGTCCATGAATACCCCGACATAGCCTGCCAGGGCCAGGACACTGAAGATCCCAAAGCCCAGGAGGGCCTTTGAGGCCGCGAAGCGGGGACCCAGGATGAGGGCCCCGTAGACCGCGGCCGCAAGGGCGAGACCCGCGAGAATGAGGAGGAGCCTTTTCCCGGCCTCGGCGAGGGCCTCGGACTGGGATCCATCGGTCTTCATGGCCACATAGAGGGTCCCATGGAGGGTCAGGGCCACCAGGGAGACGAGGCTCGTCACCAGGGCAAAGGGATGGAGGAAGAAGAGCCAGGAGCCCGAGAGGTTGCCCGCCTGGTCCAGGGGCATGCCCACAAGGACGTTGCCCGCCACAAGGCCAATGCCCCAGGCGGTGACCGCGCTTCCAAAGGGGATCATGAAGTCAAAGATCCTCTGGAGGAAGGCCGACTCGGTCTTGGGCCGCAGGTCGACCCCGACGGCCCGGAAGAGGATCGCCACGATCACCAGCATCACCGGGACGTAGAGATTGGAGAGGAGGGCCGAGAAGACGGGGGGAAAGGCCGCCAGGAGGGAGCCGAGGCCGGCCAGGACCCAGACCTCGTTGCCCGACCAGAAGGGGCCTATGGAGGCGAGGATCCTGGCCTTGGACTCCTTGTCCTTGGTAAAGCCATAGATGACGCCCGCGCCCAGGTCAAAGCCGTCGGCGGCGGCGTAGAGGGCCAGGAGAAAGGCCGCGAGGCCGAACCACAGGATTGAGAGAAAGGTCATGCCGCGCCTCCCTTGGTGCCGGTCCCTTCCGCCAGGATGGGCGTTGTGCGCAACTCATGGGTGATCATCCCCAGGGTGATGCCCAGGAAGAGGATGTAGACAAGGCCAATGAGGACGAGGGAAAAGACGAGCATGCCCGGGCTGACCGAGATGGACACGGCGTCCGCCGTCCTGAGGAGCTTCCAGACCAGCCAGGGCTGGCGGCCCACCTCGGCGGCGACCCAGCCCGCCTGGGTCGCGACGATGGGCAGGGGAATGGCGCAGACCAGGACCCAGAGGAGGGCCTTGGCCCTAGGCAGGCGGCCCAGTACGAGGAGCAGGAAGGCGAGGGCCATCAGGATGGGCATGGCGATGCCCAGGCCCTGCATGAGCTGGAAAGCCGTGTAGGTGAGCTTCAGGGGGGGAAGGTCGGCGGTGGGGGCGGCCGCCGAGGCGGCGCTCACCCCGTCCTCGGCCGCGGCGCTTGGGTCCACGGCCGATTCCAGGGCCTGGCCCACCGCCGAGGACTCACCGCCTGCCGCCAGCTCCGCGAGCTCCGACGGTGAGACCGCCGAACTGGCCTCGAAGCCGCCCCGGAAGACCGAGAGCTTCTCGATCTGCTGGCCCCCGAGGCGGGACATCTCTCCTAGGCCCGAGGCGGCCGAGAGGCCCGTGCCTAGGAGGGCGATGCACACCCCGACGGCGAGGATCGTGGTGGCAAAGGCGCCGCCCCGCCGCTTGAGGACAAGCCAGGCCGAGAGGCCTGCCACGAGAAAGCCCGTTATACTCATGGAGGACATGAGGACATGGCCAAAGCGGGACAGGGCCGAGGGGTTAAAGAGGGCGGCCCAGAAATCCGTGAGGATAGCCTTGCTGCCGTCCGGGGAAAGGACATAGCCCGCGGGGGTCTGCATCCAGGAATCGGCGGCGGTGATCCAGAAGGCGGAGATGGTGGCGCCTATGGCGACGAGGAGGATGGAGATCCTCCGGAGCTTTTCGCTCACCCTGCCCCGGCCCAGGAGCCAGATCCCGAAAAAGATGGACTCGAGGAAAAAGGCTATGAGGACCTCGGCGACGAGGAGGGGGCCAAAGATGCCGTTGACGAAGTTCATGAACCGCGACCAGTTCGTGCCGAACTGGAGGGTCATCACGATGCCCGTGGCTATGCCCACCACGTAGAGGATCGCGAAAATCTTGCCAAAAAGCCGGGAGAGGACATCGGCATCGGGACGCTTGCTGGCCCGGCCCTCAAGCCAGACCAGGACCCAGGCCAGGCCTATGCTGATCGGCGGAAAGAGAAAGTGGAAGGCTATTGTCATGGCAAACTGGATTCGGGCTAGTATCACTGGATCCATTGGTTCCTCCGGTTAAGAGAATATTCCCAAGGCTCCCGGTATGCAAGGCTGGAGCGGCCCGAGGGTGACATTCTTGGCCACAAAGGCTATGATCCGATACCGGCATGGAACACTATGAGACGATAATCGTGGGCACCGGTCCCGCCGGCCTCGCGGCGGCCTTTGAGATCCTCCGGCGCCGCCCGGGATCCCCCCTCCTCCTCCTGGACAAGAACGAATTCTCCTCCGGGGGCCTCCGGAACGACTGCAAGATGAACTTCAGCTGGCCCATAGGCTTTCCCGAGCACTGCTGGGACAAGGCGACCGCCGAGGCCTACCTGGGCCGGGTCGAGGCCTTCCTGGAGCCCAAGATCCTGGAAAAGCGCAACCTCGAGCGCTATGAGCTGCGGGCCCAGAAGCTCGGGGTCGACCTCCTCCGGGTCCGCCAGGCCCACCTGGGCACCGACGGGGGCCTTGAGCTGATCAAGACCCTCGTGGCCGAGCTCAAGAGCCTGGGCGCCGTCGTCTGCCTCGGGGAGAGGGCCAAGGCCCTACGCCACGAGGACTCGGTCCTGGTCACCGACTTGAAGGAATTGGGCTATGGCAACCTCATCGTCGCCCCTGGACGGGGAGGCTTCTCCTTCCTCCAGGAGCTCATGGCCACCGCAGGGGTCGACTTTGTGGACAACATCGTGGACGTGGGGGTCAGGATCGAGACGAGGGAGGAGCATTATCCGATAGTCGCCGACTATTACGACCCCAAGTTCCTCTTTCCCAAGAAGACCCGGACCTTCTGCACCAATTCCCGGGCGGCCCATGTGGTCCAGGAGCGCTACGAGTCCCCCGAGGGCGGGACCTGGTATTCGGTCAATGGCCACGCCTGGTCGGCCTCCCGGCCCTCCAACGGCCTCGTCAACTTTGCCATGCTCAAGACCGTCACCCTCACCGAGCCCCTGGCCTCGGGCCAGGCCTATGCCCGGATGCTCGGCCTCCAGGCCTCCCTGCTCGGCGGAGGCGCCCCGATCATGCAGAGGGTGGGCGATTTCCGCATGGGCAAGCGCTCGACCCGGGCCGGATTTTCCGGGGACCTCTACGACTTTGAGCCCACCCTCGCCTCGGCTACCCCTGGGGACATAGGGCTCCTGGCCCCGGCCAAGCTCCTCCGGGCCCTCTGGAACGGGATGAAGCTCCTGGACACCATTGTCCCGGGCCTCCTCCACCCCTCGACGATCATGTACTATCCGGAGATCAAGATGTACGCCAACCGCCCCCTCTTCAAGGGCGAGGGCTTCCAGGCCCTCCCCCACCTCTACCTCGTGGGAGATGGGGCGGGCACGAGCCGGGGCATCACCGCGGCCTGGGCCTCGGGCCTCCGGGCTGCGGACGCGATACTGGGCTAAGGTCTTCTTGGTGTCCGCACCGGGAAGGTGGCCCGCAGGAGGCCTAGGAGCTCCTTGAGCACCGGAGAGGCCCCGCTGGGGATGTGGAGGTCGACGGCTATGTCCCGCCGCTCCTGGCGTATCCACTGGTAAAGGTGGCGGCTGGCCGCCATCTCGCTTTCCTCGTGCCGGGCAATCCTCAGGATAGCCGCGATCTCCTCGGCGGCCAGGATCTTCCAGACCTGGCCGGCCAAGAGGTGGTAGGTCGAGCCATCGCTGGACCTCTCGATCCGCAGGCCCAGGGAATCGACTTGCTCAAAAGGCAACTCCTCGCCCTGGACGTCCTCGGTGGCCCGGAGAAGGGACTGGTTGTAGCGGATCATGGAGGCCGTGTCCAGGAGCTGGACTAGGCCTGTCTCGTCTAGGTCCTCGAGGACTCGGCCGATCTCCCCAAGAAGGCGGGCCCGGTCGGACTCAAAAGCCCGCTTGCCGCTCCGGGGCTCCGCGAAGGGCAAGGACTCGCGCAAGGCCCCTCCGGATCCGGAGCCGGGCCTCTCTCGATCAGGCCCGGAATTCTGGCCTTCCACGCTCTGCTTGACGTCGTTTCCAGTCATGTCGAGCACCCCTACGGCGACGCCGTTTGCGTCGCCCGTGGGATAGAGTATAGCGCGGCCCTTCCCGACCGTGGGAAGTTCGGCCGCTTTTTCCTTTCAAATCGCGATATTCCGGAATTTAATCAAAGCTTTTTAACTAGGGCTCGAGGCGGATTCCCCGGGCCCTGGCCTCGTCCCGGGCCAGGGGACTGACGATCGCCCCCGGGGCCAGGCGCAGCACGGAGCCCTTGGACAGGCCCCGCAGATCCTCGACGGTCACGACCCTCAAGCCCCCCGGACCGGCGGCGACGGGCCGGGATAGGGCTTCCCGCCCCGGTCCCGAGGCTCCATAGCCCGCTATCCGGCTACTGCCCTGGACTGGCCGCCGGGGAGCCTTGCGGGGATCGGCCTCGGCCGTCTCCACCCCCAGGGCGGAGAGGCCGGCCAGGGCCCTTCCCAGGCGGGAGGAAAGCCCGCCCCTAAGTCCCAGAAAGCGTTCCCTGTGGTCGGGGCCAAGGACAATCCTCCCCCCGCTGCCAAGGACATGGACCAGGGCCTCGGCGAGCTCCGAGCCCGCCTCAGGCTCGGCCAGGGCCTCGAGCTCGAATAGGGAAAGGCCGGCCACATACATCAGGGCCCCGGGCTTGAGCCGGGGCTGGAGCTCGTGGAAGTGGGCGAAGGTCGAGCCAGGGCGACCGAAGGCTCTGCCCAGGGGGTCGAGGACATAGTCCCGGCCCGCGGCATGGCCCGCATGGGCGGCTGAGCCTGCGGCCAGAAAAGAGGAGGCGAGGCCCCGGGGGCCCTCACCCGTGGTGGCTGGGGTCTCCGAGGGGGACGGGGCCCCGGCCGCCATGGCCTGGACCATCGCCACGGTTTCCTCGATGAGGGCTTCCAGCTCTGCCCGCCGGCCGGAGTCCATCCTAGCTCCAGAGCTCGGGGCCATAGCCCTGGGACTGGTCCACAATGCCCACGATCGCGTCGTTGACCGGGGCCTCGTCGGAGCGGATCGCGAGGCGGGCCGAGCCGCCTTCCTGGAGGCAGAGCACGATCTCCCCCAGCCCGGCGCCCGCTCCATCCACGGCGATGACGGTCTTGCTTGTCCCCTCATCGTGGAGGTCCTGGACCACGAGGAGCTTCTGCCCTACGAGGTTGGGGTTCTTGCAGGTGGAGACCACGGTGCCTACGACTCGGGCAAGGTACATTAGTGGCCCCCCGCCCCTGAGGGCTTGGCTAGGCCGGGCAAGTCGACGGAATCGATGATGCCCATAATGCCTGCGTCCACCGGGAGGTTGCGCTCCGCGGGCCAGGCGGCGTCCTTGCTCTTAGTCAGGGCCACAAAGTCCCCGGGTCCGGCCTGGGCATAGTCGACGGCCACAAAGGGCTCGCCCTCGACCTCGCCCCGGCAGTCGACCTTTTCCACCACCAGGAGCTTGCGCCCGTGGAAGCGGGGATCCTTCTGGGAGGCGACCACCGTGCCTATCACCCTGCCGTAGTACACCGCGGACTCCTACAGGGAGAGGCGCTTGAGCGCCTCATGGGGCGAGGGGATGACCACGGCCTGGACGAGGAGGCCGGCCTCGGTGGCGGCCACCTTGGCGGCCTCCATCGCGGCCTTGACGGCCCCCACATTGCCCGTGATCGTGAAGAAGGACTTGCCCGCCATGCCCCGGGCCAGGCGGAGCTCGATGATCGTCACCGAGGCGGCCTTGACCGCGGCGTCCGCGGCCAGGACCCCCGAGGCCGCCGTAAAGGTCTCGAGGATGCCCAGGGCGTTGATGTCGACGGCGGCGGAAACCCCGCGCAGGGCCTCGGGAACGGCGGAGTCCACATTGGCGAGCTCCATCTGGTCCACCAAGGTCTCCCCGGCAGTGCCCGCCCCGGCGGCCATGGCGGCCTTGACGTCGGCCACCCCGCCCACGACGACCACGAGAAATTTCCCCGGACAGATCGCGCAGGCCTCCACGAGCTCGACATTGGCCGTCTTGACCATGGAGTCGGCGGCCTCGAAGCCCTTGGCTATGCTGGAGGTCTCGACTATGCCTATGGAATGCGTCACCTGGCGGCCTCCGTGGAATCGACATCAACTATGATAGAATCGCCCACCGCGACCACGCGGCCCGGCAGGTCGCAGTGGACATCGGCCCCCAGCGGGGCCGGGGCGCCGGCGGCTCCCTTCATGGTGCCCACGGCCTGGCCGGCGGCGACGCGGTCGCCCACGGCCACGCAGGCCGTGGCGGGGGCGCCCGCGTGCTGGCGCAGCGGAATGGCCAGGCGCCTGACCTTGAGGAGCTCGAGCTCGACCGGGAAGTGGCCCTCCTCCCCCGGATTGTGGGGGGCCATGTAGCGGGCCACATCTATGCGGCCGGCCAGGCGCCCCGTCGGGACCTTGCGTCCGGCCTGGGTTTCCCGGGCCGCCGCGGGGGCGGCGTGCCGGTCGGGCCTGACCCCGGCCTCCCGGAGGATGCGCTTGGCCTCGGTGTTGACCGCGTTGGGCATGATGCCCTGGGCGCAGGAATAGAGGCCGCAGAGGCCGCACTCGGTGCAGAGGTAGGCCATGGTCGAGGGCGGGAAGCCCTTGTCCCGGGCCGTCGTGAGCTCCCGCATCATCACGTGGGGCTTCATGTCATGGCCCACGAGGAAGCGGGGACAGAGGTCGGTGCAGTAGTTGCACTGGCAGCAGGCCGAGCGGGCCCGGGCGGCCTGGCGGGAAACAGAGGCAAGGCGGGCCGCGATCAGGCGGTGGTCCCGGTTGAGGACGATGACCCCGCCTAGGGTCTTGGTGACGGGCGTGTCGAGGTCTTCGCAGACCTTGCCCATCATGGGTCCCCCCAGGAGGAGGACGGGATCCTCGCAGGTCGTGCCCCCGGCGGCCTCGAGGAGGTCGCCGATGCGGGTGCCCACGGAGACCATCCGGGTCTGGGGCATCCGGACCTCCCCGGCCACGGTGACGAGGCGGCGGGTGACGGCCTCGCCGCGCAGGGCCCGGGCCAGGTTGATCAGGGTGTAGACATTCTGGACCACGACCCCCACGTCCTTGGGCAGGCCCCCCTCCGGGACGACCCGGCCCGTGCCCACCTCGATGAGGATCACCTCGTCCCCGGCGGGATAGTAGTTGCCCATGCGGAGGAGGGAGAGGCGGGGATGGGAGGCCAGGGCCGCCTCTATGGTGTCGCACAACTCGTGGTGCTTTTCCTTGATGCCTATGATTCCCCGGCCGGCGCCGGTCAGGTCGCAGGCGGCCTCGAGGCCGGAGAGGAAGTCCGGGAGCCAGGCCTCCATCGCGGCCACGTCGCAGCCCAGGAGGGGCTCGCACTCGGCCCCGTTGGCCATCACCGTGTCCACCCTCGCATCGAGCTTGACATGGCAGGGAAAGCCGGCCCCGCCGGCTCCCACCACCCCAGCCCGGGCTATCCTGGCCAGGGCATCCTTCCGGGCCGCCTCGTCCATCATGGCGCCCTAGCCTTTCTTGAAGAGGAGCTTGCCGAGGACCTCGACGGAGTCCACGATCGCGACGATGGACTGGTCGACGGTGGTCTTGGTGAAGTCCGAGGCAAAGCGGGCCGAGGAGCCGCCCACGACCATCACGACCTCCCCCTCCCCGGCGCCTATGGCGTCCAGGGCGACAAGGGGCTGGCCGGAGGGCTTCATCTCGTCGAGCCTCAGGGGCTGGACGACGAGGATCTTCTTGCCCACGAGGCTCGGGTCCTTCTGGGTGCAGACCACCTGGCCCACGACGGTTCCTAGAATCACTTTATGGCCTCTCCTAGACGATGCGGAAGGAATCCGTGAGGACGCAGCGGCGCTTCCTCGTGTACGAGACCGGGGAGGTGACGCCCTCGCCGGTGGGGGTGGCGATCGTGAAGGAGTTGAAGCCCTCCCCGCCGAAGCCGAGGCCGGCGTAGCTCGGGCCGTTCTTGACAAAGATCGAGGTGTCGACGGCCCGGGCCATCTCGGTCAGGGAGTCCACGTTCCGGGAATGCATCATCGCCGTGTGGTGGCAGCCGCCCTCGGCGGCCACGCCCAGGGCTATGGCCTCCCCCACGTCCTTGCAGCGCACTATGGGCAGGACGGGCATGAGCTGCTCCGTGGTGACGAGGGGGCAGTCCTTGGTCGCCTCGAAGACGGCCAGGCGGGCCGTGGGGGCGACCTCCAGGTTGATCGCCTTGAGGATCACCTGGATGTCCTTGCCCACATACTTCTTGTTGGCCGTCCAGCGGCCGGCCTTGTCCTTCTGGAGGACGGCCTCGGTGAGGAGGCGGGACTGCTCCCGGCTGAGCTTGACCGCCCCCAGGCGCACGAGCCTGTCCATGAGGCCGTCAAAGACCTCGGCCACGCAGAAGACTTCCTTCTCGGCGATGCACAGGACATTGTTGTCAAAAGAGGCCCCGTCGTAGATGCAGCGGGCGGCGTTGTCCAGGTCGGCGGTCTCGTCCACCACGACCGGGGGATTGCCCGGCCCGGCGGCTATGACCTTCTTGCCGGAATTCATCGCGATGCCCACGATCTCCGGCCCCCCGGTCACGGTCAGGAGGCGGATGGCCGGGTGGCGCATCAGGTCGTCCGAGGACTCCTTGGTGGGCTCGGCGATCACGCAGAGGACGTTGGGCGGCCCCCCGGCCTTGATGATGGCCTTGTTGAGGAGCTCCACCGTGTGGCGGGAGACTCTTTTGGCCGAGGGGTGGCAGTTGAAGACCACGGCGTTGCCCGCGGAGAGCATGGCTATGGAGTTGTTCACCACGGTCTCCGCGGGGTTGGTCGAGGGGGTGATGGCGCCTATCACGCCAAAGGGGGCCAGCTCCGTGAGGGTCAGGCCCCGGTCGCCCGTGAAGGCGATGGCCTCGATGTCCTCGGGCCCCGGGGTCTTGGAGGCGGAGAGGGCGACTTTCTTGACCTTGTCGGGGACCCGGCCGAGGCCCGTCTCCTCCACGGCCATCCGGCCTATGTTCTCCACGTCCGCGAGGACGGCGGCCCGCATGGCGGCGACGACGACCTTGCGCTTCTCGAGGCCCAGGCCTATTAGGGCCTTCTGGGCGACCAGGGCGGCGGCCACGGCCTCCCCCACGCTGGAGAAGGAGCCCAGGCTCTGGCCATCGGAGGAGCAGCTCGTGCAGGTGGCGCAGCCCCCGGGGGTCGAGCAGGTCCCGCCCTCGTGGCCGGCGCTGCCAGCCTTTAAGGGCAAGTTAGGCACCACCGCGGTCGCGGCCGGTAGGGCCGCGCCGCTTCCGGCGGAGCCGGTCACGCTGACCCGGCGGCAGACTTCCTGGACGATATAGGCTATCTCGTCGTTGCTTATGTTCACGGCTTTCTAAGGCCCCTTACTTCTTGGCCCTGGCGACTATGGGAAAGACGGACTCGAGCTCGGCGTGGGGCCGGGGGATCACATGGGAGCTGACCAGCTCGCCGACCCTCTGGGCGGCCTGGGAGCCGGCGTCGACGGCGGCCTTGACGGCGGCCACATCGCCCCGCACGACGGCGGTGACGAGGCCCGAGCCGATCTGGACATAGCCGGCAAAGACCACATTGGCGGCCTTGACCATGGCGTCCGAGGCCTCGATGGCGGGGACAAGGCCCTTGGTCTCGATCATGCCGAGAGCTTCATTGTTCTGCATTGTATCCTCCCCCGCTTACTTGGCGGCCTGGGCAGCGGCGCTCCGGAATTCGGAGACGAAGGCGTCGACGTCCGAATGGGGCCTTGGGATGACATGGACCGAGGTGAGTTCCCCGACCCTCTGGGCGGCGGCGGCGCCGGCGTCGGTGGCTGCCTTGACCGCACCCACGTCTCCACGGATGAGGACGCTGACCAGCCCGGAGCCGACCTTGTTCCAGCCCACCAGGTTGACGTTGGCGGCCTTGACCATAGCGTCCGCGGCCTCCACGGCCCCGATGAATCCCCGCGTCTCGATCATGCCGAGCGCTTCTTGTGCCATAGATGCATCCTCCTCTTTCTTTTCCCCAAAACCAACATAATCATATCATGTCCAGTCAAAAACGGTCAAACTAAACTTAAACAAACCTCTCCACACCCAATCTATTTAGGGTTTTTGCCCGCTTCAGTGGGAATGTCCGAGGGCGAGAATGTCTTTTTCCGCCGCCGCCAGGGCGGCCTTGGCGCCCAGCTTGCCCGCAAAGGCCTCGCCCAGGCGGGCATAGAGGGGACCCATGGCCGCCCCCAGGCCGGGGAAGCGGGGCAAGGCATAGGCCGATTCGAGCATAGCCCTCTGGGCAGGGAACCAGGGACAGGCCGCGGCCAGCTCAGGGTCCTCATAGGTGGCGCCCCTGACCGGGGAGCCCGCCAGGAGTCCCACGGCCCGGTCGGCCTCGGCGGAGCAGAGGGAGCGCAGGGCCTCGAGGGCGGCCTCCTTCTTGGCCGACTTGGCCAGGAGGCCAAAGCTCCAGGACACGCTCCAGGGCCGCTCGAGGGTGGCATAGACAAAGCGTCCGGGCTCGGCCCCGGCGATCACCGCCGCCTGGCCGCCCCAGCTTACACCCAGCCTGGCCTTGCCGGACTGGAGAGCCTCGGCGACACCCTCGTTGCCCGCTTCCCCCGAGCCTGCAAGGGCCAGGTCCCGGAGGGCGAGGTAGGATTCCAGGGCCGCCACGCCCTTGGGGCAGTTAAAGAGGGGCCGGCCGTCAAAGTCAAAGGGCTCGATCCCCTCCTCGAGGAGATAGGGCAGCCAGTCGAGGAAGATCTCGCTCGGGTGGGCCTTGAGGACCAGGGGCCGCTTGCCCTTAGTGGTCTTGGCCAGGGCGGCCGCGGCCTTCTTGAGCCAGGCCGAGCCCACCCTCGGGGGGAGGCCGCCACCGGACAGGGCAGCCGCCGAGGCGGCGTCGCAGAACACCAGGTGGCCGTCGGTAAAGGAGGGCAGGAGCCAGGTCTGGCCCTTCCAGGCTATCTCCTTGCGCACCGAGGGTAGGATGTCCGCAAAGCCCCAGGCGGGGCCAAAGGAGGCGATCTTGGAATCCAGGGGGGCCAGGGCCCCGGCCTCGACCCAGTCCCGGAGCCAGAGATGGCCGGCGATCATCACGATGTCATAGCTGGGCTTGGAGGCCCGGCGCTCCAACTCCAGGCGGGCCGCATAGTCCGCCCAGGGCAGGACGTCGAATTCCAGGCCCGGGGCCCCGGGCCGGCTGGCCACGGAGCGGCCGGCGGCGGACTTGGCGAAAAAGCCCCTCTCGGGGTCGGTATAGGCGGCGACGGCGGGATCACCCACCGCCAGGACTCGTACGGTCTCACTCATGGCCGGGCCTCCTGTCAACCCGCGATGCGGGCCTTGGTCATCGGTCCTACGCCAAAGGCGTTGGCCTCGTCGGTATCGAGGTGGAAATCCAGGGCAAAGCTCGGGGAAACCCGGCACAGGACCCGGTCAAAGACCCCTCCCCGCTCGCCCTCGATCTCAAGGCGGAGGAGATCCTTGTCCCTGACCCCGTAACGGGCGGCGTCGGCCGGGCCCATGTGGACATGGCGGCTGGCCACTATGGCCGCGGCCAGCCTGACCGAGCCCTGGGGGCCGACGATCACGATCCAGGCCGCCCCGGACAGGTCGCCGGACTCCCGCAAGGGGGCCGAGAGGCCTATCGAGCGGGCATCGGTCGCGGAGAGCTCGACCTGGGTGGCCGGGCGCAGGGGACCGAGGATCCGGATGCCCTCGATTGTAGCACCCTTTGGGCCTACTACGGTGACTTTCTCCTCGCAAGCGAACTGCCCGGGCTGGGAAAGGTCCTTGGCCCGGGTGAGGGAGGCGCCGGGGCCAAAGAGGGTGGCAAAGTCGGCGGTCGAAAGGTGGGCATGGCGGGCGGAGACGCTGACGGGGATGTCATAGACTGCCCCCGGCCCGGTCGCCGCGGGAGCTAGGCCCGTCGTGGCGGCAGGCCTCAGGCCCGTCGCGCGGGCTACCTCGGCGGCCACAAGGGCGACCAGGCGCTCCCGGGGCAGGTCGAGGTTCATGGCTTGTGGAGGGCGGCGACCACCCTCTCGGTCACCCGGGCCACGATATCCTCGAGCTCCGAGGCGGCCGGGCTGGGCTGGGCCGTGGAGGACCGGGCCGCGGAGACCGAGGAGGCCGAGCCGATCCGGGCCGTGTTGGATGCCCCGGCGGCGCAGGAGCCGGAGACCCCGCAGGCGTCGCAGGTGGGCACCACGCCGTGGATGCCCATGGACTCCCGGATCTTCACGAGCTCCCCGAGCTTTTCGCAGGGGATCTGGTTGGGGCTGCCGATCATCCGGGCCTTCCACACGATCTGGGCGGAGAATTCCACAGACTCCAGGCGGAAATAGGCCTCCATGAGGTCCTTGCCCCAGGTCAGGGCCCCGTGGTGGGCCAGGAGGACGGCGTTGTAGTCCTTGAGGTATTGGGTGATCGAATCGGGGACCTCGGTGGTGCCCGGGGTGGCGTAGTCGGCCAGGGGGACAACCCCCAGGGTGACCACGAGCTCGGGCATAAAGGCCTTGTCGAGGCCCATCCCGCAGACCGAGAAGGCCGTGGCCGTGATGGGGTGGGCATGGACCACGGAGCGCACATCCGGGCGCTCCCGGTAGACCCGGAGGTGCATCTTGAGCTCCGAGGAGGGCTTGAGCGAGCCCGAGATCACCTTGCCGTCCATATCGACGCACACGATCATCTCCGGGGTCATAAAGCCCTTGCTCACCCCCGTGGGGGTGGTGAGGATCTCCCGGTCGGAGATGCGGACCGATATGTTGCCGTCGTTGGCGGCCACATAGTTGCGCTCATACATCCGCCTCCCGATCTCGCAGATCTCGCGCTTGACCTGGAAGGCATTAAGGTTGTCCACAGATAGCTCCTAACGGCAATAGGCCGCGACGGCTCAGGGGCCGCGGTACACGCACTTGATCTTCTTGATCCCCAGCTCATGGAGCCATTCCTCGGGAGGCTCCCGGTCGGTCACCAGGGAATCGGCCACCTCGACGGGGGCTATGACACTGAAGGAGGTCTTTCCGAATTTCGTATAGTCCGCCACGAGGATCTTGCGCTTGGCCTGCTCGAGCATCTTCTTGCGGATCTCCGCCTCCTGCTCGTCCGAGTCGGTGATCCCGTTCTGCAGGTCGACCCCGGTGCAGGACACAAAGGCCTTGTCCGCGTAATAGGCCCCGAGGCTCTTGACCGCGGCGGGGCCCACGAAGGAGAGCTGGCTGGACCGCAGGGTCCCCCCGGCGCAGATCACCTTGATGCCCTCGGCCTCGGCCAGGGCTATGACGATCTTGACGGCGTTGGTGATCACCACGAGGTTGCGCCGGCCCTTGAGGCGCTCGGCGATGTGGAGGCAGGTGGTGCTCGAGTCGAGGATGATCGTGTCCCCCTCCTCGATCAGGTCGTCCGAGAGGGCGGCTATGGTCTCCTTGCCCTCGAGGTAAAAGCCCTCCCTGATCCGGATGGGGATGTCGCTGTGGACGGCCTTGGTGATATAGGCCCCGCCATAGGTCCTGGCCACACCCTCGGTGGTCTCCATCTTCTGCAGGTCCCGGCGGATCGTCTCCTCGCTGACCTCGAAGAGCTTGGACAGCTCGAGGACGGTGACAATCCCCTGCTGGCGGAGCATCTCGAGGATCTTGGTTCTGCGCTCGACCGCTAGCATCCGTGGGCCTCCCAGAAAACTATACACGCGCTTTGGCTTTTTGTCAATTTTTGTTGTTTTCTACAGCTTTTTGCCCGTAATAATTAAGTCGCCACACACAATACCACAATCACCAATAATAAGAACCTAGATTCCAATCACCACGGAGGCACGGAGGGCACGGAGGGCACGGAGAAAGATGCAGAAGGATTTATAGAGGTGGAAGATGCCAGCTTTGGCCAAGCGCTCGAAGCTTTCAACTCCTATCCATCTCCCCAACTCTATTATCCTCTCTTCTCCGTGATCTCCGTGGCTAAACTCCGTGTCTCCGTGGTTGCCTTTCTCTTTCTCTTATCTCTTCTTTGACAGCCCGAAGGTGAAGGCCAGGGCGGCTACCAGGACACACCCCTTGATGAAGTCCTGCCAGAAATAGGGCATGTTGAGCATCGTCAGGCCGTTCATCAGGATGCCGAGGAAGATGGCGCCCACGATGGTGCCAAAGGGGTTGGGCTTCTGGACTCCCAGGACGGCATATCCGATCAGGGCCGCGCCGATGGCGTCCATGAGGAGGGTGCCGCCGGAGGAGACGTCTCCCCGTCCGATGCGGGCGGCGAGGATGATGCCGGCGAAGGCGGCTATGGAGCCGGAGATCACGTAGGCCATGATGCGGTAGCGGTTGACGTTGGCGCCGGCGAGGCGGGCGGCCTCGATGTTGCCGCCGATGGCGTAGAAGGTCCGGCCCCAGCGGGTCATCGAGAGGACGATAAAGACGATGACCGCTATCGCGAGCATGAAGAGGACCGGGACGGGGACGATGCCAAAGAGGCGGCCCTGGCCCAGGAACTTGAAGCCGAGGTCAAAGGTGCCCACGGCGGTGTCGCCGTTGGCCAGGGACATGCCGTTGCCGATCGAGCGGCCCGCGGAGGGGATGAGCTGGACGCCCTGGACCAGGAACATCATCCCGAGGGTGGCGACCGTGTCCGGGATCTTCACCTTGACGATCAGGAGGCCGTTGCACAGGCCGATGAGGGCCCCGAGGACCATGCACACGGCGAAGGCGTAGACTCCGTTGAGGTCGAGGACGACCATGGTGTAGGAGGCCATCATCACCGAGAGGGAGGAGATGGCGCCGATCGAGAGATCCATCCCGTTGGTCACGAGGGGGAAGGTCTCGCCCAGGGCCAGGATGGCGGACACCGTGACCCCGAGGAGGATCGTGAGCAGGTTGGAGCCCGAGAGGAACATCGGCCTCGAGATGGAGAAGAAGACAAAGAGGATGGCCATGACGGTCAGGAAGCCGAACTTTATCGAGATGCGGCGGAAGGCGTCTTTGCTCTGCATGAGGGCTCTCCTATGCGATTTCGTCGGGCGACTGGGCGGCCCAATGGAGTAGTTGGTCGCGGTCAAGGGCATCCAGGGACTGCTCCCCGGCGATCTTGGAGTCGTTGAACACAACGATGCGGTCGGCCACCTCGATGATCTCGTCGAGGTCGGTGGCCATCACGATCACGGCGCCGTCCTTGGCGCTCTTGCGGATGTACTCGCCTATGTCGTGGCGGGACTTGATGTCTACGCCCTGGAAGGGCTCGTCCAGGATGAGGACCTTCGAGGGCCGCACGAGCCAGCGGGCCACGACGACCTTCTGCTGGTTGCCTCCGGAGAGGCTGTCGATCGGCGCGGACTCGCCTGCGCACTTGACCCCGATGGAGTCGACGAGCTCCGTGGCCTTCTGCCTCTCCTTCCGCCGCTTCATCACCCCCAGGGCGCTGAAGATCCGCAGGAAGGGGAAGGTTATGTTGTCCCGGATCGAGAAGGAGTTGACGATGGCGTTGTTCGCCCTGTCCTCGGGAACGAGGTGGACCCCGGCGTCGATGGCCTCCCGTATGTTTCGGAACCTGCGCTCCACCCCATCCACGCTGAAGGTCCCGGCCAAGGGGGCCCGGATGCCAAAGAGGACCTCGGCGAGCTCGCTCTTGCCCGCGCCGATGAGGCCGGTGATCCCCAGGACCTCGCCCCGCCGGACCGTGAGGTCGAGGGGCTTCTTCCCCTCCTTGGCCACAAGGCCCCGGATCTCGAGGATGGGCTCGCCGGCGCTCTTGGCCGCCCGGGCCTCGCGCTCCTTGACGGCCCCGACCATGGCGGTGACGATCTGCTTCACGTCAAAGGGCTTTTCCAGGGTGGCCGAGACCCGGCCGTCCCGGATCACAAAGACCCGGTCGGCGATGCGCTTGATCTCGTGGAGGCGGTGGGAGACATAGAGGATGGCCACGCCCCGGGCGCGGAGCATCATGAGCTTCTCGAAGAGGATCTCGGTCTCCCGCTCGGAGATCGAGGAGGTGGGCTCGTCCAGGATGAGGAGCTTGGGCTCGGAGGCGATGGCCCGGGCGATGATGATGAGCTGGCGGTCGCTCTGGGAGAGGCGCTCGACCTTCATGTTGAGGTCGAGGTGGCCAAGGCCCATGGGCTCGGCTATCCTCCGGGCCCGCTCGAGGATCTCCTCGCGCTTGACTATGAGGTCGCACTCGGTGGAGAGCATGTAGTTGAGCGCCAGGTTTTCCGCGACCGTCATGTTCTGGACCACGCCCTGGTTGATGGACTGGTGGACGGTCTGGATCCCCGAGCGGTAGGCGTCCGAGGGGTTCTGGTAGCGGACGGCCCCGCCGCCCACGAAGACCGAGCCCTCGTAGTCGGGATAGTAGCCGCAGATGATCTTGATGAGGGTGGACTTGCCTGCCCCGTTGGCCCCGCCGAGGGCCGTGATCTGCCCGGGCTGGAAGTCGCAGGTCACGTCATCCAGGGCCCTGGGGGCCCCACAGGACTTGCCCACGCTCTTGACCCGTACTACCGATTCTTCGTTCACGGCAGGACCTCCTTTGCCTTTAGGCCTTGGGGCCGAAGTGCTTGGCCAGGTTCTCGGCGAAGGGGGGCTTGATGAGGCCCTTCTCGGTTATAAAG
>JAKPBN010000390.1 GCA_029778945.1 Spirochaetota bacterium
CAGGTCCGGGGTAAAGGAGCCAAAGATGTCCATCACCTCCTGGGACAGCTGGGCATAGCGGTACATCCGCACCGGAAGGAAGACTCCGTCAGGGCAAAGCCTGGCGGCCTCACCGATAGGCATGGCCGAGTGCACGCCAAAAGCCCGGGCCTCGTAGGAGCAGGTTGAGACCACCCCCCGGCCGCCGGGCCGGGCTCCGACGATCACCGGAAGTCCCCGATACTCAGGATGGTCGAGCTGCTCCACGGAGGCAAAAAAGGCGTCCAGGTCAACATGAAAATAGGTCCGGCTCATTTTCCCCCTCCGGCCTGAAGCCGCCAGGAGGCCTTTAGGCCCTGGTCCACCTTGCCCAGGCCCAGCCCCGGACCTAGGTCCCAGGCCACGAGGGGGGCAAGGTAGCTGGCCGTGAGATAGAGCCGCGCCTCTGTGCCGGCCGAGACTGTCAACTGGACTTTTAGGGGCCCAGGAGGGCCTGCGCCTACAAAGATCCGGGCGGATCTCCCATCCAGGGCAACCTCGTAGGGAAGGCTGCAGTCATAAAGAGCCATATCCCGGGCGCTCTGAAGGCCTAGCTCGACAAAATAGGGGGCCTGCGCAAAATCGAGCCTCAGATCCAAGAGGCTCCGCCCAAGAAAGTCCGTCCTCTTCTGGCTGAGGGTGACATAGATCCTGGAATCTTCGCCCTTGAGCGCGGACCGGTCGGTTAGCGAGGTCAGGCTAAAGGCCCGTCGATCCCTATGGACAACGAGCTTGCCAAGCCGCCGCTGGTCCGAGAGATTGGCCTCGAAAACGCCTTGATCCTGGTCTAGGGTCTCTGTCAGCTGGAGGCTTCTCAGGGCCCCAGACCTAGCCTTGAGGGTGTAGAGCACGCCCCCGGTCTCAAGCCCGAGGGCGAGGAGGAGAAAGACCCCGCAGGCTATACGTCGGGCCCTGCGGGAAGGCTTTACAAAAATCAGGAGGGGGCTCGCGGTAAAGACAAAAAACGGAAGGCTCCAGGCCGCGGCCAGCAGGGCCGCGGCAAGGCCGGGCATGATAAAGCTTCGGTTAAGGGCAAGCCCAGGGTTTTGGAGGATGGTGCTGGCCAGGAGGATAAAGGGCAGGTACATGAGGCCATAGCAGACCAAGGTCCAATGGCTTTTCCTAAGCCCAAGGGAAAGGCCCACAAAGGGCATGGCCCAGGCAAAATAGAAGATAAAGGGCGGAAGGATCGCGGAGTAGATGAAAATATCGGCGAAGAGAACACCTAGGGCGGCAAATTCATAAAAAAGCGGGCTGGAGCTGAGAACGCGCAGGTTTACGAGGATGAGGATAGCGGCGAGAAAAAGGAAAAAGGCAGAACCCAGGCGCAGAAGAAGGAAGAGCCCCGGGCTGGAAAGCCAAAAGTCCTGGGAGCCGAAAATTCCTGCCTCGAGGCCGGTGATAAGCCGGCCCGCAAGGAAGAGTCCTGCCGCGACGACGAAGATCACCGCGATCTGGCCGAGGATAGCCGGCCAGCGAGCGAGGAGGGCCTTGGTAGCCTGCCTGCGGCGGATGGATTGGGTTATCAGTATGAGCAGGACCAGGGCCACAAGGCCTATAAGGCTCTTCACATAGGGGGTTTCCCTGATCACGATGGAGCGGCCAAGAAGCTGGAAAGAAAGGTAATCCCGGTCCCAGAGGTCCTCAAAGCCCCCGGAGTTGGCGGCTGCCAGGGCCGAGAGAAAGGCCGTAAAGCTTCGGATGCCCGCCTCTTCCTCGGAAGGGGAGACGGGCGCACCCAAGCCGGACGCGTCAAGGAGCTCCACCGCCGGAAGGCCTGAGGACAGGAAGGGCCCTAGGGGACCCTGGATATCCCCAAGGCCTAATCGATGGACCTGCATCAGGTTGGCGTCAACCCGATAGGGAATGCCGGCCTTTTCCAGGGAGAGCCTTACCCTATCGTAGATCCAATAGGGCGAAAGCAAGGCCTGGGAGGTATTGACCAGGGAAAAGGAGGGCCGGGCAGAGTCGGCCTCGAGATAGAGAAAGGCCCTCATGGGAAGGGCCTGGCTCTGATGGATCAGGGCCCAGCTGCCCAGGCCTCCGGACCTGTCCTCCCCCCTCCGCCAGCGATGCTCGCTGCCAAGGAAGACAAAGCTTATCGAGATGGGAAGTTTCCCGGTCTCCCTGGCCTGGCGGGCAAGGGCTTGGGCCGCGCCGAGCCCCAGGACGATGCCTCCCCTCCCCTTTTCTGGGCCTTCTCCGGGATAATTGTCCACTGGTACGACGATATAGAGCCGGTCCGGCCTTTGGCCGGGGAGCTCGGCCTCGATGTTGGCCGAATAGGAATGGGCCCCCGGGCTGCCCTCGCTGGAAAAGCGACGGGGCGAGAGCCCAGCCTTTTTGAGCCCCTCTTCGATCAGGTCCAGGCTGGCCGAAAGGCTTGCGGAGCCCTCATATCTGGGCCCGAGGGAAGCTAGGGGCTCCAGGGCGGAATCCTGGGCAAGGAGGGAGGGCAGACTATGGCCCAGAAGACCGACAAGGAGGATAAGCCGCAGCAGGAGGGACCGAGGAGGACTCACGGCTCGAGCATAGGAGG
>JAKPBN010000392.1 GCA_029778945.1 Spirochaetota bacterium
CCGCCTATGGATTAACTAGATCGTCACACGGTTTTGAGCCGGCGGAAGCTGGTCCCGACGAGGGGCTGCCCCATCATGTACATGAAGCTCTGGAAAGTGACATTATCCGAGCCCACGGTGAGGATCGGACTGATCTTGAGCTCCTGGGCAATGGCGAGGGCGTAGGCCGAGAAATCTCCCGCCACGGCGACATAGGAGCCAGCCACGGTTGCCGAGGGGGCATAGGTGGACAGGATCACGGGGACTCCGAGGATCGTGCCCTTGGTCAGGTACTCGACCTTCATGGGGTCATAGCCAGCGGTGGCCTCCGCGAGGAGGGGGGCCATGATGAGGGGATTCATCACGATGGCAACGCTGGACTGGGAGGGCCCCAGGCCGAGGACGGTCAAGGCGAGCTTGCCCAGGTCAACCCACTTGGGGGTGCCCGCGGCGGCCACGGCGATGTCAGAGGCCACGGGGACGCCCGCGGCATCGGCCACGAAGACCCCAAGGCCGGCGGCGACCGAGGCCCCGGCGATGATCATCTTGTCCATGGCGGCGCCGAAGATCTTGCCGAAGATGCCGGGGAGCTCGGCCTCGATGCTGGTCGAGAGCAGGGCATCGTTGGCGATCGGCAGCGTGGAATACCAGGGCTTGAGAGTCATCGCGGTTCCGGCGAGGACGGCGGTGGTATCGGAGGCGGTGCCGGTCGCGCCGACAGCCGTGGCAACGGGGATCGCCACCGTGGGGGCGAACACGGGTACGTTAGTAACCGAGTTGCTTCCGTAGAAGGTGGAGACCTTGCTGATCAAGTGCCCGCCATCAACAAGGGCCTTGAGGATGCCGGGGACGGTGTTCTGCCCGGCGGCGCCGGCGGTTATTGCCCTCTTCTCGAGCATGGCCTTGCGGACCTCGCCCCAGCCGGAGGAGCCAATAACGGAAGTGGAGGACTGGGGGACGAGCTTGAGGGCCTCGCGGGTCTCGGCTACGGAGGCCTCGCACTCGATCATGGCCCGGAGCTCCTTAATCCGGGGCATCGCGGCACGGGCCTCGTCGCCCTTGCCCTGGTCGAGGAGCGCGCTGGTCCTGGTGGTGAGGGTCGAAAGCTCGTCCTGGTAGGTTTCAATACGAGTCATGGTTTTCTGTCCTTGCCGTCATCACGACGGTAAAAAATTGCCTGACTGTCATCACGACGTTAGGCGGGTGTTGGTTACTAGGCCCCGAAGAGGGCCAGCTCGATTCGAAGGGCGTCGATCTCGCCAGTGTTCCCGTTGTCCTTCTTGCGCAGGGCCGTTTCGGCGTGTGCGCTAGGGTAGGCGGCGAAGGCGACTCCCACAGAGATTTCGAGGAGGTGGACACTGGTCAGGGTGCGGATCGTCTCCGGGCCTGTCATGTCGTAGTTGGATCCATTGGGATCGGTTATGAAACCGAAGCTCACGCCGGAAGCATCCCCTCTTTGGATGCTCTCAATACGGTTCGCGGCGCTGGTGGGGGCCAGGATGTCGAAGTGTAGGCCATCCGGCCTAGATTCGAGCGTCATGGTCCCGGCGGCGGAGGAGCCGAGGATCTCTTTTTCGTCGTGGCCCCAGAAGGCATAGACGTCGCTTCTCGCGTTGAGGGTCCGGGTAAAGGCCGAGGGCGATATCCTTTCGACGTAGCCCCCAAGATCCTGGGAGAGCTGGTTATACGGGATGATCCCGACAATATGCGGGCTCTTGCCGTCGGGGCCCTTGCGGATCTCGAGGGCCGAGGTGGAGAGGGCCCGGTGTTCGATGGTGCTCATATCACTTCCCCTCGAGGGCATTCTCTATCCGTCCCAGGTGCTCGAAGGCGACCTGAGCCTGGGCCCGGAGCTCCACGTTCTCCCTCTCAAGGGCGACCATGCGGAGCGTGAGAGCGTTTACCTGGTCGATGGCTTCATTGTGTATCGTGGTCGCCTCATCGATACGTCGGCCGGTGTCCGTGGCAACTTCCATGACAAGGTTCCGGAATGACTCGGCCGCCTGTTCCTTGAATGCGTTATGGTCGAGGGTGAGCTTGTTAAGCTGGGCGGCGATCTTTTCGATATAGTCGATTTCCTTGTTTCGCTCGGCTCCCATCTCGTGCAGGGAAGCCCATGCCTTGTCCATGCCGGTCGAGAGGGCCTGGACCTGGAGGACAATATCGGCGTCAGAGACTAGCTTGATGTCTGCATTGTCTTTCTTCACAGTGTGGCTCCTTTGGTATTGCGGGCTCTTGCGTCTCTCTCCAGGACCTCGAGGCGGGCCATGAAGGCGCGATATTCGCGTTTAGCGGAACCGTTATGGGCTCCAGCCTCGGCGTTGTGCTTTCGAAATTCCGCCATGATCTCCTTGAGTACCTGGTCATGGATAAGGCGATAGACGAATTTCTTAAGCATGGGGAGCTCCTTTCGCGGGGTGGGTCTTGGAGTTGTGGTCGTCGAGGATCTCTTTCATTGTCCGCTTGGGCTTGTAGCCTGGAGGCAGCGGGGAGTCGGGGCCTTCCCACTCGTCAGGGTCGTACATCTTGAACTTCCCGCCCTGCGTCGGCTTCGGGGCGGCTGCCCTGCCCTTGGCCCGGTCGAGGGGGCTTGCTATCCCGAACCTTGCCAGGACTCTGGCGGCGGAGCTCGTCGCGCTGACCAAGGCGGTCTGCAACTTTGCCACTATGCCCGGTTCGATCGAGGGCGAGGAGAGGAAGGCGAGGAGCTGGGCCTCGAGGAGGCCGGCGATCTCGAGCTGGGTGAAGGCGGCCTCGAGGACAACCAGGTCCTCGGCAACAAGCGTCTCCCTCTCCTCGAGCTCCGCGAGGGATGCCTCCCACAGGCGGCGGAGGCCGGGGCGGGTGATGCTGGCTGGAATCTCCCAGGACTTGGCCTTGGTGGCGGCCTTGGGGGCGGAGGCGTCGAGCTTGTGGATCGAGGGTCTAAAGGAGCCGTCCACTAGCCTGGAGCCCGTCGAGCGCTCTATCTGTCGTCCCACTTTTTACTCCCTTGGAAAAATCCATTCCGTTAGATTAGCCGTGAGGAAATAAGGACTGCTGCGGCACTGTCGGAGGCAAGGCTGTTTTAAAACAGATACTAGGGGTCTCGGCCTCCCTGGCCCTCCTCCTGGCCTCGGCGGCTGCCCTCTGGTCCCTTTCCCGCTGCCTGGCTGCCCTCTCTGCCCTGATTGCTGCCTTCCCTGCCCTCTGGGGATTCCCTGACCTTAGTGTCTTCAATACACTACCTCCCCTTTCTCGGGCATCCACTCCACGCCGGGGTAGGGCGCGAGGATCTCGGCTGCCAGGGCGGCCTCGAGAATGTACCGTCCATTGGGCCCGGTCATCATCCGGAGTATCTGGCGGGCTCCCATGATCTCGGCCCCTCCTCCTCCTGCCGCCAGGATGGCCCCATCGATCAGGTACAGGATTTCCCTTGCGCCTTTCACTACGTCGATGCAGGTGGCATAGGCGTCCTTCTCTGTCTTGGATGGCTCAGAATATGGCAAGGAGGGCCTCCTCTTGTGGCTGGTAGGTGGGTTCGATGTTCCTGAGTAGTTCGGGCTTGATAAGGGCGAGCTTGGCGTGTTCGAGAGCGATAACCTCTTCCTCGCTGCCGATCTGGAGCTCATCCTCTGGGGTGGCGGGCTCGGCTGTCGTATAGACCTTTGGTGCTTCCCTTGCGGCCATTTTGGCCGTATAGGCGGCCTCGTAGTCGCCGGATCGGAGGGAGGCCACAAGAAAGGCCACGTTCTTCTTGACCCGATCTTGGTTGAAGCAGAACCAGATATAGTCCTCGGTGGCCAGGCCGAGAGGCCCGAGGCGGGCGAATATATCCCGCATGGCCTGGTTGTCTCCGATCCTCAGGCCTCGATTCTCCTCTAGGTCTTCAAGGAGGGATTTCAGGGAGGAGGAGGAACCGGGTCTCTCCTCCTCCTTCCTTGTTTCTTCAAGCATTTCAATTTCTTCTTCAAGCATTTGTCGCCTGGAACCGGTGGTGCGGTTAGCCGGTGGGTGGTTTTCAATACCACCGGTTTTTGATTGGGTTTCCTCAGCAGGGTCCGCTTTCTCGCCCGGATTCCGTAGATATTTGATACGGATATAGGTCTTAAGGCGCTTTCCGGTTTCGTCAGAGTCCTGCTTGTACTCGATGATTCCATGCTCGCGCAGGAATGACTTGGCGGCCTTTATCCTCGGGATGCCCAGGCTCAGGCCCTTCTTGAGGTATTCGAGGGCGGCCCAGACCTGGTTGGTATGCTGACGCTTGGCGGTATAGAGCAAATGGGTGAAGACGAGGAAGGCGTCCATTCCCTCGGCTCCATTGGCTATGAAAAACTCATAAAGCTTGGGGGAGATGACCATCGGCTCGTACTCGTCATCGAGGGCGAATACCATCGGCCCTTCGGCCTGGTCTTGGGTTGAGGCTGTTTTATGGGGCATATACTTCTCCCTCTTGACGGGGAAGAGAATTTGCCTGATTATTGGGGTTGTGTTTTGGCCCCCAATAATCAAGCCTTCCGCGTCAGTAGAGACCGCCCTTGCCGGGGCGGTCTTCTCATTTCCAGGCGATGATACACCGGATTGTGGGTCCGGTAAAGGATCGATGCTTCCTGTTGGGTCTCTACATACTAAAGACGATTTTTGACAGTTGGTTTTCCTATAAATCGTAAAGAAGGGAATTAATTTTGATCGGGGGTTCTTTTTAGGGCCATTTCGGCTTTGATAGCATCCTTCCGGGCGTTGTCGGCTGCCCGGATATAGTATCCGAGTCCGTGGGGCTGGCCGGCCTGGTCCTCGTCGGAGATCTGCAAAAGATCGGCCCATGGAATGTCTCGAATTGCTCGGCCCTTTCTGCCAGATACTGTCGAGGACCAGGCCTTCTCGAAGTCTGTGGGCTCCAGGTCTTTGGGGTCATACGATAGTCCTCGGCCGAGGCGATCGCGGGCCCATAGTCGGCGACGTTCCCCGGAGAGCTCATAGAATCGGGATTCGCTCATTCTGCGAATCTCAACAGTAGGTGGCTTTAGGCCATCCACCAGGCGGTAGACTGTCCTCGGGTGGAGCTTCACCGTGTCGGCGATCGCGGCGATCGCCTCTCCCTCCTGGTAGAGCTTCCTGGCCTCGGTGATCTGCTCGAAGCTGGCTTTAGCAAGCTGCTTTCGTTGCATTGGAGCCCCTCCAGGGTGTCTATTTTTGTGCAACTTCGTAGACCGGATGTTCTGGGAACCAGAATTCCCCTACTTTCCGTCCATGCCGTCGAGGATCTCGATTGCCTGTTTAAGGCCATCGTATCGGCCGGCGTCGAAGTCGGTGGAGGGCGCTTTCTCCTCCTTGTCCGCCTCATAGACCCGCCTGGCCTCGGCCTTGGCTGCCTCGAGGGCCTCCCTGAGAGATCCCGTCATTTTGAGGTCTCCAGGGATTTTACATACTGGTAGACTGCCAGCTTGAGGCCGGCGGTCAGGGTCAGGCCCTCGTGTGCGAAAACAAGCCGGAGCCTTTCCCGCTCGCCCATGGGAACGCGGAAACTGAGGGTTTCCGTTGCCGTCCTCTTGGCCTTGCTCAGTCTTGCGAATGTTTCGGCAGCCTTCCTGCCAGCGGCGTCGTCTTGGCTCTTCCCTGCTAGCGGCATATCGCCTCCCCTATCTTCTTGATCTCGGCCAGTGTCTCGGGCTTGGGGGCCTTCCCCTTGGCCAGGGCTTGAATCGGAACGCAGTCGGCCTGGGCCTTGCGGAAACATGGGTCAACGGGGATCGTGTAGAGCTCGAATCCCTGGAGCTCCCATGCCTGGGACATGATGGCCTTGTGCTGCTCTATGCGGCTATCGAAGGCGTTGACGATTATTCCCCTATGGGTGGGCCCTCTCTTCATGGCCTTAGTTGTCCTGGCCAGCTCGGCCTTGAATATGTCTATCCCGTCCAGGGAGAAGGCCTCGGGGGTCATGGGCGTGTAAACCATGTCTGAGGCGATCAGGGCGGCCCTTTCTAGCCTTCCCATGCCCGGAGACAGGTCCATGACCGCATACTCGTAGCCGAGGGCTCCCAGGCCCTCCATGAGGTCGCAAAAGATAAAGGGTTCAGAGGCTAGCTGGTTCTCCCCGTAGAGCTTCAATTCCCCGTCTAGGCCAAAGGTGGGCAGGATATCGAGGTTCGGGGTGGGGGTGGCGAGGATGGCGGCGGCGGTCTCTACCCTGCCGAAAAGGACGGCTGCCAGCTCCCATTTCGGGGATTCGGTCAGGGTCCAGGAGCTCAGATTCCCTTGGGGGTCAAGGTCGAGGATTATGGTCTTTCCCTTCCTAGCCAGCTCATAGGCGATGGCTCCAGACAAAGACGTTTTACCGACTCCCCCCTTCTGGAGATGGAAAGCAACTGTTTTCACTCTGCATACCTCCTGCATACGTACACAGAGTGTATACAACTTGAATAAAGACGTCAAGGGTTACAAGCGCTCTCCTTGGGCGAGCGATACCATGCCGTCGAGGCCTCGGCCCTTCCTCCTCCTCCTGGGTGGAAAGTTGGCTTGACCATGCCCTCCTCGGGGCCCCGTCTAGGGAATCATCCCATATCGGGGTCGGACGCGATGGCGGCCCGATTTGAGGCCTTATAGGACGGAGACAAAAAAGCCCGCCTCCCGCTTCCCCTGGTGAACTATGCCAGGGTGGCGAGGGCGGGCAGACGGGTAGGAGG
>JAKPBN010000475.1 GCA_029778945.1 Spirochaetota bacterium
TTCAGGAAGGTGTCGACCCATTCCTGGACCTCACTCGGGGTCAGGTCGTTCGCCCTGGCCACGTCGATGACCGTGGTTGTCTGCCGCAGTATCTGAAGTATCACCTCAGATTTGCGCTTCGCTGTCCATCGCTGTTGCTCTGCCATTTCCTCTCTCCTTGCTCAGTATATCTGGTCTGAACAACGAGGGGGACACTATAGCATGTCAATACTCGAGCGAAATCTCCTGCAGCCAGAAAGAAGTAGTCCGTAAAATTTGGAACTGTCTGGAAAGGCAATTAATTGCCTGAGCATGCGCCGAAATTGCACGCGTTGTTTAGATGTCGCACTTTACTATTAGAGTTGCTTAAGTGCTATGGGCGACTCTCGGCGGACTTGGCATTCCGAGAGACGCAAAGGAGTGCTGCAATGGAACAAGTAAACAATATTGAACTGATTGATCCGGAAATCTACCCGGACAATGCGGTTCTAGAGCCCCTTCTAGGAAAAGGATTTGCTCCATATATTGAACTAGTGGATATGGCTAAAGGAATGGGCATGGAAGCAGAATGGAAATACTATAAAGATGGCAAAGCTTGGCTGTGCAAAGTCCAATATAGAAAGAGAACGATAGTCTGGATGTCCGCCTGGAAGAACTATATTAAGGCGACCGTCTACTTTGCGGATAGATTTGTGGAAGAATTGATGGCCTCAGAATTGCCGATAGGAGTAAAGAGCTCGCTAAAGGAGATAAAGAAAGTCGGAAAATCCATTCCCTTGTCATTTGAAATCCGAAACTCAAAAGCAATAGAGTATCTAAGAATAGCCATAGATTTGAAAATGGCCTTGCGATAGTTATTGTAAATGCCCAGCGATCCCTTTGCGAAACAGGCGGGTTTTAGCTGCGGTTGGTTCCGGGCCTTGTCCCAAATTGCGCTTTGATTCCGAGTCGCAGCTTAAGCGAACACCAGAAAGACGCGATTATAATACGAGATGCCTTTTCAATCCTATTTTGCAGCAGGCTCTATGAAGAAGTGGCTTATTCTCTGCGCGGCAACGATTTTTGTTTCGTTTTCTGGAATCTTTGTAAGATTGGCAAATGAAACCGGATTTATATCGGCATTCTATCGAATACTTTTTGCGCTACTTTTTATAGCGCCTGTCTATTTGACAAGAAAAAGACGCGGCAACTTGGCGGATATCGTTGCATGCCTTCTTGGCGGCTTCCTATTCGGCTATGAATTGGCATTATGGAATATGTCCGTCGTTCTGCTAAATGCGACAATCCCGACTCTTTTGGTGAACCTCTCTTGTATATGGATAGGCTTGTTCTCCTTTCTCGTCCTTAAGGAAAGAATATCCCTTGCGCATTGGATAGGAACAGCAATAGCCCTAATTGGCGTTGTAGTAATAATTGGTTATACATCGATACTGGAGCTGAAAATCGAAAAGGGGGTACTTTATGCGATCCTATGCAGCGTCATGATCTCCGTGTACACCCTGCTCGTAAAAAAGGCTCGGAACCGGATAGATTCCATCAGTGTGCTCTTCTATACATTGCTAGGAAGCCTAATTGGACTCATCACCTGGGCACTGATAGGCAAAGAGAACCTAAGGCCGTTGTCGAATCTATCGTGGCCATACCTCATCGGGCTTGGCATATTAGTCCAGGGTTTTGGATACCTGTCGATCAACTATGCGTTAGGCTATATCAGCTCCGCAAAAGTCACATTGATGCTGCTGCTGCAGCCCGTGTTCACGGGTTTGCTTGCCGCGGTATTATTGGATGAAAAGCTGAAGACAAGCCAAATACTAGGTAGTACGATAGTACTGCTAGGACTGCTAATATCATTTATCACTATAGGCAAAGATGAAAGCAAGGGATCACAAAAAAAAACTCAGTAATGCTTGGCATATTGAGATACCACCCTCGATTACGGCAAAACGAATGATTCTAATGAAGGCCAAGCTGATTTCGATGTTGCTTAGGGCTTTAATGGTAAATCCTACAGCGCTCTCTATCCTTGAATAGCAAAGTTGGATTATAAATCACGGTACTCTCGATAGTTCGAAAGCAATCCCTCACCCCTTTCAAAAGGCGCATATAGGTTTATGGCTTATTGCTGAATAAGCATTGCGTATTCTCAATTCCGCTTCCACAGAACCTTTCGGCGATGGAAGTAGCAAAAGACAGTGTTTTCTATTTGGACATATTTATAAAGGGTTCTTCTTCACTATAGCGCATCGCGGCAATCCGCTACCGGCCATAGAAGTCCTAGCTAGAGCTTCCTTCCCAGGGAAGGTATGGATTCGCCAAGCGACGGATCGACAAAAATGAGCCTTTCGCGCTCCCGCCATGAATCGCAATCTGGCTGCGGTACGGGTGCTGAGCCTAGCCTGCTCCGCTCCGGGCCTTGGCGCCGGCCGGTCGTTCATAAAGTAACCATTCATCCTGCCATTTTGCCCTGGAAACACTCGGGCCATATTATTCCCATCGCCGTGGGTCCCGGCTTGGATAGCTGATTGCCCTGCCCGGGGCCGCGATAAATCAGTATCTTTGCCTCCTGCCCCTCGGGGCCGGGAGGCTCGTCATGCAGAAGATCGTCCCCCATCTTTGGTTTGACAAGGAAGCTGGAAAAGCCGCGGAATTCTATACCTCGTTGTTCCCTGATTCATCGATAAAAAGCTCGAATGTCCTGGATGGCACACCCTCGGGCTCGGTAGAGTTGCTTACCATCGAGCTTTCGGGCCAGGAATTCATGCTCATCTCCGCAGGGCCGCTTTTCAAATTTACGCCCGCCGTATCCTTCCTCGTGGCCTGCCGAACGCAGGAGGAGGTCTCAAGGCTGTGGACCGCGCTCAGGGCGGGAGGCAAGGAGCTGATGCCCCTGGGCTCCTATCCTTTTAGCGAAAAATACGGCTGGCTCGAGGACAGGTATGGCCTGTCCTGGCAGGTCATGTACCGGGGTGGAGATGCCCGGGGCCGTTCCATCACTCCTACCTTGATGTATGTGGGAGCGGTCGCAGGCAAGGCCGAGGAGGCCATGGACCTGTACACGGGCCTTATCCCCGGTTCCAGGAGGGGGGAGGTCTTGCGCCATGGCCCAGCTGCGGCCCCTGAGCGGGAGGGCAGTAT
The DNA here is from genome assembly GCA_029778945.1 of Spirochaetota bacterium. Taxonomy (GTDB): domain Bacteria; phylum Spirochaetota; class Spirochaetia; order Treponematales; family Rectinemataceae; genus JANYKC01. Next base: position 3,115 of record JAKPBN010000475.1, read on the forward strand.
CGCCCATGGGAGCTTTGTCCTGGCAGGCCTTGACTTTGCCGCGATGGACTCGGCCCAGGCCCACGAGTTCGGCTTCACAGAGGCCATTTCCCTTGTGGTGCGCTGCGATACCCAGGAGGAGATAGACCGCTACTGGGAAGGGCTCTCCGCGGTCCCCGAGGCCGAGTCCTGCGGATGGCTCAAGGACCGCTTTGGCCTGTCCTGGCAGATAGTCCCCAGCCTCCTCGACGAGTTGATGACAAAGGGCAGTCCTGCCCAGACCACAAGGGTCACCGAGGCGTTTCTCAAGATGAAAAAATTCGACGTGGAGGCCCTGAAAAAAGCCTATGCCGGCTAGGCCAATCCGGGCTGGGATCGGCTACACTTGGGACTAGGACAATCCGGGAGGAAGGATCGATGACAGAGGATTTCAGCTTGCGGGACAAAGTTGTGGCCATAACCGGGGCAAGCCGGGGCATTGGCCGGGGCCTCGCGGCCTATTTTGCCGAGCAGGGAGCCCGGGTCGTGGCCCTGGCCAGGGATCTTGCCCAGCTCCAGGAGCTATCCGGGGAGATAGCCCAGGCCGGCGGGAGCTGCTCTGCCTATGCCCTCGATGTGCGCAAGGTAGCCGGCATACAGCCCGTGTTTGACTCCATCGTGGCCGAGCATGGCCGCATCGACGTGCTTGTGAACAACGCGGGGATGGGCAAGCCGATTCCCGCGGTCGACATCACCGAAGGTGACTGGGACGAGATGATGTCCCTCAACCTTAAGGGCGCCTTTTTCTGCGCCCAGGCCGCGGCCAGGCATATGCTGGCCAGGGGCCAGGGCCGCATCATCAACATATCCTCCCAGGCTGCGGTGATCGCCATCGACGGCGAGGCCGTCTACTGCGCCTCCAAGGGAGGCATCAACCAGCTCACCCGAGTACTCGCCCTGGAATGGTCCAAGCACGGGGTCACGGTAAATGCCGTGGGTCCCACTTTCACCTACACTCCCGGCACCGCCGAGCGCCTGGACAATCCGGAATTCCGGGCCGGGGTACTGGCCAACATACCTAGGGGCAGGATCGGGACCATCAAGGATGTGGCCGGGGCAGTCCACTTCCTGGCGGCGGACACCTCGGACATGGTCAATGGGGCCTTCCTCCTCGTGGACGGCGGCTGGACTATCGTATGAGCGCAAGCCTGGAACGCCTGAGGGCCCTCAACCCCGACCTCGACATCAGGCCTGTCGAGGACCCCGGCTTTGCCCGCTACGGGCGCATCCTGACGGAGCATGACTTCCGGAGCCTCATCGACCTCGTGCGGGACTTTCCGGTGCCGAGCGCGACGAACACCTACATGCCCGAGATCCCTGCCAGCCGGGACATGGCCATCCACGAGGAGCTAGCCGCCTCCCTGTACGGAGAGATGCCCATCCAGATAGGCTTCGGCGGCGGTCATTGCCTAAGCCTCAATGCCCTGGAGTGGCACAAGGGCAATGAGGTCAACGTGGCAGTGACGGAGTTCGTGGTCATGCTGGCGAGCCTTGAGGACCTGGAGGGCGGATTCCTGGACTCTGGGAAGGTGAGGACCTTCCACCTCGGCCAGGGCCAGGCCGTGGAGCTCTATGGCACAACCCTGCACTACTCGCCCTGCAATGTGGACGCAAAGCCCTTCAGGATGCTCGTCGTCCTGCCCCAGGGCACGAACCTCCCCCTCGCGGGAAGGCGGGAGCCCGGAGACCTTCTTATGGCCAGGAACAAGTGGCTTATCGCCCACCCGGAGGCCAAAGGCGAGATCGCCGAGGGCGCCCGGGTGGCGATCACGGGAAAGAACCTGGTCCTGAGAGTCTAGAGCCTGAACCGGGGCCTGATGTCGGTGGGTATCGAGGACAGCCTATCGATGGCGGCCTCGAGCTCAGGAGAGACATTCTTCCAGCGCCGGACAAAGGCCTCGGCCTCGGGGGTCGTGGCTCCCGCCTCGACCCGGCAGAGCTCCTCGAGGAGGCCGGCCGCCGCAGCCGCCAAGCCGGTGGGATTGGACCTAAGGTGGCCCGACTTGTCCCAGGAAAGAACCCCATGCTCCAGGTACCAATTGAACTCAATCAGGTTGGCGGCTCCGTGGGCCTCCCCGAGGCCAAAGCGCATGGAGCGGAAGAGACCGGCCACAAAGGAATCGAGTATCTCCGCCTCCCCGAAGGCCGGGATGCCAGCCCTGCCTCCCTTGGCCAGCATGAGGTGAAGGGCCCCGGTGTCGGCCTTGGCTTCCTCGACGGGGGTGTAGAAGGAGCCCAGGGCGCGGCTCAGGTCGGTGCCGTCCGCCCGGAAGGCCGGGCCAAGGCCATGGGAGACTTCGTGGAGGAGGACAAAGGAGAAGAAGGCCCGAAAGCTCGCCTGGGACTTCCCAAGGACCTCCCAGGCCACGGGCTTGCCCACCATGTTGAACTTCGCCTCCATCACGTTGCGGATCATCACCTGCTTCCAGCCCACGTTTCCCCTGACCCAGGGATCGTTTGGCAGGTTAAAGGCCGCCGCCATGACGCCCTGCCTGGCCTCGCCGGCAGAGTAGAGAAGGTCGACTACGACGATGGGGGCAAGTCCGCCGAGGGCGGGCTTGGAGCCCAGGGGAAGGGGGAAGGCTGCGGCGAGCTCGACCAGGCCCTCCTCGACCGCCCTTAGGTCTGCCCCCGCCTTGGAATCGACCTTGAAGAGCATGCCCTCGTAGGCGGCCTTGAGGCCCGCGAGGCCGTCCATGTAGACCTCGTAGGGGCCGATCACGAACTCGAGGGGTGTGTCGCGCAACCTGACCCAGGTGGCGTCGGCGCTGCGGTAGTCCCCGGACACTAGGGTGGCGGCCCTCTCCTCGAGATAGGCCGCAAGGCCAGCGCAGGCAGGATCCCCCGCGGCGGCCGAGGCGGCGGCACGGAGGTGGAGGGCCAGGGCCTCAAGCTCCTCCCGGTACTTCACATGATAGGGGACGGCGTGGAGCTTTCCCTCCCGGCGTTCGACCACGGTGTAGTGGTCCTCGAGAGCCTCCCGCTCGGCGGGGCTGGCGGCGGCCAGGGCGGCCTCCAGGGCCGAGGCGCTCAGGTCGGCGGGATAGAGGGCGGCCCCGGGCCGCCTTGGCCTGGCGCCCGCAAACACCGGGACATCCCCATCAAGGCCGTTCCAGGGGCCGAGGAAAAACTCATAGAAGTCCCGCTCCGTGCCCGCAGGGCCTGCCATGACCCGGGCATAGTCCGCGGGCAAGGCCTCGTCGAGCTGGCGGATATAGAGGCCGTGGAGTACATCCAGGGCGGCCTTGAGCTGGGGCAGGGCGGCCCTGGCCCCGGGGGGCAGGCTCTCGAGGTCGGCGCCAAGCTCGACCAGGGCAAAGCGGGAAAGGATCTCTGCGGGATCTTGCATGAACTGCTCCTTGGTGGCGGCCGATAGGCCTATTTGAGGCCAAGCTCCCGGCGGGCAAAGGCCTCGAGAATGGGCCGGAGGGAGGGATCGGCGGCGGCGTTGCGAAGGATGGCATCGAGATAGCCGCCGGGCTCCCCGGTGTCCAGGCGCTCGCCCTCGGTCCTCCGGAAGGCGACCTTGCCGGCCGCGATCATCCGGTCCAGGGCATAGGTGTGGAAATACTCCCCCTTCTCATGCCTGGCCCAGCCCTCGGCGAGGTAGCCGAAGAACTCCGGGGTATAGAGGTAGCGGCCGATGGACACCTCGTGGGAGGGCTCCTTGCCTAGGGCGGGCTTTTCGATAAAGCCCCGGACCGAGACCCCGTCGGCCCCAGGGTCGACCACGCCGTAGCGGGAGACGTCCCCGGGCTCAAGGATGGTCGCGAGAACGCACTTGCCTGTGGCCTCATAGACGTCCATGAGTTGGCGGGCCAGGGGCCTCGGGCCCACATGGAGGTCGTCCGGGTAGGCCACGACACAGGCCTCGCCCGCCACGAGGGGGGCGACCTGGAGAAGGGCGTGGCCCGTGCCCCGCATCTCGGTCTGGCGGACAAAGGAAAACCGGGCCTTGGGCGGGGCTATCAGGGCCAGCTTGTCCTGGCGGCCTTCCCTGCGGAAAAGCTCCTCGAGCTCCATCTCCCGGTCGAGCCAGTCCTCGAGGGCCTTCTTGCGCCTCGAGCTGATGATGACTATGTCCTCGATCCCCGAGGCTATGAACTCATCCACGATGTAGGAGATGGAGGGCCTTGTTCCTACGGGGAGTAGTTCCTTGGGCACGGTCTTGGTGACCGGGAGGAAGCGGGTCCCATAGCCGGCGGCGACGATTATGCCTTTCATGTCCCCATGCTAACCCAGGGGGCGGCCTTCCATCAAGGCGCGGCTTGACCCTCGAGCCGGGGGAAAGCTATAAATGCGTACCAATTAACGTTCGCCCAACGCGTCCGGATTATCGCCCCCTTGGTCGGCCCAGCGCCGCCCAGGCCGACCTCGCGAGGCCCCCGCCATGCCCGAGCCCTCCCGCCTTTTCTCCATGTACCGGGGCCTGCCCAGGCCCATCTATACCCTCTTTGTCGCCGAGGTGATCAACGGGGTGGGCATCTTTGTCTTCCCCTTCCTCACCCTCTACCTGACCAAGCGCCTGGGGATGGACGCCGCCAAGGCGGGGACATACCTCCTCCTTGGCTCCCTGGCCTATATCCCGGGCAACCTCGTGGGGGGCCGCCTGGCGGACAGGCTGGGGCGCAAGAAGGTGGCCGTGGGCTTCCAGGTCCTCTCGGCCCTCATGTACATCCCCTGCGGCTTCCCGGCCCTGGGGGAGCTCGTGCCCTGGTTTGTCATACTCTCGGTCTTCTTTGACGGGGCCACCGACCCGGCCCGCACGGCGATGATGACCGACCTGTCGACCCCGGACAACCGCCAGTCCGCCTTTAGCCTGGGCTACCTGGGGCACAACCTGGGCTTTGCGGTGGGACCCTTGATCGCGGGCTTCCTCTTCGAGGCGGCCCCCTCCTGGATCTTCTGGGGCAATGCCCTGGCCGCCCTGGCCGCCGTCTCCCTCGTGGCCCTCAAGGTGCCGGAGACCAAGCCGAGCCAGGAGGCGATCGAGGCCTCCAAGGGCTCGAGCGAGGAGGCCCATGAGGGCAACCTCCTCTCGGCCCTGGCCTCCAGGCCCTTCCTCCTCGTCTACACCCTGATCGGGACCTTCTACGGCTTTGTCTATGCCCAGCACCGCTTTGCCCTCCCCCTCCAGACCGAGGCCCTCTTCAAGGCCACGGGAGCCACGATCTACGGCTCCCTGATGACCCTCAACGCCGTCCTCGTCATCCTCCTCACCACCTTGGTGGTCAAGCTGACCCGGGGCAGGAAACCCATATGGAGCGTGGCCGCGGCGGGCTTCCTCTATGCCCTGGGCTTTGGGATCATCGGCCTGTGCCGGACCCCTATCCTCCTCTACCTCTCCACCTCGATCTGGACCCTGGGGGAGATAGTCCATGCCACCAACGACGGGACCTATGTGGCCAACCACACCCCCATGAGCCACCGGGGGCGCTTCCAGGCCGTCCTTCCCATCGTCGGGGGCCTGGGCTGGGCGGCCAGCTCGCCTATCGTGGGCAAGATCATAGCCGCCTCGGGCCTGGACCCGGTCTGGGGCCTCCTGGCCCTGGCCGCAGGCGGGGCGGGCCTGGGCTTCGTGGTCTTGGGAATAGCCGAGAGCCGGAGGCCCAAGTCCGGAGCGGTTTGACCCCGGGCAGCGGAAAGGGTCAAGCCGCCTTTTAGAAGGCCGATATACTGAGCGAGGGACTCGTACTTTTTTCCTGAACCCTTTCCAGAATCCCGCCCGGAGGCTACATGATCGACAAG
>JAKPBN010000023.1 GCA_029778945.1 Spirochaetota bacterium
TCTCCCCAGGCGGGGAAGCTCGTAAGGTGCTACACTTTGGCTGTGCCTTCGGGCATATAAAGGGAGGAGCCATGTGTGGAATCGTCTCCATAGCCTACGGCAGTGACAATCCCGACCTGGGCAAGGAAGCCGCCGCGCTTCTTCGGCGCCTGGAATACCGGGGCTACGACTCCACAGGAGCTTCCTTCATAGACCAGCGGGGCAGGGTTAGGCTCATGAAAAAGGTCGGGGCCCCCTCCAAGGTCTGCAAGGAGCTGGGGGTCGAGGCCGGCCGCCGCTTTATCGGCCAGGTGTGCTGGGCCACCTACGGCGCGGTCACCGACCTCAACAGCCAGCCCCACAAGGTCTCCTGCAAGGTCGACCTCGTAGGCGCCCACAACGGCAACATCTCCAACACCGATGGCCTCAAGAACTGGCTTTCCCGGCGGGGCCATGCGGTCGTCTCGGACAACGACGGGGAGATCATCGTCCACCTCGTGGAGGAGGCCTATGCGGCCAACCTGGCCTCCCCGGAGGCTCCCCTTCAGGGGATGCGCTCGGCCTTCGCCGCCTCGGGCCTGAGGGAAGCCCCCCCGGAAGGGGTTCTCCTGATGATAGACGCGATCCGCCATGCGGAGGCCCTGGCCGAGGGCTCCTATGCGGCCGCGGTCGCCGATCCCAAGATCGAGGGAGTCTTTGCGGTCAAGTCGGGATCCTCCCTCTATGCCGGGGTCGGGAAGGATGGGCAAGGGGACTTTATCGTCGTGTCCAGCGACCTCACCTCGGTCCTCTCCAAGACCCGGGGCCTAATACCCCTGGCCGAGGGAGAGGGCCTTTGGTTTACGGAAAAGGCCTGGTTTGTCTTTACCCTCTCGGGGGAGCTCTCCTTTTCCAAGCCCCGGATCAAGCGCTCGAGGCTCGGCGTGAGGGACACCTCCCTCGACCCCCGCTACAGGCATTTTATGGAACAGGAGATAGCTTCCGGGCCAGCCAACCTGGACGCCGTCCTGCGCTACTACTTCAAAGATCCCGCCGCCGAGGCCCTAGCCGGGGTCTTTGAGGAAAAGCGGGAAGCCTCCAAGGAAGTCCTGGACGGCCTAGCCAGCCTTGGAGACGGGCCGGCGGCCGAGCTCGCCCCGGGCCTCGAGGCCCTCCTCTCCGCCCCGGCCTGGACCGAGGTAACGGGCAGGCTCAAGGCCGCGGGCCTGGGCCCGGAAACCTGGACCCACCCCGGAGGAAGCTTCCTCTGTGACGAGGCCGGCCTCCTGGGAGAACTCCTCCGCCTCCTGCCGGAACGCAAAAAGGAGCTGGGCCTCCTGGACACCCTCTTTGTCTGGAGAAAGCGCCGGGCCGTCCTCCGCTACCGCCACGAGCTCGAGGCCTCGATCTCCGAGGCCTCCAAATCCGGGGGCCGGGTCTTCCTCCTCGCCTCGGGAACCTCCCACCACGCCTCCCTCATAGCCGCCACCTTTTTTGACAGCCTGGCCGGGGTGGCGGTCTATCCCTGCAATCCCGGAGCCTTCCGCTCCTGCTACATGGCGTCCCTCAGCCCCAAGGACTTTGTCCTGGGGATCAGCCAGTCCGGGGAGACCAAAGACCTCGTGGATGTCTTCCAGGAGATGCGGGAAAAGGTGCCCGGCCTCAAGCGGGCCTGCCTCGTCAACAACGAGAACAGCCGCATTCCCCAAGAGCTCTCGGACTTCTACCTGCCGCTGCTCTGCGGGCCCGAGATCGCCGTGGCGGCCACCAAGTCCTTCATGAGCCAGCTCGCCATCCTCTATGTGGCCGCCGCCGGCATGACCCTCCCGGACGCCGAGCTGGCCTCCCGCCTGACCCAGGCCCGGGACCTGGCCGAGGCGGCCCTCGAGTCGACCCGGCCGGCCGTGGAGACTACGGCCAGGGCCCTTGCCCTAAGGCCCTCTCTCCACATCCTCGCGGCGGGCCAGATTGGCCTGGCCCGGGAAGGGGCGCTCAAGATCCGGGAGGTTGTCCTCAACCATACCGAGGGCTGTGACGCCGCGGAATTCAAGCATGGGCCCAACACGATCCTCGGGAAGAACACGATTTTCTCCCTGGACGACGTGGCTCGCGTCCTAGGCGCCTTTCGCGCGGCCCTTGGGGAGGACAAGGCCCTGGGCAAGCTCGACGGCCCGGGCATCCTCAAGGCCAGGCCCGAGCTTGTGGAGGGGCTTTTCCGGGACTATCCCCTGATCTTTGTCTGCCCGCCGGATCCTCGGGAAGTCAGGGTCACGGTCAGCCAGATCCACACCCACAAGATCCGGGGTGCGGACATCGTTGTGATCGCCGAGCGGAACGGGGACCTCGCCCTGGCCGCCGCAGGCCAGCCTGCCGGCCGGAGCCAATACTGGTCCAACTATATCGAGCTGCCTCCCTCGGGGGACCCTTCCCTCTTCGTCTTTTCCGCGGCCGCCGTCCTCCAGCTCCTGGCCTACCGGATGTCGGTCATCAAGATGGAATGGCTCGATGCCCTGGGGGTGGAGGCCCATGGAGTCCATCCGGATGCTCCAAAAAACGTCCGCAAGTCCATCACTGTGGACTAGAGGGTAAAGTCGATATCCCTGGAGCGAATCAAGGGAAAACTCCCAAAGCCGCGAATTTTCCTTGCGAAAAGGCGCTGAAGCCGGCCTATATTGCAGTATCGTTCGCATAATACGCAGTTAGCGTTCCAGGCTCCCGCCCATACAAGGAGAGCTATCGATGAGGAAAATGT
>JAKPBN010000027.1 GCA_029778945.1 Spirochaetota bacterium
CCATGGCGCCCACGGACTCCCCGTAGCCCAGGCCCCGCCAGGCGCCCAGGGCTATGGCGAGGTTGAGGAAGGAGCCCGTCTCCTCCCAGATCCCGAACTGGCCCTCGGCCGCATAACGCTTCACGTCCTCTCCGGACCGGCCCTGGAAGGCGAACTCCCAGTCGTGGATTATGCCGGCCCCATTGGTCGCGAAGTGGGTGATCCAGCCGCCCTCCATGAGGTCGACAAGGACCCTGGAGAGGCCGTTCTTGATGGAGTGGGCCCCAAAGGCGAGGATCCGGGAGGCGCCGGCCTCCCGGGCGGCCCGGAGCTCTGATGCCGCGCGCCTCACGTCCTCGGCCGCGGCGGGGCTGAGGCTGACGGCGTAGCTGGAGGGGTCGACGGCGTCCTTCTCGATATCGAGCTTGTTTTTCCGGGCCGATAGAGGGAGGACCTCGATCCTCGACTTGTCAAAGCGCCTTGTCATGGATTCTGCTCCTTCCAGGTCTCGAGGGCGGCGGCCAGATCCTCGGGCCTGGCTGCTCCGGTGTCTCCAAGGACCCTGACGGTCACCGAGGCCACGAGGTTGCCCAGGAGGGCTGCCTCGAGGCGGGAGGCTCCCGCGGCGAGGGCCAGGGAGGCCCCGGCGCTAAAGGAGTCTCCGGCCCCGGTGGGATCGACGGGACCGGAGACCCTCACGCCGGGTGCCCTGAGAAGGTCCGGGCCATCCCGCAGAAAGACCCCCCGCTCGGCCGCGGTGACAAAGAGGGTAGAGCCCGTCTCTTTTTCCGTGGAGGCCAGGAGGCCCAGGATGTCGGCCTCGTCCACCGCCTCCCCGGGCAGGGGCTTGTCCCTGGCGGCGAGCTCGAACTGGTTCATCTTGAGGATGAGGCCCCGGAAGCTCCGTATGCGCCTGCGGGAGTCGGCCCAGGCCAGGAGCTGGGGCCTTGCGCCCAGGCGCTCGAGGAGGCCCCCGGTGACCCTGCGGGTGAGGACCCCACAGTCGAGGTCCTCGACCTGGTCCATCACGAGGAGAAGGTCGATGTCGGGGAGTGTCCTGTCCAGGGCCTCGAGGATGGCGCCCTCGAGCTCGGGCGGGGTTGGCCTGCGGTTTTTCGTGTCGTAGCGCCCGTGCTCTCCCTCAAGGCCGGGCCTGTGGAGGTCCCGGGGCTTGAGATAGGTCGGGGTCCTGATGGAGGGGGAACAGACCATGCCCCGGGTGTCGACCCCGAGCCTGCCAAGGTCCCTGAGGAGCTCCCAGCCCTCTCCATCCTCGCCCACCATGCCCACGGCCAGGATGGCCCGGGGACCGAGGGAAGCCAGGTTGCGCGATACCGTTCCGGCCGCGCCGGGGGAGTGCCGGATCCCCACGACCTGGCGGGCCGGGAGGCCGGTCTCGAGGGAGGGCTCCTCGAGGGCGGGATCGACCTCGAGGTACTTGTCGAGGAAGAAGTCCCCGATGACCCCGACCCGCAGGTCCCGGAAGCCCTCAAGGAGCCGGGAGAGGCGGTCTTGCCCAAAGTCCGCAAGGCCGGGGATCATGGCTTGCCTCCCGCCGCCCAGATATAGCCCAGGAGGGCCGCGGTCTCCCGGTAGTCGGCCACGACAAGGTCGGCGCCGGCCCCTATGAGACGCTCCCGCTTCCAGGCGTCGGGCTTGCCGGAGCGGGCAGTCTCGTCGCTGGCGACGGCCACGGCCGTGCCCCCGGCGGCCTTGGAGTCCGCGATCTCCACATAGCCGTCCCCAAAGCCTATGAGGCTTCCGCCCTCGACGCGGTTTTCCTTGAGGATGCGGGCTATCACCATCTCCTTGGAGAAGGCCCGGTAGTCGGCCTGGGCCCCATAGATCCGGCCCGGGGCAAAGGCATCGACGCCGAGGAGGCGGGCCTCCTCGAGGACATACTCCTCATCGGTGCCGGAGGCCACGTAGATCTGGGTACCTCGCTCGGCCAGGCCCCGCAGCACGTCCAGGGAGCCCGGGACGAGCATGTCCTCGGGCCTGGCCTTGCCCGTGGCCAGGTCCCTCCTCCGGCTGTCTATCTTGGCCATGAGGCGGTCGTGGTATTCGGCCTTGTAGTCCTGGGGATCCGCCGCCTTGCCCCCCCGGGCCTCGATCTCCTCGACCAGGCGCATCATCTGGAAGATCGTCTGCTTGCCCGTGAGGCGCATCACGAATTCCCGCACCAAGGACTCGATCGAGGCGG
>JAKPBN010000046.1 GCA_029778945.1 Spirochaetota bacterium
TTGAGCTTGAGGAGCTCGGCGAAGAAGGCTTCCCGGTTCTTGGAGGGGCTGGGCATGATGTCGGCGCGGATAAATACAACAGGGTCGGCCAAGGATACAACTATCTGGGGAAGGCCCTTCTCCTCATCCTCGACGAGCCAGGTAAGGGGAGCGATCTCCTGATAGGATAGACCGAGGGTAATAAGGTATTCCTCTACGTGGGTGAGTCCTGGCATGGGCTACCTCCTATGGACCGGTCCGGGGGAGCAACCCGACTAGCCGAGGAAGACCTGCCCCGAGTTGTCTATGGCGAGAATCGTGTGGCACTCGGAGCAGCGGAAACGGCCGGGGCGGGCGGCCCTGAGCTTCTTGTTGCAGATGGGGCAGGAGAATATCTTGGGGAAGACCGAGGCCGAGGCGCTCTGGTCACCCTGGCGGAAGAAGCCCGTGGCCTCGTCCAGGTTGTCCTTGATATTGAAAAACTGGGAAAAGCCGAGGAGCTGGAAGACCTCATAGACCTTGGGCTGGATTTCGAGGAGGACGATATCTCCGCCCCGGGGCCTGACGGCTTTGAGGAAGGCGGTAAAGGAGCCAATGCCGGTGGAGGAGACGTAGTTGAGACCGCCGCAGTTGAAGATCAGGCGGATAAAGCCGGCCTCGATGGCCTTTTGGACCCTTTTCTGGAAAAAATTGGAGTTATAGGTATCGATATATCCGGTAAGGAAGAGCGTGAGGCAGTTGTCCACGGCGTCGACTTTCTGCAGCCTGATCCTGAGGCTGTCATCCTTTTCGTCGTCGAATCCGGGAACGATATCATTATTGTTTGGCATGATGCTCCTCTTCGCCTCTTCGAATATCAAAACCTATTGTAGAAGTATATTATTGGCAAGTCAATTCCGTTGTCAAACCGCCTAGGCACAGGGAGTTACACACTATTCTATCGGCTGGAAGGCGACAAGCCTGAAGAGCCAGGCAGGCCAATTTGCCCGGTATCCTGGCCGGCCGCCTCCCCAAGGTCAGAGCTTTAGGCCTCCGTCCAGGTCTATGATGGATCCCGAGGCGAGGGGAGGGTCGGCGGCCAGGAGGCTTCCGGCGAATTCCCCGATATCCTGGGCCGGGATAAGGCGGCCTCTAGGGGCCTTGGCGGCAAGGCTTCTCCTGAGCTCCGGGCTCAGGTATTCCGTGTCCACAAAGCCCGGGCAGAGGAGGAAGGCTCCAATGCCCTCCCCCCCGTACTCGGCAGCCAGGGATTTTACGAGGACCCCAAGGCCGGTCTTGGCTGCGGCATAGGCCGCATTGGTTGAATAGGCCCGGATTGCGTCCGTCCTGGTCCCGCCAAAAAAGAGGAAACGCCCCCATTGGGCCTCCCTCATGGCCGGGAGAAGTGCCGAGGCCAGGGCCCCGGGCAGGGCCAGGTTGAGGAGGCACAGACTTTCCCAGGTTTCCGGCCCCGTCCCATGGAGGGGGGCCTGGTGAAAAGGGCCCAGGGCGCAGACGAGGATGTCCACGGGGCCCAGGCCCGGCAGGAGGGCATCGAGGTCCCGGGGGCCGGTGAGAGGCCGGAGCATTCCCTCGATCGAGGCCTGGCCCGGGGCGGCGGCCCTGGCGGCGGCGAGGCTCGCCTCAAGGGCTTTCCCTGACCGGCCGCCGTGGATGAGGAGGTCGGCCCCCCGGCTGGCCAGGGCCAAGGCCACCGCGGCCCCGATCCCGCCCGAGCCGCCCAGGACAAGGGCCCGCCGGCCTGCCAGTGCCGGTCTGGCCGGGACGCTCCCTGCCTCGGCTTGCCTCGCTTTCATATGGTGGCTACTATAATTCCGCCCTCGACCACCCCGCAAGGAGTCCTCCCAGTGCCCGAGCCCGATCTCTCCCGCTTTGCCGTCATCCTCTGTGGGGCCGAGGAGTCCGCCAACGTGGGCTCGGTCTGCCGGGCCATGAAGACCATGGGCCTCTCCCGCCTTGTCCTCGCGGCCTGTCCGGACTTCGATGAGGAGAGGATGAAGACCCTGGCCGTCCATGCGGCCGAGCTCTATGAGTCGGCCCAACGCTTTTCCTCCCTGGCCGAGGCCCTGGGGAAAACCTCCCTCTCCGCGGGCGTTACCCGGCGCCGGGGGGAGAGGCGCAAGTCTTTTTCCATGGATGTGGCGAGCTTTGCCCGGGATGCCTGGCGTCGGCCCGGGGGAGAGGTCGCCCTGGTCTTTGGCAACGAAAGAAGCGGCCTTTCCGCGGAGGAGCTCGAGCTCTGCAGCCTGGCCGTCCATATACCGACCTCGGAGGCCTTTCCCTCCCTTAATCTGGCCCAGGCCGTCCAGATCGCCTGCTATGAGCTCAGGCAGGCCAGCCTCGAGGGGAAGACCGGCTCCTACGAGCCCGTGGCCCGGGCCGAGATCGACGCCTCGGTGGCCAGGGCCTGCGAGCGCCTGCGAGACCTGGGCTTTTTCCGGCTCAACCAGGGGACGGAGCTCCGGGACCTCCTCCGGGATACCGCCGAGAGGGCCGCCCTCTCCCCCTCGGAGCTGCGCTACCTTGAGGCCTTTATCCAGAAGATGGCCGGCTTGGCCGGTAAATAATGAGGCTGTCCATTAAGGATATTTCACCACGGAGACACGGAGGCACAGAGGTAATTTGCGGAAAGCGAAAAATGGAATATTGAACGGGAATAAATAAGCATTTCTTTTAGATGAATACAATTATTTATTTACTTTCCAACTTGCCGTAAACTCTCCGTCCTCCGTCCTCCGTCCTCCGTCCTCCGTCCTCCGTGTCTCCGTGGTTGCATTTTTTTACAATCCCTTTCCGGTCTTGCCTGACGGCCGGATACTTCAGTAGATCCGGATGTGCTCCTCCCGGATCTCCTCGAGCTCCCCTGAGAGGACTATGGCCCGGTGGACCACGTTCTTGAGCTGCCGGATATTGCCTGGCCAGGCCTCCCCGCCCAGGAGGGCAAAGGCTCCGGCGCTAAAGGCCTTGCGCTCCCCCACGGCCACCCGGGCAAAATAGGCGGCCAGCTCGGGGATATCCTCCCTCCGGTCCCGCAAGGGTGGAAGCTCGAGGACGAGGGTCTCGATCCGGTAGAGGAGCTCCGGCCGGAAGCGACCCTGGCTGACCGCCTCTCCCAGCTTGAGGGAGGTGGCGGACACGAGGCGGACATCGGTCTTCCGCTCCCGGCTGTCCCCCAGGCGCCAGAGCTCCCCCGACTCGATCACCCTGAGGAGCTTGGCCTGGACCGAGGGCCCTGAATCGCCTATCTCGTCGAGAAACAGGGTCCCGCCCCGGGCGAGCTCGAAGGCCCCGGGCCTTTCCACGGCCCCGGTAAAAGCCCCTCGGGCCGAGCCAAAGAGCTCGCTCTCGATCAGTTCCTCGGGGAAGGCCGCGCAGTTGCGGGGCACAAAGGGTCCGGCCGACCTGGAGGAGAGCCCGTGGATGCCCCGGGCGGCGACTTCCTTGCCGGTGCCGCTCTCCCCAAGGATCAGGACGGGGTATTCGCTCTTGGCGTAGAGGGCCAGGAGCTCCGAGGTGCGCCGGGTGGCGGGGCTGGAGCCGATAAAGGGAAAGCAGGGATCCCGGTAGATGGCCGACCGGAGGATCGACCTTAGCTCGTCGACCTCGACGGGCTTGGCCAGGAAGTCCCAGGCGCCCTTCCTCACGGCCCGGACGACCTGGCGGGGGCTAAACCTCGTTCCCATGGCTATGACGGGGATCCGATGCTCAAGGCGCGAGGCAAAGCGGGCTAGGAGCTCGAGCTCCACCTCGGGGCTGGCCCCCAGGCCCTCCCCGAGGCCCAGGAGGACGGCGGAAGGACTGAGCTCTCCGAGGCTGGCCAGGGCCTTGTCTGGGTCGGGGCAGTGGACTAGGCGATAGTCCGCGGCCAGGACGGCCGCTAGAGTCCTTGCCCCCTGGGGGTCGGCCTCGACATCCAGGATGGTGTGCATCGACTCCATCCTAGCGGGCCGCAAAAGATGCGCAATCCGATAAAAAATGCCCTAAGGAGAGCCGGGCCCTAGATTGGCGTCTAGTGACTTAATGGGTGTTGAGTGTCGTTGATGGTCGCCGGGCCCGGGAATCCTGACCCTCAGTTCCCTCTAATCCTAGCCACCAGGAGGAGGACGAGGTACCAGAGATAGAGGAAGATGCGCCAGGCCTTCCAGGGTCGCCGCAGAGTATAGGGAATCCACTCGAGACCCTTATTGAAGAGGGTCTTGGAAGGCCTTCCCCGGCCATCGGCAAAGACCTCAAAGAGGTCGGAGCACCAAAGATAGATGCCCGAGTTAAAGCGGGGGAGGTTGCGGGGGATCCACCGCTCCCGGCCGGGGACGCCGGAGCCCACGAGGAGGAGGCTCGGGGTAGCCTTGCGGACCGCCTCGATGATCGCGGTCTCCACGGCCTTGGGGTAGCGGCCGGCATAGCGGCCGACAACCCGCAGGCCCGGGAAGGTGGTCTTGATGTTGGTCTCGGCCTTCTGGACCCGGGTCCGGTTGGCC
>JAKPBN010000056.1 GCA_029778945.1 Spirochaetota bacterium
GTATCCGATATGGGGATGACCAAGGCGGACATATCGATATTTCCAGACGCATTCATGGGGTCCATCCTTTCCGCGAAGATCCTTCGCAGGCTTTCTGTCAGCTTCATGCTTCGAATATACTGACATTCCGGGCCAAAGCGGCTGGGCGGTGGCCTGGGCCGGGCCGGAAGGAACTGTTGCATTTGTAACACTTCATGCCCTAGGATATACAAATACGGAAATCGGAAGGCAAACGGTTTTGCCCAAGAGTTACATTTGTAGGGGGTTTGTTCATGGCAGAGAGCAGGGCTAATACCCAGAACCGCCTGGCCACGGAGAGCATGTACACCGCCCTCATGATCCTGATGCGGAAGAAGGCCTTCCGGGACATAACCGTGACCGAGCTCACCCGGAAGGCCGGGGTAAGCCGCATGGCCTTTTATCGCAACTACACCGACCTGGAGTCCGTCATTGAGAGGCATCTGGAGGAGGGCTTTGTCGCCCGGTCCCAGGAGCTTCTTGCGGCCGAGGGGTCGGATGCCCGGGACAGTATCCGCTTCTGCTTCAGCTTTTTCCGGGACCAATCCGACCTCGTCAAGAACCTCATTGACTCAGGCCTTACCTCGATCCTCATGGATTCCTGCATGCGCTTCCTATCCACCGTATCCCAGACCCTGGCCTGTGACCGGGAGATCCCTCCCAGGTTAAAGCGGCATTACATCGAATTTGTCGCCGGAGGCATCTACAAGATCCTCATAGAGTGGGCCAAGGACGAGATGCGGGAAAGCGACGCCCACATGACCAAGGTCGTGGTGTGCCTGCTTGGCCTGGGTGGCGCAGGGCCAGTCAGGCCCTAGTCCGTGCCTGATCCCGCGGCCATGGCCAGGAAGGCCTCCCAGACCGGGGCCTTGTCCCGGGCCCTTCGATAGGCCGCGGTGGGTATGGGGCTTGTTGAGGGCAGGCGCTCGAGGATGATGGTCCTGCCGCCCAGGAAGGGCGGTTTCCAGGCCCGGGCCCTGCCTATCTCGAGGGCGGGTCCCGCTGGCCAATACCGGGCCTTGAAGCACTCGGCCGCCTTCCCCCCATTGAGGCCCAGGGCCCTTAGGCCGGCCAGGCCTGCGAGAAATCCGGGAATGTCGTTGGCCCTTTCATTGGAGATGCTAGTGTCCAGGCTGCCCTCCCGCTCGCAGGAGGAGAGGACGTCCCAGAGGGCAATCCCGGCCTCCCGGAGGAGGGCCAGCCTCTCCTCGTAGTCCTCGGGGCAGGTCTGCCTTCCCAGGCCGGCGGCGATTAGAGGCCAAAAGTGGTTCTGCGGGTGGCCATAGTACTGTCCCTGCTCTAGGGAACGCACGGAAGGAAAGGAACCCAGGATGAGGATCCGGGGATTGGGGGAACCGACGGGGGCAAAGCCCTTGAGGATGGCCATGGAGCATCCTCGCACAGGCTCTGACACCTAGGGAAGGCAAGGGATCCTGGTTGACTCCTCGCGGGCCAGTCATTAGCTTGGGAATGCTAGGGGGTAGGGCCATTGGACAGGATAGCACCGGCTGTCGTAGCGATCTTGGCGGGACTCCCGGCCCAGGGCGAGGTCCCGGCTCCGGGCCTGTTCGTGGCCTGTGGGGCCACGGCCTCGGGCATAAACGCCGCTCTTAGGGATCTTGGGGGCACCGTGCCCGCCTGCATAGAAAGCGTCTCGGCCTTCCTGGAAATCCTTCCACGCCTGGACCAAACAAGGCCACTCGTCGGGCTGAGCATGTCCGGGGGCAGCGCCGAGGTCCTCGATGTCCTTAGCCGGGCCGAGGGGCTTGGCCTACCCACGGTCTACCTCACCCACGACACCGGCCATAGAGGGCCCGAGAGGAGACTCCAGCTCCGGCTCGAAGGCCTGGGGAGCCGCTTCCTCCCCCTCGCGGCCTGCCTCCTTGTCCACCACTTTTCCGGCAGTGACGCCTACAAGGGACTTCTTGCCCCTTCCTCAAGCCGGGACGAGGAAGCCTGGCCGGGCCTCCTCGACTTCCTTGAGGCCAGCTTCCGGGGCGGCTTGGTGCCGGTCTTTATCTCCGGGGCCGATCCTTTCCCTGCGGCCGTCCTATCCTCCCAGTATATGGAATTCCTCAAGCGCCCAAGTTTCCATAGGTCCTTTCCGGAATGGACCCACGACCTCCTCTGGACCCTAGGGCCCCAGGACAGGGAGCGCCTTGCCTTTGTCCAGCTTGGTCCCCAGGAGGAGCTCTCGGATCGCCGGGCGGCCCGGGTCCAGGAGCGTCTGGAGGGCCTTGGCATACGATGCTTCTCCGCGGCGGCGACGGCGGGGACGGCGGGAGCCGGGCAGGGGACCCCCTATCCTGCCACCTCCTGCCTGGCTCGAGGCCTGGCCCTCATGGCCGACCTTGCCGAGCGCCTGGGCCTCGATCCCGGCCTGGAGCTGGGCTTCTCCTAAAAAGGACTAATTATGATAGATGTCACGGTAGTCGTACCCGTCCGGGCCGATCCCCTCCTCGCCCGGGCCGTGGCCTCGGTCCCCGTGGACGCGGAGCTGATCATCGCCATGACCGCTCCGCCGCCTGAGGCCGTCGCCCTGGCCCGGGGCCTTGGCCATGGGCGGAGGCTCCGGGTCGAGCTCAGCCCGACCCCGGGCATGTCGGCCGGGGTCAACCTGGGCACCCGCCTGGCAAGCCACGAGAAGATCGTCATCCTCGACTCGGATTGCGTCCTCCAGCCGGGCAGCCTTGAGGCCTATTCAGAGGCCCTGGACCGCCATGCCTTTGTGCGGGGCCAGACCCTGGTCGAGAGAAGGGGATACTGGAGCAGGAAGGCCGCCCTGGGCACGGAAAGGCTCAACCGGGTCTTTAGGGAGAGTCCCCGCCTCTTTGGCCCCTCGATAGCCTTCCGCAAGGCCGACTTCCTGGCCCTCGGCGGCTACGATGAGGCCATGGTCTATGGCTCCTGCGACCATGAGTTTGCCCTCCGCCTGGAGCAAAAAGGCCTCAAGGTGGGCTTTTGCGAGGGGGCTGTCCTTGTCCACCAGCCCATCAGCTTTAAGATCGATACCCGGTCCCACCTCGGCTACGGCCGGGGCATGGCCTATATCGACAGGCTTTACGGCGGCAGCTATGGCTTGGACTACTGCAGAAAGCGCCTAGCCCCTAGGGAATTGTGGATCCGGGCGGTGGAGCGGGGGCCCATGTCGGTCCTGAGGTCCCTGATCCTCGGGAGCCTCATGCTCAAGGGCTACCGCAGGGACACTGCCCAGGCCAAGGCGCGCTAGCGGCCCTCGATGATAAGCTTGGTCCCGTCGTACTTGAGGACCGCGAGCTTGGGCTTTCCCAGCTTCTCAAAGAGCCGGGGAGGCAGCTCGACGCACTCCTTGGGGCACTCGTTGAGGAGCCTGACCAGGGTCGGGCCATTGCCCTCGAGGTCGACGTCGTAGGCCGTGGTCATCATGCCCAAGTCAAAGCCCTCATTGGGGTGGATAAAGATCTCGTTGGCCTTGAGGCTAGGCGTGCATAGAGCCCTGAGCTCGGGCGTCGTCTTCATTGTTCCTCCGAGGGCTTGGGCCTAGTGGCCGGATATCTTCGGGAAAGTATAGCTCCTGGTCCTCAGGGACGCAAATCCCCAATCTCGCCCTCAAGCGGCATTTTTCTTGACATCCAGGCCGTAGACCCCGAATCTGGTTGCAGCATGAAGAAAGCCCTGATTCCCCTGGGTCTTGGCCTGCTTTTTGGGCTAATCGCCTTCGATTCCTGCGCGAGCCTCTCCACGGGGGCCGGGAAGGTCCTTCCCCCCACCGTCAAGGCTTTCCTGGAAACGAATGGCCCCAACCTAGGCGCCTATGAAGAGAGTGATGTCCATGAGCTTGCGGCCTACTATCGTTTTGATAGGCGATATTTGGCGAAGGCTAGCCTCGAGCAGGTCTGGGCCCACTACCTGATGATCGATCCCCGGGTGGCCTGGAGGACCGACATGACCAGCTTTGGGGTAGTCTATGATCCCGGGCAGGATCGGCTTTACGGTTCGGCTTCCGAGGATCTGCCTCGCTTCGCAGTCGGCCAGACCTTTGTGCTAGAGCTGACCCTAGCCGGCTTTCTGAAGATCCCCGTGGCCTTTCGCATCTCGGGAATCAAGCCCTCTGAGCATGTTATCGAGTTTGTCTACCTCAAGAAGAATCTGTCCAATGGCCTCCAGCGCATTAGCTTTCTGGCCGCCCAGGACGGCAAGGGCAGGGCCCATACGGTCATCGACCATGAAAGCTGGTTTCGCTCGGGTCATGATTTCCGGGATCATTTTCTCTATACCGCCTTCCATGAGGCCATCATCGACGCCTTTCATTGGTCGGTCCTGAGGGCAGGGAGGATCCCAGCGGCTCCCCTTGCCGCTCCTGATCCCTTTGGGCTCCCTGCCAGCTACTAGGGGCAGTGGAAGTCACCTTTGCCCAAAGCGCTCGCTCTTCTTGGTTTGCCTGGGTCTGGCTAAAGAGACTATAAAAGCGCCCTTGCGAGGAAACTCGCAAGGGCTCTTTTATCGAGAGAATTTTGAAGCAGGCAACAGCCC
>JAKPBN010000073.1 GCA_029778945.1 Spirochaetota bacterium
GGCGGCCCGGGCCGAGGGGAACTGGCGCCCCTTCCCGAGGACATGGGTTTCCCAGCCCCGGTGGACCTGCTCCCAGTTGGCGTTGTAGCGGTCCATGGTGATGTACTGCCTGCCCCCGCCGGAGGCGATGCGATAGTCGACACCCTTGGCGTTGAGGCTGGCCAGGAAGGCCTCAAAAGGATCGATGTAGTCCAGGGCCGATTGCTCGCCCACGTCCCGGCCATCGAGGAGGACATGGACCCTCGCCTTCGCTACCCCTTCCTCGCAGGCCTTGGAGAGCATGGCCTTGAGATGGTCGATGTGGGAGTGGACATTGCCGTCAGAAAAGAGCCCGATAAAGTGGAGGGCCCCGCCGGACTTCTTGACCGTGGCCACGAGGCTCTTCCAGGTCTCGCCCTGGAACATGGCTCCCGTGGAGATCGAGGCCGAGACAAGCTTGGCCCCCTGGGCGAAGACCCGGCCACAGCCTATGGCGTTGTGGCCGACCTCGGAGTTGCCCATGTCCTCGTCCGAGGGAAGGCCCACCGCCTTGCCGTGGGCCTTGAGCCTCGTGTGGGGGGAGGCGGCCTCCAGGGCCCGGAAATGGCACATCTTGGAGTCCCTGACCGCGTCGCCCTCGGCATACTGGCCATAGCCGACCCCGTCCATGATCACGAGGAGGAGGGGGCCTTTCCGGCCCTTCCAGGCGCTATTCTTCTCGAGGGCTTGCAGCATGAGGAATCTCCTTTTCTTCAGAAGCTGGACCGGGGCGAGGGGCTTAGGACGGCCTCATTCCCCGTGATAGTCGATGAGGGTCTGGACCTCGAGGTCCCCGACGGTCTTTTGGTAGGACAGGAAGGGAAGGCCGATCACCGCAAAGGCGCCCACGGGCCGGGCCCCCCCGCGGCGCAGGAGGTCGGCTACGGCCCCGACGGTGCCCCCGGTGGCTATGAGGTCGTCCACAATCAGGACGCTCTGGCCCTTTGGGATGTCGGAGACATGCATCTCGATCTCCGCCACCCCGTACTCCAGGGCGTAGCTGGCGCTGATCGTGGCCCCGGGCAGCTTGCCCTTCTTGCGGGCCAGGAGGAGGGGAAGGCCGAGGCGGTCGCAGAGGGCGGCCCCAAAGATAAAGCCCCGGGACTCGATGGCCGCGACGGCCTGGATCCCGCGCTGGCCGTAGCGCTCGACCATCTGGTCGATGCAGTGCCGGAAGGCCGGAGGATTGGCGATAACCGAGGTTATGTCATAGAAGAGGATGCCTGGCTTGGGGAAATCAGGGACTTTCCGTATCGCACGGTCAAGATCGAAGGCTTCGGCCATAGCTACCTCGTGGGGAGTGGAATCAGGAGAGGCTCGCAAGCCAAGCCACCACCGTCTCCACCTCGGGTCGGGGATGAGCGAGATCGGGGCCGGCGGCCCTGAGCTCGGTATCGGCGGCCAGGCCCTTGAATGCCTCGAGAGCCTTGTCTGAAGGCCCAAAATACGCGGCTTTTCTCCCGGCAAGGTTGATCCCCTTGAGGACCCGGGAAATCTCCGCGTAGGAGGGCGCAGAGGCGGCGGTGGAGCCAAAGATATAGAAGCCCGAGGCAAGAAGCTCGGAGACCGTCACGGAGGAAGCCGCGCGGACCCGCACCTC
>JAKPBN010000074.1 GCA_029778945.1 Spirochaetota bacterium
GGACCATAGCTCCCCACGGCCGGGCTCGCGGTCCGGCTTTCCTTTCCGCAGCCCAGGCCCAGGACGGCGGCCAGACGGTGGAAGGAAGCGCATCTTTGATATCTCATCTGAGCCATGGGGATCTCCTCAAAGTCCCATCGCGGTCTCGAGGGCGAGGACCGCAAGGAGGTAGTTGTACTTGGCTGTGGCCAGGGCCGAGGCCGCGTTGGCGGCGTTGACCGAGGCGGTGAGAAGATCCTGGTTGGTCGCGGTTCCAAAGGAATTCTGGGCCTTGACCAGGGTCAGCTGGGACTCATAGAGGTCCCTGCCTTGGGAGGCAAGGTCTATCCTCTGCCTAGCTATGGAGGCCATCCACCAGGCATCCCTGATGTCTGCCGAGATTGTCCTCTCAAGGAGGCGCCTTTGGGCGGCGTAGCTGGCCACCAGGGCCCGGGCCTGGGCGGCCTGGGAATCCGCCGAGCCCCCATCCAGGAAAGGCAGGCTGACCTTGAGGCCTAAGGTCGCATAACTTGCGCCCTTGTCGGAGCCCAGGGCCGTCGTGATGCCCCCGGTCAGGCTCAGGCCGGGCTCGGACTGGCCCAGGGCCAGGGCCAGGTCAATGCCCGAGGCCTTCGCGTTGAGGTCGGCCACCGCGAGCTCGAGGCGCCTGGAGAGGCCCAGGGCCGTGGCCTCCTCAAGGCTGGCCGAGGGCAGGGCCCCGCCCTCGGTCTCGGCCACGGAAAAATCGGCGTCCGAGGCCAGGCCCAGGAGGTTGGCCAGCCTCTGCCTGGCCAGGGCCAGGTCATGGCGGCTCGTCTCCACCTCCAGGTTGGCCGTGAGGGAGTTGATCCTCGCGGTCTGGATGTCGATGGTGGTGGCCTGGCGGATGGCATAGATGGCCTCGATCTGGGCGAGGAGGGCCTTCTGCTTGTCCGCTATCGTGAGCCTGAGGGCCAGGGCCCTCTGGGCCGAGAGCATGGTCACATAGGCTTTCTTGACGTTGGCGCGTATCGTGGACCGGGAGAGGTCGGCCTGGAGCTGCTTGGTTGTCAGGGCGATAAGGCTTTTTTCCACCACGGCCTTGGTCTGGCCGCCCTGGTAGCCGTCCCAGACCGTCTGGGCCAGGCTAAAGCCCAGGACGGTGACGGGATAGGAATCGGCCGAGGCCGGGGGCAGGGCCTGGGAGGCATTCAGGGCAATCCGGGTGCCGGGGTTGGCCGTCGAGGCATTGCCCGTGCTGAGGCTGAGGGCGGCCGAGAGGGATTGGGAGATATCGGCGTAGCTGCCCCCGGCCTTGCCCAGGAGGGACTTGTCCACGGCCGTGGGATTGCTGGCCATAAGGCCATCCCCGAGGGTATAGGCCCCGGAGGCGGAAATGCTCCACCGGGCCTTGGCTAGGTTGATGGCATGGGCGGCCTGGGCAGAGTCCAGGGTCCTGGCGGCGATGGCTGCGTCCTCGCCCTTGGAGAGGGCCATGGCTATGCTGCCCTCGAGGTCCAGCACCAGGGCGGCGGGTGCCGAGGGTGCGGCGGGGGCGGCGGGTGTCGCAGGCAAAGCTACGCCAAGCTCAGCCGGCGCGGCAACCTCGGGCGAGGTGGCCGGGGCGGCCTCGGTGGCCGCGGTGGCCTG
>JAKPBN010000195.1 GCA_029778945.1 Spirochaetota bacterium
CCCGAGCTAGCCCCCTACGGCTCCTACGCCATCGGGGTCAAGACCATAAGCTTTGTGAATCCCGGCCAGCTGGACATAGCCAAGGCCAAGCCCGGGGAAGCCATCCCCACCTATGACCGGCCCCTAACGGTGGAGCTCTGGTATCCCGCCAAGGCCGGCACCGGTCTCATGGGCGTGAGCGCCTACAAGGACATCTACACCCGGGACGGAAAGACCCTTGTCACCCTCTACGGCAAGGCCGTCAGGGACGCCAGCCCCGATCCATCCAAGGCCCCCTATCCCCTCGTGATCATCTCCCACGGCTATCCGGGCAACCGCTACCTTCTCTCCCATCTCGCGGAAAACCTGGCGAGCAAGGGCTATTTCGTAGCCTCCATCGATCACACGGATTCGACCTACAACGACCAGGGCGCCTTTGGCTCGACCTTGCTCAATCGCTCCCTCGACCAGCTCTTTGTCCTCGAGTCCCTTTCGAGGCTCAACAAGGCGGATAAGGGATCTGGCCTGGCTGGAATGATCCAGGCCGAGAACACCGCCCTTGTGGGCTATTCCATGGGCGGTTACGGGGTCGTGAACACCCTGGGGGGCGGCTTTACCGCAGCCTCGACCAGCTCCGCCCTCGCCCCGCCCAACGGCGTCCTCGCCCGGCGCCAGGCAGGCAATCCGGAGTACATCGCGAGCCTGGATCCCCGGATCAAGACCGCCATCGCCATCGCGCCCTGGGGCTACACCACGGGCTTCTGGGACAAGGAGGGCCTGGCGGGGATCAAGACCCCCATCCTCTTCATGGCGGGCTCGGCTGACGCCACCGCCGGCTATTCCCCCGGGGTAAGGAGCATCTACGAGCTCGCGGTCAACGCCGACCGCTATCTCCTCACCTTCGAGAACGGAAGCCACAACGCGGCGGCCCCCATCCCGGCGCCCAAGGAGACCTGGCCTGCCCCGGGCTCGACGGTCTACAACGCCGGCCATTACATGGACCCCGTCTGGGACACCGTGAGGATGAACAACATAGCCCAGCACTTCGCGACCGCCTGGCTCGGGAAATACCTCAAGGCCGACGCCGCCATGGACGCCTATCTCAAGCTCGTGCCCGTGGGCAAGGATGCGGTATGGTCAATGGACGCCAAGGGCCAGCCCAAGCCTGACCATACCTATTGGAAGGGCTTTGGGAACCGGAGCGCCGTGGGGCTGCGCTTCGAGCACCTGAAGCCCTAGCGGAAGCCGGCCTCGAGGAGGCGGGCTAGGCGAGAGAGATAGCCTCCCTCCTTGTGGTAGGCCGCGAGCTCGGGAGGCGAGGCCTCGACCCGCAGGCTCCGGCCCGACACGGCCGCGGCGGCGCGGGACGCGTAGGCCTCCCTTTCACCTTCCGGAACGAGGGCCACCGCGGCGGCGACGGCGGCCCCCGCCGCCGCCCCCGCCTCGCCGATCCTGGCGACCGGCCTGTCCCAGATCGCGGCTATGCGCCTCAGGGTGCCCTCGCTCGCGGCGGCCCCGCCCGTGACGGCCATCTCCCCCAGGGCCGGGCCGGAGGCAAAACCCCGCGAGCCCAGCCACAGAAGGCCGAGGGCGGAGTCCACGGCCCCGGCATAGTCCGCCGCAAAGTCCTCCTGGCGCCCGTAGTCCACCGCGGGGGACTCCGGGAAGGACTCCCTTTCCCGCTGCAGGACCCGCAGAATTGAGCCGGCAGGGATAGAGGCCAGGGCGGCCTCGCAGGCGGCAAAGTCGTCGGCCCCAAGGCCGTGGCCGCGCCTCACCGCCTCCCAGGTCAGGGAGCCGTTGGTCCTGCAGCCAAAGAGGAAGGGCCGGCCTAGGCCGTCGTACATCGCGTTGGCTCCCTTGATGGGCCTTGAGCCCTCGGCCATGAGGACAAAGCTCGTGCCCAGGGAGAGGAGGTCTCCGGGAGCCAGGACCTTGCTCTGGGGATTGTCCCCCGAGCCCGCGAGGACAAGGGCCTCGGCGGGAAGGCCATACCGCTCGGTGAAGTAGCGGGCCACCCCGCCCACGGCGGCCAGGGGGTGGGCCAGGGCCGGCAGGCGGGCCAGAAGGCCCTCGGTCCCGCCGGGAAGGCCTCTGGCCGCGGCGGCGACCAGGAGGCCGCTCCAGCGCCTTTCCTTCCAGTCCATGAGGCTCATGCCGGCCCCATTGCCCCAGTCTATGGGCGCCTCGGCCCTCCCGGAGAGGACCGAGGCCAGGAAGGAGGAGATGAGGTGGATCCGGGCGCAGGACGCGTAGCTCCCGGGCTCGGACAAGGCCCGGTGCCGCATAACGGCTCCGGAGAAGCGCAGGGGGCTGTCCGAGCCCGAGAGGGCGGTCATGGCCGCCTCCCCGCCGGCGGCGTCCCTGAGCTCTTGCGCCTCCCGGGCCGTGTTCGCGCTCATCCAGATGGGGGATCTTTCAGTGGCCAGGGCCGGGGCAAAGCGCCCTGCAAGCCCCGGCGCCCCGGCCAGGCCCGAGCCCTCCAGGCCGAGGCCCCGGCAGGAGGCCGGCGCGTCCTGGCCCAGCCAGACCTGGCCATGCTGCTGGGCCGAGACCGCTATGGCCCCGACCCGGGACAGGCTTTCCCGGGGAAGATCGGCCAGGACAGCGTCCAGGGCCGCCAGGAAAAGGAGGACGGGCTGGTCAGCCTCCCCCTCCTCCCGGGGCGCGAGAAGAGGCTCGCCGGCCATGAGGCCAAAGCCGGAGAGCCGGGGGTCATCCCGGTACCTGACCTTCGCCTCGCCCACACGGGCCAGGGAGACTCGGTCTATGAGGACGGCCGTCGTCCCCTGGGTGCTCGAATCGATGCCAAGGACCAGGCTAGGGCCTTCCACAGGATGCCTCCACGTAGGGTGTGCTATAGGTACCGGTTGACGAGGGACTCCAGGTATTCCTGCCTTCCCGACTCAAGCTCGATGTCCTTCAGGTCGAGGGCGTAGGCCTCGAGGCTCGCGAAAGTCTCCTTCCCGGCGGCTATGGAGGCTCCGAGCCCCTCGCTCCATCCCTTATAGCGCTCGGCGAGCAGCTTGTCGATCTTGCCATCCGCGATCATCCGGCCGGCCGCGGCATAGCCCCGGGCCATGCAGTCCATGCCCGCCACGTGGGCAGCGGCCAGGTCCTGGGGCTTGAAGGATGCCCGCCTGACCTTGGCGTCGAAGTTGAGCCCCCCCGAATGGAGGCCACCGTTCTTGAGGATCTCGTACATCGCCAGGGTGGAGCCGTAGAGGTTGGTGGGGAACTGGTCCGTGTCCCAGCCGAGGAGCTCATCCCCCTGGTTCGCGTCCACCGAGCCGAGGATGCCGTGCTCCCGGGCGTAGCGGAGCTCATGCTGCATCGTATGGCCGGCCAGGGTGGCGTGGTTCGTCTCGATGTTGAGCTTGAAATGGGGGAGGAGGTCGTACTCCTCCAGGAAGCCGAAGCAGGCGGCGGCGTCGGAGTCGTACTGGTGCTTGGTGGGCTCCTTGGGCTTGGGCTCGATGAGGAACTGGCCCTTAAAGCCGATCTCCTTCGCGTAGTCCACGGCCATGTGGAGGAAGCGCGCAAGGTCCTCCTGCTCCCGCTTCATGTCCGTGTTGAGGAGGGTCTCGTAGCCCTCGCGGCCTCCCCAGAATACAAAGTTCTCTCCCCCCAGCTCCTTGGTCACCTCGAGGGCCTTCTTGGCCTGGGCGGCGGCGTAGGCGAAGACCTTGGGCTCGGGGCTGGTCGCGGCGCCATGGGCATAGCGGGGGTTGTAGAAGAGGTTGGCCGTCCCCCACAGGAGGCGGGTCGGGCTCGAGGCCATGAGCTCCTTGGTAAAGGCGACTATCTCGTCGAGCTTCCGGTTCGATTCCCGCAGGCTCTCGCCCTCGGGGGCTATGTCCCGGTCATGGAAACAGAAGAAGGGTATGGAGAGCTTCTCCGTCAGCTCGAACAAGGCCCGCATGCGCAGGCGGGCGATCTCCATGGGATCGGATATGCCATCCCAGGGCCTCTGCATCGTGCCCGAGCCAAAGGGATCGAGGCCCGTCCCCGTCATCGAATGCCAGAAGGCCACGGAGAAGCGCAGGGCCTCCTTCTGGGTCTTCCCGCCCGGTCCCCCGGACACCGCCTCAGGATCGTAATACTTGAACGCAAGCTCCTTGTCCGACGCGGGGCCCTCATAGGCGACCCTGGGGACCATGGGGAATAGATCCTTCATCGTTTCCTCCTCGCACAGCTTATCCTAGCCAAGGATACTAGGGCAGCCCGTCCGCCTAGGGAAGATCGGGATTTGACTTAATATACCATTTATTGATATTATGCCCCCGACCCCGATATCTCGCCCTGGGGAGGAAAGAGATGCGCTTCCAGGATATCGTCTTCGTCTACCATCTCCAGGACGAGCGCCAGATCTCCTGGCACGGCCGGCGCCATGCCCATCCGGACGGCGCCTTCGAGCTCCATTACTTCGTCTCCGGGGAGGGCAGCTTCAAGAACGGACCCGTGGTCTGGGCCATCAAGCCCGGGAGCATCCACCTCACGCCACCGGACTCGATCCATCAGATCCTCGCGACAAATCTCCGCAAGCCCATCACCTATTTCGCCGTCCTCTTCGACGCCAAGGGGGACCGGGAGCTCTCCGCCCTCCTCACCCGGGCCACGAAGCTCATGGAGAAGCCCATCGACATAGGGACCTCCCACCGCTTCTTCTTCGCCGACCTCCTCGAGCGCCATGCCTCGAGCCAGCAGGACCTCGTGGAGGCCAGCCGCCACTCCTTCATGTCCTTCCTCTATGGCCTCCTGGCCGGAACGCCTTCCTCCTACGGGGCGCCGGAGAATGCCCATGTCGAGAAGGCCATAGCCATAATGCAGGCCTCCATCGAGGGCGAGCTCGACCTGGACAGCCTCTGCGGCCGGCTCGGGCTCTCCGGCGAGCACTTCGTCCGCCTGTTCAGCCAGCGCATGAGCATGCCCCCCATGCGCTATTACGCGAGGCTCAAGATCGAGGCGGCTCGGGCCATGCTGTCCAGCACGAACCTCGGGATCCAGGTCATCTCCCAGAAGCTCGGCTACGCAAGCCAATTCGGCTTTTCCCGGGCCTTCAAGAACATCGCGGGCGTCTCGCCCTCGGAATACCGGGCCCGCTGCCTGCAGAAAGCCGACTTCACCTAAGAGTCTGTCGAACTTTGGACCGCGAAGAATGGGAATTGGGCCTGGCATTGCTTTTTCGGAGAGATAATAGCTTCAAATAGGCGCTTTTTGCCTAGCCTCGGCGCTCCGCGGCGTAAAATCGGCTCGTCAATCGAGCCATACAAGGAGTATGGCCCTCAATCCTCGCCGGTTTTCCGTTCGCGCATCGCCTTCGTCCAGGCAAAATCCAAAGTCCGACAGACTCTTGGCCCCCGGCCCATTTCGGCAATTGTCTCAATATCAATTTTTGGTATGGAAAATCAATCCCTCCCATAGTCCGGCCGCAAATTAGCCCCTAACCTCCTCCTAGGTCGATCATTTAGCATTCTCCAGGAGGCAAGCGAGATGAAGAAAGTCGTTCTTATCGCATTGGTCATCGCCGTGGCGCTCTCATGCGCGTTTGGCGAGGGGCAGCTGATCGGTGTCGCCATGCCGACACAGTCTCTCCAGCGCTGGAACCAGGACGGCGCGAACATGAAGGCCAAGCTCGAGGCCAAGGGCTACAAGGTTGATCTCCAGTATGCCAACAACGACATCAACACCCAGATCCAGCAGCTCGAGAACATGATCACGAAGGGCTGCAAGGTCCTCGTCATCGCCTCGATCGACGGCTCGGTCCTCAGCGACGTCCTCAAGCAGGCCAAGGACAACGGCGTCAAGGTCATAGCCTACGACCGCCTGATCATGAAGACCCCCAACGTGGACTACTACGCGACCTTCGACAACTTCAAGGTCGGCGTGATCCAGGGCAAGTACATCGAGACCGCCCTGGGCCTCGACAAGGGCAAGGGCCCCTTCAATATCGAGCTCTTCGCCGGCTCCCCGGACGACAACAACGCCGTCTTCTTCAACAAGGGCGCCATGAGCATCCTCCAGAACTACATCGACAAGAAGAAGCTTGTCGTCCCGACCAAGCAGACCGAGTTCACCACCATCGCCATCCAGAGCTGGAGCTCCGAGAAGGCCCAGGCCAGGATGGACAACCTCATCGCCGCGAAGTACGCCGGCAGGACCAAGCTCGACGTCGTCCTCTCCCCCAATGACAGCCTCGCCATCGGCATCGTGGCCTCCCTCAAGAACGCCGGCTACGGCACCGCCAAGAAGCCCTACCCCGTCCTCACGGGCCAGGACTGCGACAAGGCCAACGTCAAGGCCATGATCGCGGGGCAGCAGTCGATGTCGGTCTTCAAGGACACCCGCACCCTGGCGGCCAAGGTCGTCGAGATGGTCGATGCCCTCATGCAGGGCAAGGAAGCCGCGGTGAACGACACCAAGACCTACAACAATGGCGTCAAGGTCGTTCCCTCCTTCCTCTGCGACCCCGTCTTCGCGGACAAGAACAACTACAAGGCCCTTCTCATCGACTCCGGCTACTACACCGAGGCCGACATCAAGTAAGCCCTAAGAAAAGAACTGAGCGGCTGGCCCGGCAGGGCCGCCCGGGCCAACCCGGCCCGGGCGGCTTTGCCTGATCATGACGGCATTTGGAGGACCCCGTTTTGGACGAAACCATCCTTGAGATGCGGAGCATAACCAAGCTATTCCCTGGAGTCCGGGCCCTCGACAATGTGAATCTCTCCGTCCGCCGGGGGGAGATCCACGCCCTCGTGGGCGAAAACGGGGCGGGCAAGTCCACCCTCATGAATATCCTGGGCGGGGTCTACCCCCATGGGACCTACACGGGGCAGCTGGTCTTCGACGGCGCCGAGTGCTCTTTCCGGGAGATCCACGACTGCGAGCGCAAGGGCATTGTCATCATCCACCAGGAGCTCGCCCTCATACCCTACCTGTCCATAGGCGAGAACATCTTTCTCGGGAACGAGCGCGCCCGCGGCCAGGTCATAGACTGGGACAAGACCCACCGCGAGGCGGCAAGGCTCCTCGGCCTCGTGGGCCTCAAGGAGGACACCCGGACCGCGATCAAGGACATCAGCGTAGGCAAGCAGCAGCTCGTGGAGATCGCCAAGGCCCTCTCCAAGAACGTCAGGCTCCTCGTCCTCGACGAGCCCACAGCCTCGCTCAACGAGGATGACTCGAAGCACCTTCTAGGCCTCCTCCTCGACCTGAAGGCCAAGGGAGTCACCTCGATCCTCATCTCCCACAAGCTCAACGAGATCGTCGAGGTCGCGGACTCGATCACCATCCTGCGGGACGGGTCGACCATCGAGACCCTGGACAAGGGCTCGGGCCAGATCGACGAGGACCGCATCATCAAGGGCATGGTCGGCCGGGAGCTCGTGGACCGCTTTCCCAGGCGGGTCCCCCACATCGGCGAAGTCGCCTTCGAGCTCCGCGGCTGGTCGGTCTACAGCCCGATCAACCCCGACCACCAGGTGATCAAGGACGTGAGCCTCCAGGTCCGCCGGGGCGAGGTCGTAGGCCTCGCGGGCCTCATGGGCGCCGGACGGACCGAGCTCGCGATGAGTATCTTCGGGCGCTCCTACGGCCTGCGCATCAGCGGCCAGGTCTTCAAGGACGGCCGGGAGATCGAGACCAAGGATGTCAGGCAGACCATCGACCAGGGCATATCCTACGCCACCGAGGACCGCAAGACCGCGGGCCTCAACCTCATAGGGGACATCAGGGAGAACATCACCATCGCGGGCCTGCGCAAGGTCGCGAGGAGCCTCGTCATAGACGGGGACCGGGAGGCCCAGGTGGCCGAGGACTACCGCGCCCGGCTCAACATCAGGTCCACGGGCATACGCCAGAGGACGGGCAACCTCTCGGGGGGCAACCAGCAGAAGGTGGTCCTCTCCAAGTGGATCTTCACCGCTCCCGATGTCCTCATCCTCGACGAGCCCACCCGGGGCATAGACGTCGGGGCGAAATACGAGATCTACACCATCATCAACCAGCTGGCCGACGAGGGCAAGTCAGTCATCTTCATATCGTCGGAGCTTCCGGAGATCCTTGGCATCTGCGACCGCATCTACGTGATGAACGACGGGCGGATCGTCGGGGAATTCCCCCGAGAAGAGGCCAGCCAGGAAGGCATCATGAGATGCATCATGCAGAGCATCGGGGAGGGCGGCAATGGGAAGCGTTAGAGAATTTCTCAAGAACAATGTCAGGCAATACGCGATGCTCATCGCCCTCGTCCTCATCATGCTCTTCTTCCAGATCACGACGGAAGGGGTCCTCCTCGTCCCCATGAACGTGACCAACCTGGTGCTGCAGAACGCCTATGTCTTTATCCTCGCCATAGGCATGACCCTCTGCATCCTCACGGGGGGCAACATCGACCTCTCGGTCGGCTCCGTCGTGGCCTTCATAGGCGCGGTGGCCGGCAGCCTGATCGTCACCATGAAGATGGACCCCGGCCTGGCCATAGTCATTGTCCTCCTCGTAGGCCTGGCCATCGGAGTCTGGCAGGGCTTCTGGATAGCCTATGTGCGGCTGCCTTCCTTCATCGTCACCCTGGCCGGCATGCTCACCTTCCGGGGGCTCACGATCTTTATGCTCAAGGGCCTGACCATCGGGCCCTTCCCGGAGTTCTTCCAGGGGATCAGCTCGGGCTTTGTGCCGGACTTCCTCGCCTCGGGAGAGCCGGAGCTCAACGTCACGGCCCTGGTGGCCGGGGCGGCCATCGCGGCCCTCTATGTCCTCGTCCAGCTCTCGGGCCGCCTCCACAAGAGGCGGAACGGCTACGCAAGCTCGGCCCTGCCCCTCTTCATAGCCGGCCTGGTCCTCGTGGTCGGGGTCATAGGCCTCGCGACCTACTGGCTCGCGGCCTACCGGGGCATCCCCATCGTCTTTATCCTCATCGGGGTCCTCGTCGTCGCCTATTCCTTCTTCACGATGCGCACCGTCCCCGGACGCTACCTCTACGCGATGGGCGGCAACGAGAAGGCCGCCCAGCTCTCGGGGATCAACACCAACAAGGTGCTCTTTTTTGCCTATGTCAACATGGGCATCCTGTCCGCCATCGCGGGCATAGCGGTGGCCTCGAGGCTCAACGCGGCTTCTCCCCTGGCCGGCCAGAACTTCGAGCTCGACGCGATCGCCGCCTGCTACATAGGCGGGGCCTCGGCCTCGGGGGGCATAGGCACCATCGTGGGAGCCATCATCGGCGCCCTCGTGATGGGCGTCCTCAACAACGGCATGTCCATCCTGGGCATCGGCAGCGACATCCAGCAGTTCGTAAAGGGCCTCGTGCTTCTCCTCGCCGTCGCCTTCGACGTCCTCTCCAAGCGGAAGGCTCGCTAGGAAGCCCCTCCCCAACCTCCCTTGGCCCTAGGGCCTTGGGAGGGAGGGCCCTGGAGGCTCCTTTAGGGCCGGGAATTGCGCTTATCTCTAATTTCCATAACATATTAAGCGGTTTTTCGCGCTTCCAGCCCCGCCCTCCCAACCCTTCCAATCCTCCCTGCCCCGTCCGGCCCCAAGACGATCCAGGCCGGCATTCTTGAAAAAAAAACGCTTTTTCCCTATGCCCATGACCGGCCCCGGGAATATAAAATCCTTCCGGGGACCCCAGGGGTGAATCCATGCTAACCTAGCGGTTTCCCCTATGCGATCCGGGCCCTGATGTGGCAAGCCCCGACCTTTGCAAGCGTGTGAGGCCTTAGTGGAGACGATGATCCTGACCGAGGAAATGAAGACAGCCCTCAGCATCCTGGAGGATGGCCAGGAATCCCTTGTCTGGATCACCGGACGGGCGGGAACCGGCAAGTCGACCTTCCTGAGCTATCTCAAGACCGAGGTCAGGCCCCGAAACGCCGTCTACCTCGCCCCCACAGGCGTAGCCGCCCTGACCATCGGGGGCCAGACCCTCCACTCCTTTTTCTGGATCGACCCCCGGGAAAAGGTCTACCTCGAGATCAAGCTTGACCCGGACAAGGAAGACCGCCTCTACCCCAAGCTCGCCAAGGTCGAGGTCCTCGTGATCGACGAGATCTCCATGGTCAGGGCCGACCTCCTGGACGAGATCGACCGGAGGATGCGCAGGGCCAAGGGCGAGGCCCGCCTCCCCTTTGGGGGCGCCCGCCTTGTCCTCTTTGGGGACCCCTACCAGCTGCCTCCCGTCGAGCCCGATCCCTACAGCCGGGAGGGCGAGCTCTTCGAGGAGCTCTACAAGAGTCCCTTCTTCTTCTCCTCCCAGGTCCTGCGCAAGCGGGCCAGAAAGCTACGCCGGGTCGAGTTTACCCGGGTCTTCCGCCAGAACGAGGTGGACTTCCTGGCGACCCTGGACCGCTGCCGCTCGGGCCTCGTCTCCGACGCCGACCTCGAGCTCTTCAAGTCCCGGGTCCTCCCGGAGGGCAAAAAGCCCCCGGCCGACCACCTCGTCCTCACGGCGCGCAAGGAGGAGGCCCAGCGCCTCAACCGCTACCGCCAGGAAAGCCTTCCCGGCCCTTCCCGGTCCTACGAGGCCGAGGCCGCCGGCCACTTCGCCAAGCTCACCGACGAGGAGGAGCTGCCCGCCCCACGGAGCCTCGAGCTCAAGGTGGGCACCCGGGTCTTTATGACTGTCAACGATCCTGAGGGCCGCTGGGTCAACGGGACCCTGGCCACGGTCGCCGCCCTCGAGGAGGGAGGCGTCCTCCTCGAGGACGAAAAAGGCAGCTTCCGGGTGGGCCCCCATACCTGGCACAAGGTCCGCTTTGGCCTGCGGGACGGGGTCCTCGTCGAGGAGATCACCGACCAGTACCGCCAGCTGCCCCTCCTCCCGGGCTGGGCTATCACGATCCACCGGGCCCAGGGCCGGACCCTCGAGAAGGTCTTTGTCGACCTCTCCCAGGGGGCCTTTGCCGCGGGCCAGGCCTATGTGGCCATCTCCCGGGTGACCAAGCTCGAGGGCCTCCTCCTCCGCACCCGGCCCCGGGCCAAGGACTTCTTTGTCCACGAGCGGGTCACCGCCTTCCTGGACTACATCGGAAAAGGGGAGGGCCCGCCATGAAGCCGGCCGTGCGCCTCCTTCCCATCCTGGCCGTCATCGTCGGCGCGGCTTTTGGGGCCGCTAGCGGGCTCTATATCAAGGGCGTCCACTTCTCGAGCCTGGCCGTCACCGGCTTCAGGATGGGGGTCCCCTTTCTCGTGATGCTCCCCTCCATGCTGGCCGGCAAGAGGTTCCTCGGCCCTCCCCGGAGCCGGCGGACCCTCTGGACAGCCTCGGCGATCAACGCCCTGCGGATGCTCCTCTTTGTCCTGGCCTACAAGCTCACCTCCGTGGGCAACGCCGTCGTCCTCCTCTACCTCTGGCCGGTCTTTGCCCTCCTCATAGGCACGGCGAGGCTCCACAGCCGCCCCTCGGCCTATCAGCTCGGCCTTGTGGCCCTCTCCTTTGCGGGCATTGTGGTCATGAATCTCCACCGGGGCTTTTCTCTTTCGCCGGAGGACCTCCTGGGGAGCCTGGCCATGATCCTGGCGGCCCTGGGCTTTGCCCTGACGGTCATCCTCTTCAAGGAGGCCCTGGCCGAGGTGAGGGAGACGGACGCCATCTTTTTCCAGAACGCCCTGGGGGCCGTGGTCTTTCTGCCCGTGCTGGCGGTGGAGCTGGGCACGGCTATCGCCGGCTCTGCCCAGGCCGGATCTCGGGCCCTCCTCCCCGAGCTCGGCCTTGGCCTGGCCTATGGCCTCACCGTAGGAGTGGCGGGCTTCTTCTGCTTTTTCTATGCCATGAAGCGCCTGCCCATCTTCCAGTACGGGGCCCTCGCCTATACCGAGGTGCCCATCGCGGTGATCCTCGCCGTCCTCATCCTGGGGGAGGGGGTCGTGGCCAACCAGCTCGTCGGGGCGGCGATGGTGGTGACCGCGAGCTTCCTGGCCCAAAGGGCGAGGAGCCAGGGGCCGGCAGCCGGTGCCACTCCGGGACCCCAGGCCACCAAGTTGTGACATTTTTCAAATATCTATATATTTTTTGCAACAAGCTCTTGACAGGCCTCAGGGATCGCTACATAGTGTGCGTACATATTGCAATTATGTAACATCCTTGCTAGGAGTCACCCATGAATAGCTCGACCTTCAATCCCGTCAGTGTCCTCATAAGCCTCGCGGTGGGCTGGTTTGTCATGGCCTTCCTCCACGCCCTCGTGGCCTCCCTGTTTTCCGCCGGCACAGTGGAGCTCATACCCCGCGTCCAGGCCATAGCCTTCTTCAAGGACCGGAGGGCCGCCGGCCTCGACATTGCCCTCATTGTCGTGATAGGCCTCGTGACCAACGTCCTCTGGTTCCTGGCCCACCGGCGCTAGAGGCCTTAGATCCGTGGCCACCTCCCTCGATTTCATGAGCGCCTACCCCCTCTCGGCCAAGGCCGCCGTCCACACCCCCGTCGTGTTCCGGGCGGGGATGGACTACCTGGGGAGACTGCCCTGGCCGAGCCTCGAGGGCCTCCGGGACTTTGCCCGCTTTGCCCGGATCGGGGACAGCGCCCTGCGCACGGCCCTCTCCCGGGCCAAGGCCGAGGGGAGCCTTGTGGTCGAGAAGGACGAGGCCGGAGCCAAGCGCTACCGCCTGTCCCAGGCCCAGCTCGACATAGGCCTGTCCCTGATCCACGCCGAGCAGCGGCCCGAGGGCTTTATCCTCGCGGTCTTTTCCTTCCGGAGCGAGGACACCACCGAGCGGGCCGCCTTGCGCGACCTCCTCAGGGACTTTGGCTTCCGAAAGCTCGCCCAGAACACCTATATCAATGGCCGCATTGAGACCGCCGGGCTCAAGGCCGAGGTGAAGAAGCTCGGCCTCGAGGATCACCTCTTTGTCTTTACCTGCCCGGACATCGAGGACGCTGACCTCGTGCGCCGGATCCTCGCCCTCTTTGACCTCGAGGCCCGGAAGGCCGAGCTCTCGGCCTATCTCAAGCGGCTACGGGCCTTCCTGCCCGAGGGCCTCGAGGACGACGAGCTGGCCCGCCGCCTCCTCTATGTCGGCCCCGTCCACTACGAGAACTGCGAGGTCGGGGAGCCGCCGTTTCCGGCGACCTACCTGCCTGAGGACTACCCCTTGAAGGAGATCCAGGCCTTCTACGGGGAGAGGCTCGCCCTTGGCCAGGACAAGATGCTGGCCTACTACACCAAATCGAACCAATAAGGAAAGGCATACATGAAGACCGAAAAAACGGCCCTGCGGCCTTTGTTGACAATTGGCGGCATCTCCGCCCTGGCCTGCGCCGCGGGCAGCCTGGCCGATGTGGGCCTGGGCATGGCCACCGGGGGCAGCGCCCTGCCCTTAGGCGCCCTGGGCCACCTTTCCCAGCTGGCGGCATCGCCCTGGCTCGGCCTCTACAACCTAGACCTACTCAACCTCTGCACCACGATCCTCATGCTTCCGGCCTTCTATGCCCTCTACCTTGTGCTCAAGGCCGGCGGGTCCAGGCTCGCGGGCCTAGCCC
This sequence comes from Spirochaetota bacterium, assembly GCA_029778945.1. Lineage (GTDB taxonomy): Bacteria > Spirochaetota > Spirochaetia > Treponematales > Rectinemataceae > JANYKC01. Next base: position 13,451 of record JAKPBN010000195.1, read on the forward strand.
TGGCCCTCTTCCTGGCGGGCCTCGCGGTCTTTGTGGCCAACAACCCCGCCCTGCCCATGCTGGGCCTCGCAGGTCCCTACGCCGCGGCCCAGGATGAGCAGGGCCGGTCTGTCCTTATCGCCGCCGCGGAAGGCCTCCTTGCCAAGGGCGCCCACGGAAGTCCCGGAGCCCTCCCAGGCTTCCTCCTCGTGATCCTCTCCAACCTTGGCCTCTGCGGGGCCATGGCCGGGGGCCGCACCCCCTTCCGCCTCGCCGGCATCCTGGGCCTCGTGGGCAATGCCCTCCTCGCGGCCTACCTCGTCCTTGTCACCTTTGTGCCCCCAGTCAAGGAGCTGGCCACCCTCTTTGCCGCCCCCGGAGGACTGTTGTCGATAGCCTGGCTTGTGAT
>JAKPBN010000103.1 GCA_029778945.1 Spirochaetota bacterium
GGGCCGAGGACCTGCGCCCCCTCAAGGTGGCCTTTGGCCGCCTGGGCATCTCCTGGAGGATCGAAGGCAAGGACCTCCTCGTGCCCTCGGGCCAGCAGATGCGCATCGGGGGAGACCTGGGAGGCCAGGTGCCCAAGATCGACGACGCACCCTGGCCGGGATTTCCCCCGGACCTCACCTCCATCATGACCGTCGTGGCCACCCAGTGCGAGGGCACGGTCCTCATCCACGAGAAGATGTTCGAGTCCCGGATGTTCTGGGTGGACAAGCTTATAGGCATGGGCGCCCGCATCGTCCTCTGCGACCCCCACCGCGCGGTGGTCTCGGGCCCCGCCCGCCTCCACGGCGACTCCCTGACCTCCCCGGACGTGCGCGCCGGCATGGCCATGGTGATCGCCGCCCTCTGCGCCGAGGGCAGCTCGACTATCCACAACGTCTACCAGATCGAGCGGGGCTACGAGAACATCGCCGCCAGGCTGCGGGCCCTGGGGGCCCACATCGAGCGCCACGAGGACTGCTGATTCAGGAGAAGAGAAAACCACGGAGGCACATTCCTCCTACCCCAAGGCCTCAAGGCTTGCCTTTAGGATAGCCAGGCCCTCGGCGACCTCCTCCGGGCCGATCACCAGGGGTGGAAGAAGCCGCACAACGTCTTCCCCGGCGGTCAGGACGAGGAGGCCCCGGTCCAGGGCCGCATGCTTGACCTCGTCCGGGGGGACCCGCGTCACCAGGCCCATCATCAAGCCGGCCCCGCGCACTTCCTTGACAATTGGGATCTTCCAGGACCTGATAGCCTCCATCATGGCCTTGCCGGTGGCCGCTATCCCGGCCAGGAGGCCCGGCTCGGCCAGGGTCCTGAGCACCACGCAGGCCGCGGCCGCGGCGAGGGGGTTGCCCCCGAAGGTGGAGCCGTGGTCCCCAGGGCCCAGGACCGTGGCGGCCTCGCCCCGGGCCAGGACGGCCCCTATGGGCAGGCCCCCGGCCAGGCCCTTGGCCAGGGCCACCACGTCGGGCTCGACCCCGGCAAGGCTCGAGGCGAGGAAGGACCCCGTCCGCCCGACCCCGGCCTGCACCTCGTCGGCGATGAGGAGGATGCCCCGCTCCCGGCAGAGCCGGGCCGCCCCCCGCAGGTAGTCGTGGTCGAGGGGGAGGACCCCTCCCTCGCCCTGGATGGGCTCATAGATGAAGGCGCAGACCGTGTCATCCAGGGCGGCGTCCAGGGCCGCGAGGTTGTTAGGCGCGACATGGCGGAAGCCCTGGGGGAAGGGCCCAAAGTGGCGGTGGAGCTTTTCCTGGCCCGTGGCCGCCAGGTCGGTGATCGTCCGGCCGTGGAAGGACTGCAGCAGGGTCACGATGCCCGACCGGGGCCGGGCCTGGGCGTTGCCCCGCTTGCGGGCGATCTTGATCGCGCCCTCCAGGGCCTCGGCCCCGGAGTTGCAGAGGAAGACCCGGTCCATCCCGGCGGCCTTGCAGATGAGCCCGGCGGCCTCGAGGGCGGGCTCGCTCTGGTAGTAGTTGGAGA
>JAKPBN010000110.1 GCA_029778945.1 Spirochaetota bacterium
AACCCTCAGGATATTGTCGATGGTCACGTTTCCATGCTTGGACTGGCTAAAGACATCCTTGAGCTGGTTTTGGGCGATATCGAGGGTAATCTCCTTGCGGACCAGCTCGGAATAGGCCACGAGCTTGGTGAGGGCAGCCTCAAGGTCCCTGACATTGGTCGATATGTTCTTGGCGATGATGTCCACCACGTCATCCGGCACCTTTATGCGGCCCGCTTCCACCTTTTTCTTGAGGATGGCCGAGCGGGTCTCGAAGTTGGGCGGCTGAAGATCCACATTCAAGCCCCGCTCGAAGCGGCTTCGGAGGCGGTCCGAGAGGTTCTTGAGCTCCGAGACCGGACGGTCGCAGGTAAAGACCATCTGCTTGTTGCCATCATAGAGGGCATTAAAGGTGTGGAAGAGCTCTTCCTGGCTGCCAAGCTTGTTCTGGAGGAAGTGGATGTCGTCTATAAGGAGGACGTCCACAAAGCGGTACTTGTTCTTGAAGGCTTGGGTGGTCTTGTCGTGGATAGACTGAATGAACTCGTTGGTGAATTCCTCGGCGGTGATGCAGATGACCTTGGCCTTTTCCGCGGTCTGCCAGACCCGGTTGCCGATGGACTGCATGAGGTGGGTCTTGCCCAGGCCTACGCCCCCGTAGATAAGGCAGGGGTTGTAGGAGACGCCGGGGTTGCTGGCTATGGCTATGGCGGCGTTGGCGGCGAAGGAGTTGTTTTCACCGATGACAAAATTCTCAAAAGTGTAGTCTGTCCGGAGCTGGGGGTGCTTGCCCTTGGGCTGGGTCTTTTTGGCCTGGGACTTTGCGGCTACCCCGGATCCATCCTTCTTTGGCGCGGCGTCCCGGGCATCCCGGTCTTCCTGCCATTCGTCGCTAAGGGCCGGGTCATTGGTCTTGGCCGGGGCGGGGCTTGAGCTGGGCTTGGCCACTAGAAATTCCAGGCTGAGTTTTTTGCCCGTGAGGTCGTATAGCTTATCCTCTATATAGGATTGGAACTGGCGGACTAGCTGGTCCCGATAGAAATTGGAAGGGACCCGGACCGTGATGCTCGTTTCCGTGGAGGAGTCATACTCGATATTGAACCACATCACGAACTCATGCTCGCTGAGCTCGCTTTTGATTTGGTTTATTGCCTCGTCCCAGAATACGCTGTAGTTCCAACTGCCCATGGGTCGTCCTTTCGAAAGAGGCGACTGTTTTACACATGTTATCCACAAGATAGCAAGGAGGAAAATGGAGATTTTTCCGGGTCCTCTAGAAGGAATTTCCCGGGCTTTCCCCGTGTCTACCAAATTTGCATGTAGTAAAATTTTCTAAGGTGTTGTTCTATAACAAATTAAAATTTCGATACGAGGGGAAAATTAATGACCGGAAAAAACAGATATTCGCTTATTGATTGCCGGACATAGCCTTGAACAGTTAGCCACAAGATATCCACAAGCTCGGGAGACCCCGGGTCGGCATGAATACCCCTCTTCTTTACTTTTATATTCGTTCCGAGTATACTCCGATTGCTGTTGTCGGCAAGCGGATTTTTCCGCCTGCAGAGCATAAATGTCAACGGCGACTCCTCGCTTAATGGGCGTATCCCGGCCCTCCATCCTTACTCTGGATCGGTTATGGATTCAACCTACTCGGCACAAAGCATTACCGTACTAAAGGGCCTCGAAGCAGTCCGCAAGCGCCCTGGCATGTATATCGGCTCCACTGGAATCGATGGCCTCCACCACCTTGTCTACGAGGTCGTGGACAACTCCATCGACGAGGCCCTGGCCGGTTACTGCACTGACATTATCGTGGTCCTCGAAAAGAATGACATCGTTCGGGTCGAGGACAATGGCCGCGGCATCCCCGTGGGCATCCATCCCGAGGAAGGCATCTCCGCCCTGGAGCTGGTCATGACCAAGCTCCATGCGGGCGGCAAGTTCGACAAGGGCTCCTACAAGGTCTCGGGCGGTCTCCACGGCGTCGGCGTGTCCGTCGTCAATGCCCTCTCGACCTGGTGCGAAGCCCATGTCCACCTCGAGGGCAAGCGCTGGCTCCAGACCTACCACGCAGGCATCCCGGATGCGCCCGCGGCTGTCGCCGGCCCCTCGGACCGTCGGGGCACGACTATCCGCTTCCAGGCCGACTCCACCATCTTCGACGAGACCGTCTACTCCTTTGACGTCCTCTCCAACCGCCTTAGGGAGCTCGCCTTCCTCAACAAGGGCGTGCGCATTGTCCTCACGGATGAACGCCTGTCCACGCCCCGCACCGCGGAGTTCAAGTTCGACGGGGGCCTCAAGGAATTTGTCGCCCACCTCAACACGAACAAGACCCTCCTCCACACGGAGCCGGTCTATTTCCACGGCACTCGGGACGAGGTGGAGATCGAGGTAGGCCTCCAGTACAACGACGGCTACAACGAGACCATGTTCTCCTTTGTCAACGGCATCAACACCCGGGAAGGCGGCACCCACCTCCTGGGCTTCAAGTCCGCCCTGACCAAGACCATCAATGAGTTCCTCAAGAAGTCCAAGTACGCCAAGAAGGCGGACGAGGCCCTCTCCGGGGACGATGTCCGGGAAGGCCTGTGCGCCGTCATCTCCGTAAAGGTGATGGAGCCCCAGTTCGAGGGCCAGACCAAGGGCAAGCTGGGCAACGCCGAGGTCAAGGGCATTGTCGACGGCTTCTGCACGGACCAGTTCAACCTGTTTTTCGAGCTCCATCCGGAGATCATCGCCGCCATCCTGGAAAAATCCCTCCTCGCGGCCAAGGCCCGCATAGCCGCCCGCCAGGCCCGGGAGCTCACCCGGCGCAAGTCTTTGCTGGAGACCGCAGGCCTGCCGGGTAAGCTCGCGGACTGCCAGGAAAAGGATCCCACCCGCTGCGAGGTCTTTATCGTAGAGGGAGACTCCGCCGGGGGCTCGGCCAAGATGGGCCGGGACCGGTCCATCCAGGCCATCCTCCCCCTCTGGGGCAAGATGCTCAACGTCGAGAAGACCCGGATCGACAAGGTCATCACCAACGAAAAGCTCCAGCCCATCATCGCCTCTCTGGGAACCAGCGTGGGCACCGAGTTCGATGTGGAAAAGCTGCGCTACCACAAGGTCATCATCATGGCCGATGCGGACGTCGACGGCTCCCACATCAGGACCCTCCTCCTGACCTTCTTCTTCCGCTATATGACCGAGCTCCTCCTCAAGGGCCATGTCTACCTGGCCATGCCCCCCCTCTACAAGATCAGCTACGACAAGCAGGTCTTCTACGCCTACGACGACGCGGAAAAGGACAAGGTCCTGGCGGCCTCGGGCAAGGATCCGGAGAAGGTCGCGATCCAGCGCTACAAGGGCTTGGGCGAGATGAATCCCGAGCAGCTCTGGGAAACCACCATGAATCCCGCGACCCGAAATATCGTGCGGATCACCATGGATGATGCGATCCAGGCCGACCACATCTTTACGACCCTCATGGGTGACCAGGTCGAGCCCCGGCGCCAGTTTATTGAAGAGAATGCCGTCTACGTGTCCAACCTGGACGTCTAAAGCTAAGTATTTCCTTATGGTATAAGGAGCTCAACCTAATGGCCGAGCTTGTTGGAAGAACAATCCCTGTTCCCATCGAAGAAGAGGTAAAGACCGCCTACCTCAATTACGCCATGTCTGTCATCACAAGCCGGGCCCTCCCGGACGTGAGGGACGGGCTCAAGCCCGTCCATCGGCGCCTCCTTTTTGCCATGGACGAGCTGGGCGTGCGCTTTAACGCGGCCACCAAGAAGAGCGCCCGCATCACCGGCGACGCCATGGGCAAGTACCACCCCCATGGCGACCTCTCCCTCTACGATGCCCTGGTGCGCATGGCCCAGGATTTTTCCCTCCGCTATCCCCTCGTCCACGGACAGGGCAATTTTGGCTCCGTAGACGGGGACCCGCCCGCTGCCTCCCGCTACACCGAGGCCAAGCTCTCCCGCCTGGGAGAGGAGATGCTGGCCGACCTGGACAAGGACACCGTAGACTTTGGCCCCAACTACGACGAGTCCCTCAAGGAACCCCTGGTCCTACCCTCGGCCTTTCCCAATCTCCTCGTCAACGGCTCGAGCGGCATCGCCGTCGGTATGGCCACCAACATGGCCCCCCATAACCTTGTAGAGGTCTCCGAGGCTATCGCCGCCTATATCGAGGATCCGGAGATCACCGTCGATGGCCTCCTGAAGCATGTCAAAGGTCCGGACTTTCCCACGGGAGGCCTGATCTTCGGGCGCCGGGGCATCCGGGACGCCTATACCAATGGCCGGGGCAAGGTAGTCGTCCGGGGCAAGTTTATCATCGAGACGATGAAGGGCGGCCGGGAGTCCATCGTCTTTACGGAAATCCCTTACGCGATCAACAAGACCGTCCTGATCACCCGTATAGCCGAACTGATCCGGGAAAAGACCCTGGACGGGGTCTCGGACCTCCGGGATGAGTCAGACCGGGAGGGTATGCGGATTGTCCTGGAGCTCAAGCGAGGGGCTATCCCCAAGCTTGTCCTCAACCGCCTCTTTACCCACACCCCCCTCCAGTCCACCTTTGGCATCAATAACATGGTCATTGTCGGGGGCAGGCCCCAGTGCCTGGGCCTCAAGGACCTGATTGGCCACTTTGTCCGCCACCGGGTGGACGTGGTCACCCGGCGTTCCCGCTACGAGCTCAAGAAGGCCGAGGAAAAGGCCCACATTCTCCGGGGCCTCGTCATAGCCCTCAAGAACATCGACGAGGTTGTCCAGATCATCCGGTCCTCCAAGGACACGGACCAGGCCAAGCTTCGCCTCCGGGACCGCTTTGGCCTGGACGAGCTCCAGGCCCAGGCTATCCTGGATATGCGCCTGGCCCGCCTGACCAGCCTTGAGACGGAAAAGGTCGAGGCCGAGCTGGCCGAGGTCGAGGCCAAGATCGCCTACCTCAAGGACCTCCTCGCCTCGGACCTCAAGATCCTGGATGTGGTCAAGGCTGAGACCTTGGATATCTCCAAGCGCTACGGGGACAAGCGCCGGACCGAAATAGTCGCCGACGAGATCGAGCAGATCAATATCGAGGACCTGATAAAGAAAGAGGAGATGGTGATCCTCATCTCCAACAAGGGCTTTATCAAGCGGGTTCCCACCTCGGCCTACCGCAGCCAGGGCCGGGGCGGCAAGGGCTCGAACTCGACCTCCCTTATGGAAGAGGACTTTGTGGAGCAGCTCTTTGTGGCTAACACCCACGACTACCTGCTCTTTATCTCCAGCGAGGGCAAGGCCTACTGGCTCAAGGCCCACGAGATACCCGAGGCGAGCCGCCAGGCCCGGGGAGCCCATATCAAGGGCCTCCTGGCCATCTCCCCCAATGAGGAGATCACGGCGGTTGTCGACTTTAAGGACTTTTCCGAAACCGAGTACATCCTTATGGGTACGGTGAGGGGTGTCGTCAAGAAGGTTGCCACCGCGGAATTCCAGAATGCCAAGACCCGGGGCATTATCGGCATCAACCTCGACGACGGGGATCGCCTGGTCTCTGCTTGCCTCACCACGGGAGCTAATGAGGTTTTCCTGGTCACCAGGAAGGGCTCAGCCCTGCGGATGACCGAGGAATCGGTCCGCTCCATGGGCCGGGCCTCCCGAGGCGTCATGGGCATCCGTCTGGACAAGGATGACGAGTTGGCGGCCATGCTCCGGATCAATCCCGAGGAGAGGATCCTCATCCTCTCCGAGTACGGCTTTGGAAAGCGCGTGGACTTTGACAACTTTAATCCCCATGGCCGTGGCACCGGTGGCCAGATGATCTATGTGCCGGATGAGAAGAGCGGCGAGCTTGTGGGGGCTATCACTGTTCTGGACACGGATGACGTAGTGGTTATCACTTCCCAGGGCAAGACCCTCAAGATCACCTCGGACAGCGTCTCGATCCAGGGCAAGGGCGCCAAGGGCGTCCGGGTTGTCAATATCGAGAGGCCGGACTTCGTGATCGGCCTGGACCGGGTAGCCCGGGAAGAGGACGTGGAGGCCGAGCCTGAAGAGGCTGGCGCAGTCCACCCCGAGGATGCCGAGGCTTCTCCCCTGGCTTCTCCCGCCGTGGAGACTATAGTCGAGCCCAGGGAAACCGAGACAGACGAAGGGGCCGAACCCAAGCCCGCCGAGGATCCGGAAGAGTAATTTCGTGTTTCACGTGAAACAATGGCGCCGTCCTTAGGGACGGCCCTTTTTTATTCTGGGCTCTAGCCCTCCCAGTGGGACTGAAATCCCGGGACCGGATATGTTTCACGTGAAACAGTGGCTAGTAGCAAGGACTATGCCGTATATTTGGTTTTGACCTGCGAGGAATACCCAGGATGAGCAGCCTAATGAAGGACTTTCTCTGTATTCTTGCCTCCCTAGTCTTGGTTGCCCTTTCCCTTGGACTTCCCTCGGTCCTCTTGTCCCGAGGGGTTCTCCGTTCCTCAAGCACTAGAAAACTCGTCCACATCGGGGTTTCCCATTGGTGGCTCCTCTACCTAGCCTTTAGGCCCTCCCCTTGGGTGGGCTATCTGGGCAGCTCGGCCTTTATCCTCATCAACTGGATAGCCTATCGCCGCCACCTCTTTAGGGTCCTGGAGGACCAGGATTCCAGGAAAAGCCTTGGGACAATCTACTTTCCCCTAGCCTTGCTGGCCTTGGTAGCCATAGTTGACCTAGGCCTATTGAAGGCCTGGGAGGCCGGGCTTGGGGTCCTGATTTTGGGCTGGGGAGATGGAATGGCGGCCTTGGTCGGCCAGGGCTTTGGGAAAGCGCCTTTTAGGGTATTCGGCCAGTCTAAAAGCCTTCCGGGGACCCTGGCCCTGTTCCTCTTTTCCGCCGTCCTTACCCTGGCTTTTTCCCTGGCCTTTGATCCTGGCCTTGGCTTGCCAAGCCTCCTTGTCCGTGCCGCCGCGATGGGTCTCTTTGCGGCTATGGTGGAGCTGATTACTCCCTGGGGCCTGGATAACCTCAGTTTGCCCATCCTCTGCGCCTTTTTCTTCGCCTACGGAACGCGGACGGGTTTAGCTGGAGGCTTTGTCCTAGCGGTCCTCTTCAATGGCCTTGTCGCCGCAGTGGCCCTGGGCAGGAAATCCGTGGATCCCAGCGGGGCCATACTGGGCACGGCCCTGGGGGCGATCCTTGTCCTAGCCGGGGGCATCCCGGCGTATTCGCTTCTGGTCGCCTTCTTTATTTCCTCTACCTTGCTGGGGAAATATGTGAGCCTGCGGCTTCCCCCGAGCAGCATCGAGGCTAAGGGGCGGCAGAGAGACGGCCTCCAGGTCCTGGCCAATTGCGGGGCTGGGGTCTTGGCCAGCCTGGCCTACACCCAGAGCGGAAACCTGGCTTACCTTGCGGCCCTGGCGGCGGGCTTTGCCTCGGCCAACGCCGATACCTGGGCCAGCGAGCTGGGGGCCCTCTCTCGGCGCCTACCCAGGTCTATCCTGACTTTCAAGGAAGAGCCTGCGGGGACTTCCGGAGCGGTGTCTCCGTTAGGGCTTGCTTCCTCCGCCCTGGGGGCCGGGTTTCTAGGCCTTGTCTTTGCGCTGGCCTATGCCCCGATCCTGGGCCTGGGCCAGGCTCTTTGGGTCGTGGCAGGGCTCTCCTGCCTTTGGGGCTTCCTGGGGGCCCTTGTGGATTCTCTCTTAGGGGCCGCCTTCCAGGCCAAGTACCGATCCATCGAGAACGGGGAATATACCGAGCGACCCCGGGCTGGGCTTAGGTCCAATATCCTCGTGGGGGGGGTGGCCTGGGTAACTAATGACGGCGTAAACGCCCTCTCCACCTTCGTGGCTGCCCTCGGCGCGGCGGGGAGCTATTGGCTCCTAGGCTCGAGCCTCAGGCTGACATAGTCCAGGTAGGCCCCTTCTAGGATAATAGTCTCACAGAAGCTCGCCAGCTTGGGGTTGTCGAGGAGGCTTCGCAACTCCCCGCTTTTAGCGGCCTCGGGGAGGGCGTCTTCAAGCCAAGATGACGCTAGGCTTCGGGTTCGTCGAAATTCGCGACGCTTGGCGACAAGCCAGGAATCATAGAATTCCGCGCTGCGCTTGAGCATTCTTGTATCTATAGACCGGTCTGCATACAACTCGATCATGTCCCGCAAAAGAAGCCTTAAGCTGTCATGGGCAGGAAGGATGGGCCCAAAGACTTTATGCGGAAGAAGGAAGGGAAGGCCCGAATCCCTGCGAAGCGGCGTGATTGTGCTTTCGAGGGCCTTCCGGGCCTCCCAGGTGGGCGTACCGGAATCCCTCGCTTCTCGATAGATGCTTTCTACCCCAGGAAGAAGCTCGGGGCGGAATTGCCCAAGGCAGGAGAGATAGAGGTCTTTCTGCCGCCCGGGCCTCAGGGTGAGGCCCCCGGGCATGACAAAGTCCACACCGATGTCCTTGGCCGCCGCGTACACCCTTTGGATGGACTCCTCCTGGTCTGAGAGCCCCGGCAGGAAGGGCATCGCGAGGATGCCTGTGGCGCAGCCAGCGGCCTTGAATTCCCGCAGGAGTCCTAGGCGCTGGGCGAAGCTGGAGGCCCCGGGCTCCATGACCGCCCGCAAGTCCTCATCGAGGCTGGTCAGGGAGACGAGGAGGACAAGGCCTGCCTGGGCGGCATGGATCTTCCAGAGGGGAAGGTCCCGGAGGGCGAGGGCTGACTTGGTCATGATAAGAGCCGGGAGGCGGCCCGCCGGCGGCAGGGGCCCTCGGACGAGGAGCTCGGCGCAGGAACCTGTGATGTTTGAGACGGCCTCGCAGGGCTGGTAGGGATCGGTGGTGCCCGAGCCAAAGGCCACGAGGCCCCGCTCCCTGGCCTTGGGCAAATCCGCGGCGAGCCTGGCGGGCAAAGTGGGCTTTTCCACAATGTCCCGCTCAAAGTCCCCTTCCACGTAATAGCGCTCCGCCCGGCCGTCGCAATAGCGGCAGCCGTGGGCACAGCCCCGGTAGGGGGCCAGCTTGTAGAGGGCCCGGGTAAAGTTGTCGACCAGGTCGGCGGGCTTGAGGAGGTCCATGGCTTTGTACAGTGTGAACCTTTGAAGGCTTTCTCGGCAATCGGAGGGCAAGAAAAGGAGCCCCGCCGTATCTATTGACAGAAATGTCATTATCTGGTATAACAATGTTACTGTTTGTAGTAACATCAGACTATCAGGAGGCAGAGAAATGAATGACCGAATTTTCCTTTCCGACGACGAGCTGCCAAGGGCCTGGTATAACCTCGCGGCCGACCTCCCCGGAGGAATGCTCCCCCCCCTGGGTCCCGACGGGACCCCTGCCAGGCTCGAGCAGCTTGCGGCCATCTTCCCCGAGGAGCTCATAGCCCAGGAAATGTGCGGCGACCGCTGGATCGACATCCCAGAGGACGTCCGGACACTCCTGGCCCGCTGGCGCCCCTCTCCCCTGCACCGGGCCCGGGCCCTCGAGGCGGCCCTGGGCACCACCGCGAGGATCTACTACAAGAACGAGTCCGTCTCCCCCGCGGGCAGCCACAAGCCCAACACCGCCGTGGCCCAGGCCTATTACAACAAGCGGGCGGGGGTAAAAAAGCTGACCACCGAGACCGGGGCAGGCCAGTGGGGCTCGGCCCTGGCCTTTGCCACGGCCCTCTTTGGCCTTGAGTGCAAGGTCTATATGGTCAAGTCCAGCTACGACCAGAAGCCCTACCGCAAGATGATGATGCAGACCTGGGGGGCCAGCTGCGTGCCCAGCCCCTCGAGGGAAACCCAGGCCGGCCGGGCTATGCTCGCCGAGGATCCGGCCTGTCCGGGCAGCCTGGGCATAGCCATCTCCGAGGCCGTCGAGGAGGCCGTGGCAGACGGGAGCGGAAAGACCAAGTACGCCTTGGGCTCGGTCCTCAACCATGTGATGCTCCATCAGACCGTGATAGGTCTGGAGGCGAAAAAGCAGCTGGCCAAGGCCGGGGAAAGGGAACCCGACCAGGTGATCGCTTGTGTAGGCGGGGGCTCGAATTTCGCCGGCCTGGCTTTTCCCTACGCCGCCGACAAGATCGCAGGCTCGAAGGTGGAGATAATCCCCGTGGAGCCCGAATCCTGCCCTAGCCTGACCAAGGGCTCCTTCCTCTATGACCTGGGGGATGTGGCGGGCATGACGCCTCTTTTGCCCATGTATACTTTAGGACACAAGTTCATGCCCCCGACGATGCATGCGGGCGGCCTCCGCTACCACGGCATGTCCCCCCTGGTTTCGGCGGGGCTCAAGGCCGGGCTCTTTAGCCCCCGGGCCGTATCCCAGCTGGATTGCTTTGAGGCCGGGGTGGTCTTTGCCCGGAGCGAGGGCATTATTCCGGCGCCGGAGTCGAGCCATGCCATTGCCCAGGTGATCAAGGAAGCCAACAAGGCCACCGCCGAGGGGAAGGATACGGTTATCCTCTGTGGGCTGTCCGGACATGGGATCATGGACCTGGCGGGCTATGCGGCCTACTTTGCCGGGGAACTATCCAACTATGCCCTCCCGCCGGAGGTGATAGCCCGGTCCCTGGCGTGCACGGAGGCCTTTCCTCGGATTTCCTAGTCTATTCCGGGGCGGTGGGGCTTGAAGTAGCGGGAAGCCGGGGGGAGGGGCCGGTCC
>JAKPBN010000111.1 GCA_029778945.1 Spirochaetota bacterium
CCCGGGCCAGGGTGATCGAGGATGGGAAGGAGTACAGCTTTGAGTCCATCAAGTCCGGGGGACCTAGGCCGGCCCTCTTCTCCAGGCGGGAAGAAGCCTATGCGGCCCTCAACTTGTCCCTAGCCCTCCAGACCGGGGTGGCCCTGGGCAGGGCCGGCCTCGTCGAGGGGACCGATGTCTTTGTCGAGGGCGGCTTCAGGAAAAACGAGGACTATGTTGCCCTGCTGCAGGCCCTGGCGCCGGCCTCTCGGGTAGCCCTCACAGGAATAGCGGAGGCCACAAGCCTCGGGGCGGCCATGACAGCCAAGGCGGCCCTCACGGAGGCCAGCCTGGCCGAGTTAGCCATGGATTTCGAGATCGAGAAGAGCTATGCCCCGGTGATCGACTTCCCCGGCCTGGCCGCCTACAGTGAGGCTTTCCTGCGGCTGGCAGAAAAGCCCTTGGATTCCAAAATCTAGAGATGATGCAAGCGAAAATTCGTCGCGCCAAGACGCAAGATACGCGAAAGGTAGAAGGGGGAAAAGTGATTCGAAATAAACTTCAACTCTCATTCCTTTCTTCTTCTTTTCTCTTATATTCCTTTGCGCCCTTGCGCCTTCGCGCGAAATCCCCCTGTAGCGCATTTCTCCCCCCAAAGGAGCTTCCATGAAAACCAAGGCCGTTCGTATCCATGGCGTCAATGACCTGAGGCTTGATGAGTTCGAGCTTCCCCCGATAAAGGACGACGAGATCCTGGCCAGGATCGTCTCGGACTCCATCTGCATGTCCAGCCACAAGCTCGCCATGCAGGGCAATGCCCACAAGCGGGTTCGCGGCGACCTAGCCAAGGACCCGATCATCATCGGCCATGAATTCTGCGGAGTCCTCGTGGAGGTCGGCCGCAAGTGGCAGGGCAAGTTCAAGGCCGGCGACAAGTTCGCCATCCAGCCGGCCCTCAACTACCAGGGCAGCCTCTGGGCCCCCGGCTATTCCTATGCCCACATCGGCGGGGACGCCACCTACGTCATCATCCCCAAGGAAGTCATGGAGATGGACTGCCTCCTCCCCTACGAGGCCGAGGCCTTTTTCATGGGCTCCCTCTCGGAGCCGGTGTCGTGCATCGTGGGCGCCTACCATGCCCAGTACCACACCACGGCGGGCTCTTATGTCCACGAGATGGGCATCAAGGAGGGCGGGAGCCTTGCCCTCCTCGCCTCGGTTGGCCCCATGGGCATAGGCGCCATCGACTACGCCATGCATGCCGACCGCCGGCCCTCCAAGGTGGTGGTCGTGGACATCGACCAGACCAGGCTCGACCGGGCGGCCTCGATCTTCACCGTCGCCGAGGCCAAGCGCAACGGGGTCGACCTCGTCTACGCGAACTCAAAGGACATGGCCGATCCCGTGGCGGGCATCAAGGCCCTCAATGGAGGCAAGGGCTTTGACGATGTCTTTGTCTTTGCCCCCGTGAGGCCCCTTGTGGAGACCGCCGACAGGCTCCTCGGCCAGGACGGCTGCCTCAACTTCTTCGCCGGCCCCACGGACACGGCCTTTTCGGCGGCCCTCAACTTCTACAATGTCCACTACGAGTCCCACCACCTCGTGGGAACCTCCGGAGGCAACACCGACGACATCAAGGAGTCCCTCTCCATGATGGCCGCGGGCCGCCTCAACCCCGTGGCCATGATCACCCACGTGGGAGGCCTCAACGCCGTGGCCCAGACCACGATCGACCTCGACAAGATCCCCGGGGGCAAGAAGCTCATCTACACCCACAAGAGGCTCGACCTGGTCGCGATAGCCGATTTCGCCGAGCGCGGCAAGGCCGAGCCCTTCTACGCCGAGCTTGCGGCCCTTGTGCAGAAGAGCAATGGCCTCTGGTCCAAGGCCGCCGAGGACTACCTCCTGGCCCACGCCCCGGAGATATAATGGGCTTCAAGGGACTCCTCTTTGACGTGGACGGGGTCCTCGTGGATTCCGAAGTGTTTATCGCCGAGGCCGCGGCCGCCATGTTCGCCGAGCTCTATGGAGTCAAGGTCGAGGTCTCGGAGTTCTCCCCCTTTGTGGGCACCGGGGAAAACCAATACCTGGGCGGGGTGGCCGATGCCCGGGGCATAGGGATAGACCTGGCCACGGCCAAGGACCACACCTACGAGCTTTACTTCCGGGTGATCCGCGGACGGATGCGGGAGGTCCCCGGCGCGAAAGCCCTGGTCAGGGCCTGCCGTCTCGCGGGGATCAAGACGGCCATAGCCACCAGCGCGGACAAAAAGAAGCTGGACGCCAACCTGGCGGAGATTGGCCTTGAGGAGGCTGATTTTGACGCCGTGGTGACAGGCCTGGATGTGGAGCGGAAGAAGCCCTGGCCGGACATCTATATCGAGGCCGCCCGGCGCATAGGCCTCGCCCCTGCGGACTGCCTCGTCGTGGAGGATGCCGTAGCCGGCATCCAGGCCGGCCGGGCCGCAGGGGCTAGCTGCGCGGGGATCACCACGACCTTTCCCGCCGAGCTCCTAGTCTCCAGTGGCGCCGCCGCCTGCTTCCCAGACCTCTCAACCCTGAGCCCCTACGCTCTCGGCAAATAAGAATTAAGGTCTCGCGCCAAGACGCAAAGGAAGCAATGCTCTCCAAGTCTCTTGTGGGTGGAAATGGGAAAGCTAGTCATTGAGTCCGTTTACGAGGCAGGCTATTCCATCCTTCATGAGGGCGGCACCGAAATTGAGGAGCAGCCCGAGCCTCGTTTGCCCAACTCCAAAAGCAAGACAGCCTCATAGGCGCCGTATCTATGACTATTCGGGCCAGTTCGTTCTCAGTCATAGAGGCTATCCGCCCTTAACTGGCCTCACCGCTTCAGCTTGGCTGGACTTCTCCCCTTCCCCCAACCCGAATTCCTTTGCGCCTTTGCGTCTTAGCGCGAAATCCCCCACTTTCCTTTAGAGGAAACGCCCGCCTTCAATATCTCGCGCCGCTTCCCGGAGGCGCTTGATCTCCTCGACCCGGTCCTTGGGACAGACGAGGACCGCATCCCCCGAGCGGACCACCACAAGGCCCTCACAGCCCAACAGGGCCACGAGGCCCGTGTCGCCCACCGCGAGGCAGTCCCTGGAGTCGATAAAGTGCCCCGCCCCGGAGGCCCGGTTTCCCTCGGCATCGGCCTCGATGAGGCTGCCGTAGGCCGGCCAAGAGCCTATGTCCTTCCATTCAAGCTCGAGGGGGAGGGCGGCTATGGTC
>JAKPBN010000120.1 GCA_029778945.1 Spirochaetota bacterium
GCTATAGTGTCCCCCTCGTTGTTCAGACCAGATATACTGAGCAAGGAGAGAGGAAATGGCAGAGCAACAGCGATGGACAGCGAAGCGCAAATCTGAGGTGATACTTCAGATACTGCGGCAGACAACCACGGTCATCGACGTGGCCAGGGCGAACGACCTGACCCCGAGTGAGGTCCAGGAATGGGTCGACACCTTCCTGAAAGCGGCCGAACAGGGCTTGAAGGCACGAGCGCCTGGGGCAGTCGCCCAGACCGAGCAGGAGATCAAGGAGCTGAAGGCCACGATCGGTGATCTCTACGTCGAGAACGCAATCCTAAGAAAAGCAAAGGCCTTGTGGGGGAGCTCAGAGGAGAGCGAATCCTGACCCTGCAAGGCCAGCTTTTCGAAGACGGGATTCGGGCGAGCATCCGAAAGATCTGTACGGTGCTCGGGTACAACCGCTCAAACGTATACTACGCACCCAAGTCGGAGCCCAAGAAAGCAACCGACCCGGACACGCTTCTGGTCGAGGCCATCCGTGATATCATCGAGCGTTTCCCCGAATACGGGACACGGCGGATTACCGCGGTGCTGCGTCGGGAACAGGGCATGAAGATCAACCGGAAAAAGGTCCACAGGATCGTCAAGGAGCAGGGCTGGCAGCGTTGGAAGCGCCCGTATGGCAATCGGCCCCGGGCGAAGGGAATGAAGAGCGTTACGCCCCAGATCAACAGGCGCTGGGCGATTGATATGACCCATGTATTCACCCAGAAGGATGGCTGGTGCAACTTGGTTGCCCTGATAGACTGCCACGACCGTTACCTGGTGGGCTGGCGATTCTCGAAGTCGGGGAAGGCCGGACTCTCTGCCGGCGCATTGGAAGATGCATTGATCCGGGAGAAGATCATCCCTGGTGAGCACGGGCTGGTAATTCGCTCTGATAATGGTCTCGTGTTCGGATCCAAGCGGTTTCATGAGACGATCACGAAGTACAGGCTAACCCAGGAGTACATCACGCCCTATACCCCGGAGCAGAACGGGATGATTGAACGATTTTTCCGCAGCTTCAAGGAGGAATGCGCTTGGCAGCAGTCCTTCTTGGATTTCAACGACGCCTATAACCGTATCGCAGACTGGATTGACCATTATAACAAGGAGCGCCCGCATTCCGCCCTCGGATATGCCACCCCAGCCGAAGTCAGGCACACATTAGTGGCTTGAGTGGTCTGAAAAAGTGGGAAGCACTACACCGCGGCCTTATGCTTTCCGGCCGCCCTTAGCCCTGGGGTGGCAAAGCCCTGGCCGCTCCAAAAGAGCAGGGCAACACCCTCCTTCTTTATCGAGTAGCCGACGATGGGGTTGTCCTTGATAAACCACACAGGGGAGCCGTGATAGAGCCTTGAGTCGCTGTCCGGCAGATTCCCCTCGATAAGGGCATGGAGTTCCTTGCATATCGCCTTTTCCGGTTCCTTAAGCTCACCGTCAAACCCATCGATATCGTTCATGCTACCTCCCGGGGCTTGGCTGGAATATACTGAACCCAGGCCCCGCGGCAAAACGCCCACCCCTTCCCTAGCCCGACCATGCCCAATAGGGCTCGGGTCGGCCGGTCTTGACGGCCTCGAGGAGGGCCTCGAAGAGGATCCCGCCCTCCCCGCGCCGGCCAGCCTCCAGAGCCGCCCCGTCGAGCTCCAGCTGGGTGGCCCGGCGGCCAATGTGCTCAGGATAGTGGGCATCCGAGCCCGAGACCACCGGGAAGCCCCCAAAGAGGGCCCGGGCGGGATCGCGCATCGCCTCGACGGCGGCATAGGGCCCCGGAGGCAGGAAGCCCAGCTGGCTCGACACCGAGAACATGGGCCGGTCCACGTGGGCGGGGATGGCGGCCCCTCCGGCGGAGACGACCTGTGCGCAGAGCTCCTCAAAGCCCAGGTCCGTCGCCCCCCCAAGGTAGTAGTCCAGGAGCTCGACGACCCCCTCGTCGGCGTCCACCACCACCTCGTCCCCGAGCTTTTCCGCCTCGTAGGGCAGGGGCTCAAGGTGGCCCCGGAGCCATTCGGAAAAGGCCAGGGCCGCGGCCGGGCTTGGGAAGAGGCAGACTAGGTGGACTTCCTCGGCGCTGCAGGCCTCGAGGCCGTAGAGGGGGGCCAGGCCCTCCCGGAGGGCCGCCTCCGCAAAGGCCGGGCAGTTGAGGGCCGAGTTGTGGTCGGTCAGGGCCATCACCTGGAGGCCCGCGGCCCTTCCCAGGCGGGCCAGGACCGAAGGCGATTGCTCGAGGGAGGCGCAGGGGGAGAGGCAGGAATGGTTGTGGAGGTCTATCCTGACCCTCAAGGTCCCTAGGCTCCGGACTTCCCGAGCTCGGGCCAGAGCCTTCCAGAGACCTCGAACTGGGAGAGGGGGGTCGTGAGGATGGCTATGCCTTCGGCGGCCGCGGCCTGGACCATGTCCTCGGGGATGGGCCGGTCATTGCAGAGGACCACGGCCCCCAGGCCCAGGAGGCTCGCCACGGCCACGGTGTTCTTGTGGGCCTGGATCGTGATCAGGACCGAGTCGGCCTCGGCCTTGCCCATGACATCCGACAGGAGGTCCGAGGTATAGGCCCCGGAGAGGTCCCGATCCTCGAATTTGGCCTGGACCAGCCTGGCCCCCAGGGCCTTCTCGAGCTCACTGATGCGCATCCTTCCTCCTGCCCCGACCCTGCTAGATCTTGATCGTAAGCCTGACCGTAGTGCCCCGGCCGGGGCCTGTATCCAGGGAAAAATCGTCGGATACCCGCTTGGCGTTGGGCAGGCCCATGCCGGCCCCAAAGCCCAGGGAGCGGATCCACTCGCTCGCCGTCGACCAACCCTCCCTCATCGCCGCCTCCGGGTCGGCTATGCCCGGGCCATCGTCCTGGGCGACAATCTCGATCCGTCCGTCGGTGACCGAGCAGGAGAGGGTCCCCCCCTCGGAGTGGATCACCTGGTTGAGCTCGAGCTCGTAGCTGGCCACTGCGGCCCGCCGCACGGTGGCCGCGTCGATGCCCCGCTCCTTGAGCGCCCGCTTGATCGCGGCGCTGGCCTGGCCGGCGGTCTCGAAGTTGAGGCGGAGGACGGGGAAGGAGAGGCGGTCCTCCCCCGGCGCGGGAGGGGACTCGGCGGCCCGGCGCTCGGCCATGGCCTCCTCAAGGCGCTGGACCTCGGCGTTCATCGCCACGAGGAGGGAGCGGATGATGTCCGAGGCCGAGATGATGCCCACCAGGCGGTGGTCCTTGTCCAGGACAGGAAAGCGCCCAAACTTGTAACGGTTGAAGTAGGTGACCGCGAAGGCCAGGGGCATGTCGTCCTCGAGGACAATCACCTGGCGGGTCATCAGGGTCTCGACCTTCTCGTCCATCTTCCCGGAGTCAAAGGCCGAGAGGAGGTCCCCCATGGCCACAATGCCCAGGAGGCTGTCCTGGGCGTCCACGACGGGCAGGCCGGTGATCCCGTTGTCCCGCATCCGGTACTGGACGGTCCGCATGGTCTCCCCGGGGGAGACGGTGATCGGGGGACTTGTCATGACGTCCCGGGTCTTGAGGCGGTAGATGAGCTCCAGGACAACCTGGGGGCCGGCTTCAGGGCTAATGGGCAGATCGGGCATGGAGGACAGTATGCCTGGGCGCCCGGGGAGCCGCAAGGAGGTTCCCCGCGAGATTGGGGGGCCCTGGGGCCTCGCTCCTGCCGATATTCTAGGCATGAAGCAGCCCAGCCCGGCTTCCCGCCCCAGCTTCCTCCTCGCCTTGGCCCTCCTGGCCACCCTGGCCTGGACAGCCCCCTGGGCGGAGGCCCAAAGCACCGCCCAGGCGATACCCCCGGCCTCGGCCGCCCCGGCCCCCTATCGCTTTGCCTTCCACTACTCTACGGGGGACAGGTTCCGGATCCTCTCCACCGTGGAGGAGACGGCCTATCTCAACCATCGCCTCCTCAACTCCTCGACCATCTCCAACCGCATAGCCTTTTCCGTCGCCGATGCCGCCCCCGACGGGGCCTGGGGCTACCTCAAGGGCAACTTTATCACCGAGGAGACCCTGGTGGGCCAGACCGTGGCCATGGTGACGGAAAACTACGATTCCGAATTCCGCCGGGACGCCCTGGGCCGCTACACCATCGACCCCAAGTACTACATGCCCGTGGTGCGCAATGTCCCGGTCTTCCCCGACCGGGCCCTCTCCCCCGGAGACACCTGGGTGGCTCCCGGGGAGGAGCGCCACGACCTGCGGAGGGTCTTTGGCATACCCGACCCCTATGCCATACCCTTCGAGTGCCGCTACCGCTACGAGGGCCCGGCCAGCCTGGACGGCAAGGCCTACCGGCTTGTGACCGCCTCCTACACAATCTTCTACCAGCCCCCCCCGCCCCGGGCCTATGCCTCGATCTACCCCATCCAGATCGCGGGCTTCTCGGAGCAGAAGATCTGGTGGGACGAGGCCCTGGGCCAGCCCGGGGCCTACAGCGAGCGCTTTAAGCTCGTCTTTGACTGGTCCGATGGGCGCAACATCGAGTACCGGGGCACGGCGGAGGCCAAGATCGTCGAGGCCCAGGCGATGGACCGGGCGGCCGTGACGGCCCAGGCGGACAAGGCCATGGAAGCCCTTCCGGACGTCAAGGTGAGCTCCAGCGAGCTCGGGGTCACGATTAGCCTCGAGAAGATCCAGTTCCTCCCGGACTCGGCCGTCCTGCGCGCCGAGGAGGCCCCCAAGATCGCGGCCATCGCCGCCCTCCTGGCCAAGTATCCCGACCGGGACATCCTCGTGACCGGCCACACAGCCCTCGCCGGCACCGAGGAGGGCCGCAAGCTCCTCTCCGAG
Source organism: Spirochaetota bacterium (assembly GCA_029778945.1). Lineage (GTDB taxonomy): Bacteria > Spirochaetota > Spirochaetia > Treponematales > Rectinemataceae > JANYKC01. The sequence continues at coordinate 4,805 of JAKPBN010000120.1, forward strand.
GAGAGGGCCGCCGCGGTGACCAAGGCCCTGATCGCCGCCGGGGCAGGAGCCGCCTCCCGCTTCCACATCCAGGGCCTGGGGGCCACCAAGCCTGTGGCGGACAACTCGACCGTCGAGGGCATGGCCCGCAACCGCCGGGTGGAGATCACGATCCTGGAAAATTAGCCCCTCCCCTTCCCCTTGACCAGCCAATCCCTTTCGAAATACCACAGAGGGCACGCAAGGAGTCAGGGATGATAAAACTCGAGAGCCTCTCCAAGACCTATGCCAAGAGCGCCACCAAGGCCGTGGACTCCCTCTCCCTCGAGATAGGGAACGGGGAGATCTTTGGCTTCCTGGGCCCCAACGGCGCCGGCAAGACCACGACGATCAAGCTCCTCACCGGCGCCCTCAGGCCCGACTCGGGCCGGGTCACGATAGACGGCATCGACCTCGGCGAGCGCCCCCTGGAGGCCAAGGCCCGCTTTGGCCTTGTGGGTGACAACCCCGAGCTCTTCAACAGGCTGCGGGCCTATGAATACCTCAATTTTGTCGCCGACATGTACCGGGTCCCGGATTCCCTCCGCAAGGAGCGGGTCGCCCGCCTGGCCGGCCGCTTCGAGATCGACACCGTCCTCGCCTCTCCCATAGGCTCCTTTAGCCGGGGCATGAAGCAGAAGCTCTGCGTGGTCGCGAGCCTCCTCCACGACCCGGCCAACTGGATCCTGGACGAGCCCATGGTGGGCCTCGACCCCCAAGCCGCCTTTGGCCTCAAGGAGATCCTCCGGGAGCGGTCCCAGGAGGGGAAGTGCAACTTCTTCTCCACCCACGTGATGGAGGTGGCGGAGAAGCTGTGCGACCGCATCGCCGTCATTGCCCGGGGCAGGATCCTCTTTGTGGGAAGCCTCGAGGAGCTCCGGGCCAGCAGGGAGAGGGAGGGAGGCGCCGGAGAGGTGTCCCTGGAGAGACTCTTCCTCGACATGGTGGGCCCCGGCCCGGGGGAGGGCCTATGAGGCCCCCCCTCCTCAGCGTAGTCCGCTTCTATGTCCTCTCGACCTATGGGCTCAAGGGCGGAGCCGCAGGACTGCGGGCCAATGCCGGCGCCTCCGGCGCCGCTGGCGCCGCCGGAAAGCCCTCGGCCAGGCAAATCGCCAAGGTCCTGGGCATAGGGGCCTTGGTCCTCCTCGTGGTGGCCGACCTCGTGGTGCTGTTCTTCGGCTCCAACTACGCCGCCTACATGGCCCTTAAGCCCCTCGGCCTCCAGGGCCTCCTCCTCCTCAACGCGGCCACCAGCGCCACCCTGATGGTCCTCCTCTTTGGCTTTGTGACGAGCCTCTCGACCTATTCCCTCTCCGGGGGAGAGAGCCTCATCCTCGCCCTCCCGGTCAAGCCCCGCCACCTCTTCGGGGCCAAGCTCGTGACGGGCTACCTCTCGGAATTCCTCTTTGCCCTCCTCCTCATGGGCACGGCCCTGGGGGTCTATGCCTGGGGCGAGCACCCCGGCCCGGCCTTTTACGTGAAGGGCCTTCTCACGATCCTTGCCCTCCCCCTCGTCCCCCTGGCCTTCACCTACCTCATCCTGGTTCCCCTCATGTCCACGGCCCGCTTCCTCCGGAACAAGAACGCCGTGATGATAGCCGGGGGGATCCTGGGCCTGGGCTTTGCCCTGGCCTTCAACTACTTCATCCAGGGCTCGGCCGCCCGGATGGGGGACCCCGCCTGGATCCGGGAAAGCTACGCCGGCCCTTCCTCGGTCCTCCATCGCCTGGGCCAGGCCTACCCCCCGGCCCTCCTCGCCTATGCCTCCCTGACCGCCACCGGTCTCAGGGGCCTTGGCCTTTCTCTCCTCAACCTGGTCCTCGGCCTGGGCATCTCGGTCTTGGCCGTCCTCGCCCTTGGCCCGGCCTACACCGCCAGCCTCTCGAGCTTCGGGGAGACAAGGCTCCGGCGCCTCGCCTCGGCCTCGGGCTTTATCGGCCACAGGATCAAGGCCTCCCGCCCCATCCTGTCCCTCCTGACACGGGAACTCCGCCTCATGAACCGGGAGCCCATCTACTTCCTCAATGGGCCGATGATCGTCCTCCTCATGCCCGTGATCATCGCCGTGGCCATCCTGGCCCAGGGCAATAGCCTTCAGGACCTCGGGACTGCCCTGGCATCCCTCCACTGGGAGGGAAGCCCCTACCCCATGCTGGTCGCCGCCGCCGCCGGAGCCTTCCTGGGCTCCTCCACGAGCATCACCTGCACCTCCATATCCCGGGACGCCAAGGCCCTGGCCTGGCTCAAGGCCCTGCCCGTCAGCCTGGCCCAGATCGGGCTGGCGAAATTCTTCCACGGCTTAGGCTTTGCCATTTTCGGCTCCCTTGTGGGAGCCCTGGGCGGGGGCCTTGCCCTGGGCCTCGGACTCCCCGAGATCCTAGGTGGCCTTTTCATTGCCCTGGCGGTCTCGGGCCTCGTCACCATCGCGGGGCTCTGGCTGGATACGGCCAATCCCCGCCTGCGCTGGGACAATCCCGTGGCGGCCATGAAGCAAAACATCAACGCGGTGATCATCATCCTGGGGGACATGGCCTTGATTGGGGGCCTCGGGGGCCTCTCGGTCCTGGTCCGCCTGGACCACCTTGGCTTCCTCCTGGCCTATGGGGTCCTGCCTGGTCTCCTGACGGGGCTAGCCCTCTGGGCCTATCCCCGCTATGCGGAGAAGCGCCTGGGCTCTCTGGAAGTCTAGTCGCGCCAGCTAGGCTGGGGGTTCTCAAAAGAGGACTGGCCATGCCGGTTCAGGCTATCCAAATCGTCCTGGCCACCTAGTGTCCAGGACGATTTTTTCTCTCTAAATAGCTTTATTACAACAACTTAATTCCAATCATACACAATCTTGGTCGCACTAATAAGAACCATCAGTTTTAGTTGCTTGCTTCATTCAACCAACCAGGCTAGAATGCGCAATCATATCTTCCAGAGGTTCTCATGGATCCTTCCTTCGGCCACTTTGACGACCAACGCCGGGAATACGTGATCATCCGCCCCGACAGCCCCCTGCCCTGGCTCAATTACCTCGGCCAGGATGACTTCTTTGGCCTCTGCACGAACACCGGCGGGGGCTACACCTTCTGGAAGGACGCCCGCCTCCGCCGCCTGACCCGCTACCGCTACAACAACATCCCCCTCGACTCCGGGGGACGCTACCTCTACGTGAACGATGGAGGCTCGGTCTGGAACCCCGGCTGGAAGCCCGTCAAGGCCAGGCTCGACCGCTACGAGTGCCGGGTGGGCCTGGGCTACACCAAGATCCTGGGGGAAAAGGACGGCCTCGAGGTCGAGCTCTGCTTTTTTATACCCCTGGGCCGGACCGAGGAGATCTGGAAGGTCAAGGTGACCAACCGCTCCTCATCGCGCAAAAAGCCCCGCCTCTTCAGCTTCCAGGAATTCTGCCTCTACGAGGCCCTGGGGGACATGACCAACTACCAGCGCACCTGGTCCATCGGCGAGGTCGAGGTCGGCGGCCCCGCCACCGGGGACGAGGGAGCCCTCTACCATACCACCGAGTACCGGGAGAGGCGGGGCCACTACACCCTCTTTGCCTGCACCGCGCCCATCTCGGGCTTTGACACCGACCGGGACAGCTTTGTGGGAGTCCACGAGGGCCTCCACGAGGCCCGGGTGCCCTTTGCGGGACGTTGCGCGAACTCGATCGCCTCGGGCTGGAACCCGGTCGGCGCCCACCAGGTCGACCTTGACCTGGCTCCCGGGGAGTCGAGGGACTTTGCCTTTGTCCTCGCCTATGTCGAGCAGGGCGAGGGCCCCAAGTTCGAGGCCCCGGGCCGCATCGACCGCTCCAAGGCAAGGGAGATCCTGGCGCGATGGGCGATACCCGGAGCGGTGGACCAGGCCCTGGCCGAGCTGGGCGCCTTCTGGGAGGGCCTCCTTGGGAATTTCCAGGCCAGTCTGCCCGACCCCCACGCGAGCCGCATGCTCAACACCTGGAACCAGTACCAGTGCATGGCCACCTTCAACCTCTCCCGGGCGGCGAGCCTCTTTGAGACGGGCATTGGCCGGGGCATGGGCTTCCGGGACTCCAACCAGGACATCCTGGGCTTTGTCCATCTCGTCCCGGCCCGGGCCCGGGAGCGCATCCTCGACCTCGCGGCCACCCAGCTCTCGGACGGCACCTGCTACCACCAATACCAGCCCCTGACCAAGAAGGGCAATGCCGAGGTGGGGGGGGACTTCTACGACGACCACCTCTGGCTCGTCCTCTCGACCTGCGCCTATATCCGGGAGACCGGAGACAGCTCGATCCTCGCTGAGAGAATGGGCTACGCGGACAAGACCTATGGGGCGGGACCTGGCCAGGAGCCCCTGCCCGAGGACCTCCTCCACCACCTGGAGACCTCCCTGGCCTACACGATGGCCAAGCGGGGCCCCCACGGCCTCCCCCTGATCGGCCATGCGGACTGGAACGACTGCCTCAACCTCAACTGCTTTTCCACCGAGCCCGGGGAGTCCTTCCAGACCGCGGGGGACGTGGCCGGCTCGACCGCCGAGTCCTTGATGATCGCGGGCCTCTTCCTCGAGGCTTCCCGGGAGATGGCCGGCCTCTACGGCTGCCTGGGGCGGCCCGCCGAGGCCTCCAGGGTCCTAGCCTGGCGGGAGGAGATCCTTGCCGCGATCGAGACCGAGGCCTGGGACGGGGCCTGGTACCGCCGGGCCTATGACGCGGCTGGAAGGCCCGTGGGCTCGGCGGCCTGCGCCGAGGGGAAGATCTACATCGAGAGCCAGGCCTGGTGCGCCCTGGGCGGGGCCGGCGCCGATGACGCCCTTGATGCCCAGGGCCGGCCCTCGCCCTTCCGGGGCCGGGCGCGCCAGGCCCTCGAGAGCGTGCATCGCGAGCTATTCACGGAGTCAGGCATCATCCTCCAGCAACCGGCCTACTCGGCCTACCATCCCGAGTTGGGGGAGATCTCGAGCTATCCTGCGGGGGTCAAGGAAAACGCGGGCATCTTCTGCCACAACAACGCCTGGATCCACCTGGCCCTCTGCCGCCTCGGCCTCGGGGACAGGGCCCTCGACTATTATCTCTCCATCTGCCCCTCGGCCCGGCAGGAGGATATCGCGACCTACCGCTGCGAGCCCTATGTCTATGCCCAGATGATAGCCGGCCCGGACTCCCCCCGCTTTGGGGAGGCCAAGAATTCCTGGCTCACTGGAACAGCGGCCTGGACTTTCGTAGCCCTCAGCCAGGGCATCCTCGGGATAAGGCCCGACTGGGCCGGCCTCCGCCTCGATCCCTGCATAGCCCGCTCCTGGCCGGGCTTCCGGGCCACGAGGATATTCCGGGGGGCGACCTACGATATCGAGGTCAGCAATCCCCGGGCTGTCTGCAAGGGAGCCGCCAGGCTCAGGATAGACGGCATCCATGTGCCCCTCCCCGAGTCCGCGAGGAAGGAGGGCCCCCTCCTCCCTATCTTCCCCGCGGGCACGGTGCACCGGATAGAACTCGAGCTCGGCTAGGATTCTGCGCCCTCGGAGCGGGACTGGCCGCAGGCGAGCTTTGGGGGCTTGCCTGCGGCCTTTTTTTATGGGATTCGCGGCTCTTTCCCGTCCTCGGGGATAGCCCGGGACGCTAAGATTAGGCCTATGCCTTCCTCCTACCCCTTGGACATGGCCGCGGTGGTCATGCCCGCCATCGCCAGCCCAAGGTCGACGACCCTCTTCAGGATCTCCGTGGACTTCCAGGACCTCGTGGACCCGGGCCGCCTCCAGGAGGCCCTGGACCTGACCCTGGCCCGCTTTACCTACTTCGCCGTGAGCCTCAGGCGGGGCCCCTTCTGGTACAGCCTCGTGCCCCTCAAGGAGAGAGTCCTTGTCGAGGATGACCCCGAGAGCCCCTGCCAGGGCTTTGACCCCAATCTCAGGGGATGCGCCCTCTTCAGGATCCGCTATAGCGGAAAGCGGATCGCCGGAGAATTCTCCCACCTCCTGGGGGATGGCCGAGGGGCCCTGCGCCTCATGAAGACCCTCCTCGCGGAATACTGCCGCCTTTCGGGCAAGCCGGTCCTCGAGCCCCACCCGGATATCTATCCCCTGGATAGCCCCATCCAGCCCGAGGAATACGAGGACGCCTATGTCCGCCACTTCCGGCCTGGCCTCCCGGCCCCCGTCCAGGGAAGGAAGGCCTTTCGCCTCCCGGGGAGCCTCCTCCCCCTGGGGGACTACCGGATCACGACGGCCCGGATCCCCCTCGATGCCGCCCTGGCTGTGGCCAGGGCCCGCCAGGTGTCCCTCACCGAGCTTGTCGGCGCGGCCTACCTTGCGGCCCTCCAGGAGGTCTACCTCTCCACCCCGGAGCGCGGCCGCCGGGGCCGGACCGAGCTCGCCGTGGAGATCCCCGTGGACATGCGCCGCTACTATCCCACGGGGACCAACCGCAACTTTACCCTCTACACCATCCTGGGGGAGGACATGCGCCTGGGGCCCAGGAGCTTCGAGGACATCCTTGCGCGCCTCAGCCACCGCTTCCGCCTGGAGAACGACGAGGCCTCGATAGCCCGGCATATATCGCGCAACGTGGCAGCCATGCGCAGTCCCCTCCTGGCCTGCCTCCCCCTGGGGCTCAAGGACCTCGGGGCCCGCCTGGTCTTTGCTGTCCTCGGGGAGGACTATGTCTCCGGGGTGGTGACCAGCCTCGGCCCCATCGACCTCCCCCCAGGCCTCGGCAAGGAGCTGGGCCGCCTCGACCTCATCCAGCCCCCCTCGGAGGCCACGCGGCTCAACATCGCCATGCACAGCTTCGATGGGGTCCTCTATGTGAGCCTGTGCAGCCTCCTTGAGTCGGCCGCGATGGAGGAGCTCATCCTCGCCCGGCTGGCAAGCCTTGGCCTCGAGGCCCGGCTCGACTGCAACCTGGGGAGGCGGGCCTAAAAGCCCCGCCTAGGCCTTGGGCCCGGGCACCCGGTACTCCAGCCACGAGACCTTCTTGGCCTCAACGGCCTCCCGGAGGGAGCGCTCCACCGGGCTCAGGCCCGCGTTGCCCGACTTCACCTCCACAAAGACCACCTCCTCGACCACGCCCGTGGACGCGCCCCGGAAGGCCAGGAAGTCCACCGGGGAGCCCAGGAAGCGGCAGTCCGTGGGGTCAAAGGGAAAGCCCGCGAGCCAGGGGGCCAGCTGCTCCGCCGCCAGGCCGGAGAGGACGGCCCGGGAGCGCTTGACCGCGTCTCCCCTCTCCTTGGCCAGGAGCTCCGGGAGGGTCTTTTCCACCTCGAGGCGGCCGCCCCGTCGGCCCAGGATAAGGCCCATCGCCAGGCCCAGAAGAAAAAGCACAAAGATGAGGACTGCGCCGAGGACAAGGAGGGCCGGGTTCATGGCCCTAGCCTATACCGGGGGGGCCTTTCCTTCCAGGCCCCGGACCGGCGTATACTCCTAGCCATGGCCTTCCTTATCGCCCGTCCCGAGGACCTCGCCGCCCGGGGCCTCAAGCCCGGAGACCTCGATGTCGTCTTTGTCACCGGGGACGCCTACGTCGACCACCCCTCCTTTGCCCCGGCCCTCCTCTGCCGCCTCCTCGAGGCCGAGGGCTACCGGGTGGGCATCCTCTCCCGGCCCGACCCCGACGATGTGGAGTCCTTCCGCCTCCTGGGGCGGCCCCGCCTCGCCTTCCTCGTCGCGGCGGGGGCCCTGGACTCCATGGTCTCCTCCTACACGGCCAACAACAAGCCCCGCCGGGAGGACGACTATGCCCCCGGGGGCCGCCCGGAGCTCTGCCTGCGGGCCGACGGGAGCCTCGGCCCCGGCATCAAGGGGCGGAAGAACTCGAGGCCCGACCGGGCCGTGATCGCCTATACGGGAAAGTGCCGGGAGGCCTTCAAAGGGCTTCCCGTGGTCATCGGGGGGATCGAGGCCTCCCTCCGGCGCCTCGCCCACTACGACTACTGGTCGGACAAGGTCCGCAAGTCCATCCTCCTCGACTCCAAAGCCGACCTCCTCGTCTACGGGATGGGGGAGACGGCCCTCCTCGAGGCCATGGCCCGCCTCCGGGCGGCCGCGGCCAAGGCTGGCGCCACCGCCCAACCCGCCCCGCGCCCGGCCGAGCTCCTGGCCGGAATCCGCGGGACCGTCCGCGCATGCCCGAGCCTGCCCGAAGGGGGCCCGGCCTCCCCCCTCGTCCTCCCCTCCTGGTCCGAGGTGTCCACAGACAAGGCGCGTTATGCGGAATCCTTTGCGGTCCAGTACCGCAATGCC